>JABIFG010000322.1 GCA_018650795.1 Fidelibacterota bacterium
CGATGATACTTCAATAGTCTCTTCTCTAATGACGATTGTATCTTCCATTGCTTCTTGTGTTTCTTGAGCGCAGCCGCTGAATAAGAGCACAACAACTATTCCGATAACTACAAGCCATTTTCTTTTCATCTAATTCTCCCGAGTGTAACTTTTCCCAGACATCAGGAACTTCCTTCTTCGAATACGTCCTGATCAATGACGCACAAGCGTTACTCGTGATCGGGTGCGATATTCTTCTCTATTAACAATACAGGGCTGGAACAAAAAAGTTGCAGGGAAATTATGGCTTGCTACCTTATATCCCTGTCCACGGATGTAAGAGATTGAAAGGCTGGATAGATGAGCTGGCGTGTCAGTGACAACCAACAAGTGTATGGCAGAAGATTTTACAACTCGGCAATTATGCCTGAACAATTTCTGAACAACTTTGGCATAGACTGGAAGCAGAAAGTCAAGTGCATCAGTCAGCCCGCTGATGCGCACTCAGGTAAAAGGAGAATGCCATGAAGAAAAAAGTTTTTGTATTTGTTGGGGTTATCAGTGCCTTGGTATTGGCACAACTAGCCTGCTCGCTACCGTGGGAGCAGAGTCTGTCGGAAGTAGAAGAAGAGCCCTCAGCTCAACAGCCTTCCGTTGAGCAGTCGCCCACGCCCAATCCCGAAGAATCCCAAACTGGGAATCAGCCATCCGATTTCTGCAAAGAGACTCTCGCTGCCAACGTCAACATTGCTGATGGTCAAACCTTCGCCCCCGATGAGAGTTTCCAGGTCATTTGGACGATAGAAAATACCGGCGAATGCGCCTGGAGCGCCGACTACGCTTTGAAATTAATGGGGGGCGATATCAACGCCGCCAAAAGCCTGCTACCATTGGGTACCCCCATAGCACCGGGTGGGACCGTGACTCTCGGCGTGGATATGCAAGCCCCTTCGCAAGCGGGCAATTATGTCTCAGCCTGGAAGATGCAAAACGCCCAGGGACGCGAATTTGGTCAGGGTGAGCCGCCCAATAGTCCCTTGCGGGTGGCGATCAAAGTGCTTTCGTCAGGACAGGGCAACCAAGGCGGGAATCCCACGCCTGTGCCGCCAACCCTGCAACCCGTTCCTGTTGCGCTTATCCAGAGCCAGGGTGAGCAAGTGACCATGCTGACCGATGAGTGCTACGACCTGCACAATGGCGGCGTGATCGACTGTTCTGAACCTTATGCCATCTTTACCTATCATCAGACCACCAAGAAAAGCCTGCAAGTTATGGAGATCAAAGGGCAGGATTCCTCGGTGAAATTCGCCGCCGCAGTGAGCACTGAACCCACCAAAGCGGATTGCGAAGCTGCTATAGGTAGCGGAAGTACAGTTATCTGGCCTCTGAATGATACTTCCTACTATTGCTATGCTTACACCCCCGGTATGGTCACCTATGTAGGTTGGTTGCGCCCGACCGCGCACAATACCAACGGCATGACCTTCGATTACCGCACCTGGAAGGCGACGCCGTAACTTTGACCAGACTTCCGAGGTTTTGCAAAGCACTTCAAGCGAAGCGCAGAAGCAGAAACTTCGGAAGTCTCCGTCACCCTCCTCTTCCGCCGTGCCTACATCGAATTGATGGATCAAAAAGGCTGGGATGTAGACGATATTGTGATGGAAGAAGAAAATTATAGAACTTCGATAACTTCACAATAATGGGAGAAAAGAGCAAAAGGAGTTTGAAAAAAACAGGGCCGCAATGTACAGTTTAAAATGTCACACTTGCTTTTCAAGTGGCGGTTTCATGCCCAAAGAAATATGTGGTCTTTCATAATGATAATACCGCAACCACTCATCAAGATATATAGTCAGTTCAGGGATTTCATCAGCATTGTATTTCTGCCATCCCAAACACTCTTTTCGTAAGCTACGATTGAAACTCTCGATATAACTCTGCTCATTCTTCTTGTAGGGTCTGGCAACACGGTGATGAGCACAATAAGCTCTGACGGTCTCTGCAAACTCTGCTTCGAACTCACTGCCCCCATCTGTCTGGATCGTCTCTGCAAAACCGCCAAAGCTTCTTGGCATACAATGGTCCAGAAAAGCTTTGCCATCCAAGGCCTTCAATGCTGGGCGTAGAAGAACGTCACTTTCTTTGCTGTAAATATCAACCGCTGTGAAGGCAAAAACATCGCCAAAGAGCACTGTGTCCATCTGGATCACTTCACGAGCCGCAGAAGCAGTCGGAACTGCTCCTCGAAGCTTGTTTTTCTGCCATTTTGAACGTAACTGGTATTTCTCAGAAAGAATCTCATAAATTGTGGTCACACTTAGATCTTGATCGTATTCTTTCTTCAAGAAGTATTGGATCTTTTGACCACAACATTGGTGGTGCTTCTCTCGAAGTGCCCAGACACGTCGTTTCAGGATCGCATCCTTCTTTCGCTTCTTGCGAGGACCTTTCTTTGCCTGGATGTAATGCTCCAAAAAAGCATCTATACTTCCGTGATACTCAATTGCTTTTGCCCAGCGAATAATCGTACGGCGAGAGACGCCCAGATGCTTGGCTATGTGACTTTTCGGGACGCCTTCTCCTAATAATTCGTGAGCGAGGATTATTTTTGTCATTTGTCTCATCTCCATATCTTCTCATGGAGTGTGACATTTTAAACTTTAATACTACGAGGGCTTTCGAGAGGAGCTAGAATGCAAGTATAATAACGATATATTTAAAGTGGCATTTATTTCGCGCATTGCGGTTGTTATTACTAGATAGTTTTGATACAAACAACATGAATATTTAGTAAACTACCAACATATTTTTTTGGAATAGAAGTAGGCGGACATCAGAAAACATCTTACTCAAAACTTCTCATAAATCTGAACTCTGTGGAGTAACTATGAAGAATCTCTTGCAACAACTTGGTTATTATGATTTTTCAGGCCGATCATATGTCATGAATATTTTTGATATACCTGATGAATATCTTGATGTTGAAATGCACGAAAAAGTTCATGCACAAATTGCTAATAGATCAATTCTTGGTTATTTAACGATTTTAGTGCAGAAAGCTCGGCTTTCATCCACACATAATTCTCATAATTTAGAGCAGGTTTTTAATTCGCTAGTATCCAAATCACGATTAATCCATGAAGGGACTGCAACTTACACTGAATATCTCCTTGCATCGGCCAGAGGAAATCAAAAACAGTTTTTAAGAAACCTTGAAAACCTTGGTGTGTATCGTGATGGCTATACCATAGCAAAGCTAATAGACAAAGTGCTTACTCCTAAGCGCTTAACTGATATCCCAAGCTCTAGACAAAACTTTATCAAAAGTTGTGTTCTAACGGATATTGCTAGATTTGCATTCAATATTCCGATCCTAACATATCTACAAAACTCCAAAGAGAGTAATCTTGCTCAAGCCATTGAAATTTACCTTGAAAAGAATAATCCAACTCTTCGCTGGATGCTTTTTTTTACAACGTAAGTGAAAATGATACATTAGCCGATAAATTTGTACAGGAGGCTATGCCAATGTTTCAAGTTTGGCTAGAAAAAAATTCTCGTCCACAGGTATCCGAAGGAAAGTTTCAAGGGATTTTATATGAGGATAACATTGAGCCAATTTTATCTAAACTGTTTCCTAACTTGCCCTGGAAATCTTATGTCGATGAGATGGAAGATTTTCCAGGAGTAGTAGTAGACAAAACGAGCAGTGATTCTCAGGAAACGTATCTAGCAAAAGCTTTCGCAGCAAATTTAAAATTCACACCAACACTTCCTATCCGACAGTTACCAGATTATTCTATCAAAACGGTTTTAGACATTTTTAAAAATATACAGCCTGGTGAAAATCAAGGTGCCTATGTAAAAATTTTCATAAACACATATTCAAACGTAAGAACTATTGATTGGGGACAAAGTGGAAGTATAACCATTCCTGCTGAACATTCGTTCGTGCTAATTCACCCTGCAGTCTTTAGTTATACAGATGACCAAAAAAGGATTTGGAACTATACATCAGAAATGATTGGTGTTTACATAAAAACCGATGATATAAAGTTACTTGTTACTAATGTATATTCTGATGACTGTATTTTGACATTTGATACAGACTTAACCCAAGAAAAAACGTTCAACCTTCTTATAAATGAATTTCGTCAAGTAGGAAAACCTCTCTTTATATGCCCAACTCCGACCGGATCTTTTTCATCCTTTTTAAAAGTTTGTGCGTAAAACGGTGAAAACGCACACCTTAAACGGTCGATGTCGCACAGTCAGGAGTGGGGAGAAGACTGGCGAAGGAATTGTACTCTAAGTGTTCGGCATCGTCCGTTTTGCTCTGAGTTTTCGCTGGGATTCACCCTCAAGCTGGATGCGGTGAGCTGTGTGAACGATGCGGTCTAGAATGGCATCCGCGAGGGTCGGGTCGGGGATGCGCAGGTGCCAATCGGCCACAGGTACCTGGCTCGAGATCAAGGTGGCAGCATGTCCAAAGCGGTCATCCAGTACTTCGAGCAGATCCTGCGCGTTTTGTATGGTGATCGTGTCTCGCATCCAATCATCAATGATGAGCAGTTTTGTTTTCGCCAAAGCACGCAAGAAATTCAAGAGTGTTCCTTCCTGTCTGGCGAGCGTCAGTGCATGCAAAAGGCGGGCAACACGATGGTAGCGCACGCTGTATTGGTTGCGGGCAGCCGCCACGCCCAAGGCAGAGGCAAGATAGGTCTTGCCCAAGGGTTGTTCAGTTCTAAAAGATACGGTTCTATGTTATTCTCTTTCTAAAAAACTAAAGAGGAGAATACAAAATGTTAGACAGTTTTTTGTTTCAAATAGAGGATCATCGTCGAGCCCAAGGTCGCCGATATGAATTAG
>JABIFG010000323.1 GCA_018650795.1 Fidelibacterota bacterium
AGGATTAAACTGCAATTCGTATTAAATATATTACACTTTTCGATCATCTTGAGAAAATCAATATATTTTTAAAGTGACTTATAATGCTAGTTCTAGGATGATATTATCTGCTAAAAAGAGAATTAGTACATAATAATATTTTTTTAGTGCAAGGGACCTGAGAATAAGGCTTGGTGAAGCGAATGAATAAGAACACCCATTTATGAAACAGCTATTCTCTATACTACATATTGAGATTCAAAATCAAACTACCACTACCCCTGCCGATTCGACCATGGCCAGAACTGGGAAGCTTTTGCTTATTACGGCCAATTGGATCTACTGTATCGTGAAGGAGAAGATTTATTCATAGACAAGAAAAAAGCCCTGAAACAGGGCTTCTATAATTTTGAATATAAGTGGAGCGGGGATTAATCGATACGAGCCCATTCCTGAATTTGCTTGGGCCAGTCATAATCTTCATAGTTGCCAAATCCCAGATTCCAGGCGTAATATTTACTACCATCATCATCAAGCATGTCAATATCTCTACAGATACGGGCTGTCTTTGCGATCACAGGACCGGTAAACTCACCTTCATGCAATCTCACATGTCCAGCGGAATAGATGGCACCCTCTATATGAATCTCGTCATTATAACCCTGATCAAAATGAGTATCGTTGTATGGATTGGTCATAATTATTGCAGGTAGTGGAACTCCATTGATAAGTGGAGCTTTCAGTTTCACATCATCTTTGGGCTGGATATCGTAGCCAGTGAAAACCAGAGTAACATTCTCTTTGTCAACATTGTGAATATCAAGATAGTTGCCATGAAATATATTAATACCTTCAACCACATCCTCGTCGTGAATATGATCATCCCAAAGCCATACCTCTTGAGCAGCATTTGCTACAAGATAGGCCATGTCAACTTGGGGTAGAAATTCCATATCATGTCTTAACTGGTGGATTGGTTCTTCGCTGATGGTTTTGTCGCCATTGAAATCAATACCATTTTGTGTAGCAACGGCGCGCTTAAAGTGTGAATCTTCTGATAGATCAAGGATAAGACCGTTGGTCTCATCATCAGTAGTCTTGATTACTGTAAGTCTTTTTAAAGTACTATCATATGCTGCGGTGACATTGCCAACTGTGAAATTTCCTAGGTTGTCCCCTCCTGCATTCACACGCCATAGAGCCACATTGGCAAATGATTCAACCTCAACCTGATCCTGTACTGTTTCTACAGCTGCCTGTGTATCCAGGTTAACTACAGTAGCAAGATTAAGAACACCCAGACCAGTGGCACTGAAGATGACAGCAGTAATCATAATGGCAACGATATACATGTGTTATACCACTCTCATGGTTTTAATTGGGCTGGTTATGATTTGATTTCGCATGCCCCCTTATAGTTCAACAATTGTGCCACATTTTATCATCTTTAGTAACCTTCTATGCATCAGGGGCTTACACCTATTCACTCAATGCATTTTCCATAAAATATTGAAACATTTTTATAGTTAATGTGACACTTTTTTGCAAATTTTGTCACTTTATTACAACAATAACCATTATTCTCGAGCCATTAGATTTGGTTTTTACCTGGAATCAGGCCATATCTCAAGTAAGTAAGCTGACATTAATTCCTAATATACAGTCACTTATGGATATTGTTTATTAATTGGAGTATGAATTGATGTCGCTTTTACGCTAGGTCCTGGAAACGACCAATTACCTGCAATTGTACTAAATATATTACACATTTTAGCTTTTATCCAACACGCTATCCCTTAGCTAATATGATACAATATACTAGTTATGGGATGATAATACTGAATATGAGCTTAGTATTAGCTGGAAATAGATATTTCTATGTGTGGATTATAAAAAATATCGGCGATAATAGATGCTACCCCATAAGATTGAATTATTGTAGAGATGCAGAACGTACTATTGTGGTTTTAATACAGGGTTGGCAACAACGATTGGAGCGGGGGCCTAATTACGAATGGCTACTATCCATTCCAATTCGATACTATCACCCTCTTCCGAGAGCACCATGGTAACATCCAACATCTTTTTGCTGTAGCCAGTTCTTTCTGTAAAGAGTATTTCAGAAATATCTGAATCAATGGGGCTGTGTATCAAGCTGTCAATTTTCCATTCTAAGTTCAGCCCATTCGCCGAGAGATGATCTACAGTCCCATCCATTCGAACTGAACGTAGGATAATGCCCGATGTTGATGTGATCTCTGAGCTCTCGTCACTGGCACTTGCGAAGATTTGAAGTGAATCAGAAACCTGGCTGGTGAGTTTGGTTCTTACATATTGATCCACCACAAAAGCATCCTGGCTCAACTGGGATCGCACCATTGTATCATTATACATATTACGGGTAAACATGAGAACCGATGAGAAGCCAATGGCTACAATACTAGAGATCACAGTAGCTATCATGAGCTCTACCAGGGTAGTTCCTCTGGAGTTATGGTTATACACTAATAATCCCAGGCCATTTCTGCAGAGATGTAGGCAGTCAGGCTATCACTTACATTACCAGTCGTAAACCAGGAGATCTTTATCTCAATCATATAATAGTCAGGTATATCTGTATCCGTTGGTGATAAACCATCTGTGGTATCATCGATTCCAAAGACCTCGGTGGTTCTATAAGCAGTGAGATTGTTGGCAGTAATCAATTGATTGGTTTCAGGAAGACTATCAGGTAGAGCATCGAAACCCCAATCAACGGCCTCCTCCATCCGGGAAGCCATATTGATCCAGGCAAGCTGTCTCCGTATGCCTCTATCTATATCCCAGCGCGAATAAACCATATACTGGGCAGTACCCATGGCCACTATGGACAGGAGTGTCACAGAAAAAATAATTTCGATAAGTGTAAACCCCTTACTTGGAAGCAGGGCTCTAATCTTTCTAATTATAGGATTTGTTGGGAACTTCTTCAATTCTCACCCGAGTTGGGAATCCTTTATAAAGGTAATAATTACTGGCTTTTAAATTAGACTCACCAATGAGCCATGGTTAGCGAAATTATCCATCCTGATTTCACCAATTTACTCTCCCCTTTTCAGATAATATTAAAACCCATATCCTCCAGGGTAACTTTGAGATTTGGACGGAGGGGTCGACTGAGATTTCTGGCAATGACGCCAGACCAGGCTGCGTCATCCTGATTTTTGCCCAGGGATACATAGTGTTGTGCTAACTCCTGGTTGTGAGCCTCAATCCTGGATTGCGGGTTAGATACGTCATATTTTTCTTCATGAATTACCAGCTCTGCCGGTAGACGTGGTTTCTGGGGCGGGATATTGTCCTTTTCAGGCCAACCGAGACACATCCCAAAGCTTACGTAGACATGCTTTGGTAACCCAAGTAACTCAGCAACTTCTCGTGGATGATTACGCATAGCACCAATCATCACGGCTCCCAAACCCATGGATTCTGCCCCGGTCTGCACGGACATCCCAACCAGAGATGCATCAATGGTTGAGATGATGAAGGTCTCCAGATTGTTGGTCATCTCTTTATCATGTAACTCACAAACAGTTTTTAGACGATGCAGGTCGGCACAGAATGCCAGAAAAACCGGGCACGTCCCCACATGTTTCTGATTCCCCGCCAAAGCGGCCAATTCCCGTTTAACATCGGGGTTCTTGACCACAATAACACTATAGGCCTGCAGATTGCTACTGGTTGGTGATCTTCTGGCTGCTTCGAGTATTTGAGTAAGCATCTCTTCTGAGATATCTTCCTGAGTAAACGACCTGATAGTGACGTGTTGATTTTGAACTGTGAGTGTTGGGGATGCTTTCATGAAAGACCTTTATCTGTATTTAAATATTTCTGTCAGTTCAATATACAAAACAGATAAGAAAACGGAAGCCCCCGAGTGTGGGCGGGGGCTTCGTCATGCTATTGGCCAAAGGAGGAAAGTGTGTTTTAGCCAATAATCCTATTTTAGATAAAGCATCTTTATGACATCTACATTGCGACCAGCTTCAAGCCGAGCAAAATAGACTCCTGTGCTCACCTGCCTACCTTGTTGGTCGAGACCGTACCAGGTCGTCTCATAATTGCCTACACTTCTGAAGTCATTCACCAGCTCAAGCACCTCCCTACCCAGGAGATCATAAATGACCAAACGCATATCTCCGTTCTCAGGTAACGAGTACCTGA
>JABIFG010000324.1 GCA_018650795.1 Fidelibacterota bacterium
CGCTTTTACTCGTCTCTCTACTTCTGACTTTGGGCTCATTATTGGCTCCTTTTTCGGGTTGTTAGCCGCCCAAAGTATCTCTTATTTATTTAGATCAAATGAACCGAATTGGTCTGACTCCACACAGAGAAGGAATACGCGAACCATTTTCAGGAGGAACCACAGAAGCTTGTCTTCGTAGAGGCGAATGATACCATGTATTATTATTTGGCTCATGTTTACAATGCTGAACAAAACATAGAAGGGAAAGTTTCTGAATTACTGAGAGCACATGAGAATTCAGAGACATATCCAAAGCTACAAGAATACCTGGACGATTCAGTCCGAAAGCTAAAAGCAATCATCGGCGAGAATTTTGATACGCAAGGATTCCTGGATGAGCGGAACCTCCTTTACAAAAACATATATGCCAGTCGAGCATTTGTTCTGGCGGGGAGTGCTGGTAGTGGTAAATCCTATGAAATCCTCAATATCATAAAACAATTTGAGGAGCAGGGTCAGACGTATTTATTGCTAGCCCCCACAGGGAAGGCTGCCTTACGATTGAAATCTGATCCAGAATTTCAAGGTATCAATTCATCAACAATTGATAAATTTATTGCTGAGGTTAATCGTAATAAAATCACTCTAGCAGATATTAGTGCAATTAATAATCTGATTGTCGATGAGATGTCAATGGTGGACTTACTGAAGTTTGAACAGTTAGTTTCATTTTTCAACTTCAAAGTACCTGCATTTAAGAGATTGATTCTGGTTGGTGATCCAAACCAGTTGCCTGCAATCGGATATGGAAGAGTGCTTTCCGACATTATAAGTTATCTCAGCACGAATAATAAGTACCACACTTGCAGTATCCAATTGGAGACAAATTGCAGATCTGAACTGAATGAAAATGAAGTTTTAAACTTGGCTAATGCCTATCGTTTAAATGGGGAAGTGGACTTATCCCTTAGGGACAAATTTCGCAACAAAGAATATACAATCTCGAAAGGGTTCCATGCTTGCTATTGGACTAACATGGATGAGTTATACACTCAGGTTAGGTCAGAATTTGTCAAGCTAGCTGTAAATCGAGGTTATGAAGGATCCTTAACAGAACAGTTGAACCAGATGAACGGATTGTCTAAAGATGGCCAGATTAAAGATGGTAGCTCACAGTTGAGCAATTTCCAAATTCTTACACCCTATCATGCACAATACTCTGGTGCTGTCAAAATAAACCACTTCATCCAAACTGAATTTAAAAGTGATTTACCTTACAGTCTTAGAAAGAATCTCTACAAGAATTCTGATAAAATCATTCGAACCAAGAATTATTATGACTCGGATCAACTACTACTTTCAAATGGTACTATTGGCTTGATCGTAGGTGAAAAGTCGGAAAAATTCTATTACGAAGCTGCAACAGGACTGGAGTCAACCAAGTTCAATGATATACGCAAGGCAGAGCAGGAATTCTTTGAGTTGGCTTATGCAATAACTGTCCACAAATCGCAGGGGAGTGGATTCAAGCATATTTTTCTCGTTTTACCAGCAAGATATGGATTGCTTTCTAAGGAATTGATATATACGGCTTTAACTCGAACACAATCATCTATCACGCTATTCATCCAGAGTGTTGAGGGGGCACGACAAAATGTCCTCGAAATTGCCATAGAGAGATCATTCTCTGGTGCCAGAAGAACTAGCTTGATGTTGGATAAGCCTTACCGATATTATGACCTAGAGCCGGAACCTGGGGTGTTTGTTGAATCACGAATCGAATTGATGATTTACCATATGCTCATGACAAAGCGTGAAGAATTAGGAAAAGAATTGTTCAATTTTGAATATGAGGAAAAACCGGTTGTCGATGGCAAGACTGTTGAGATAAAAACAGATTTCACAGTTTACTGTAACAACAAAATCTGGTATTGGGAACATTTGGGGTTGCTAAGTCAGCGGAAATATAACTGGACCTGGAAAAATGTTAAGACAAAAACCTATAAAGCAGCAGGTATCTGGGATAGCATCATAACAACAGAAGAATCAAACGGTATCATACCCTCGAAGATTGAGTCAATAATAGATTTAATTTATAGGGACGAAGTCGACACTGAGGACAAATATACTCAGTATTCCAATCACCATTACTATTTGCGATAATAAGGAGTAAATATTGTGTCATTTTACAATCGGAAGTCAATATATATTCGGAAGTCAAGCTTAGAGCGCTTGGAGCGGGGTTATAGTGGATTAAGCGATAAAGCCTTTGATGAGTTCGAACGTTTACGCGAGCATTTAGAAAAGGACTTTTATATTCATGGTGATATCCCCACTGGCCACTTTGAGATATTTACAGGAAAGTGTGCCGGTAACTACGTCACACATATTGTGGACACCCCAGTGTATAGAGACAATGGAAAACCTCTAAAACTTAAAATAATGACTGGTGTAGAAACAGATGAAATATATATCACTGTAGTAGAAAGTTAAATAAAGTTAATAGAATCTTATGGCTTCACTCGTAAAAAAAAACAAGTACCATATCCGCGTTCGTCTCCCCGGCGGTAGGGAAAAGAAAAGGTAATGAAAATTCTCCATACATCAGACTGGCACCTGGGTCGTTCCCTTTACGGCCGGAAACGTTATGATGAGTTCTCCGCGTTTCTGGATTGGCTTAGCACCACTATTGAGAATGAGCACATTGATGCTTTGCTGGTTGCCGGTGATGTTTTTGATACCAGTACACCAAGTAACCTGGCGCAGAGCTTATATTACCGTTTTCTAAGCAAGGTTTCTGTTTCGTACTGCCAGCATATTGTTGTCATTGCTGGGAACCATGATTCACCATCATTTCTCAATGCTCCGAAAGAACTCTTGCGGGCTTTAAATGTATATGTCGTTGGTGAGGGATCAGAGAATCCTGACGATGAAGTATTCGTGTTGAAGGACCAGCAGGATCTCCCACAAGCCATCATTTGTGCTGTACCCTATTTACGAGATAGAGATATCCGTACCGTAGAATCAGGGGAGACTTTTGAGGATAAGGATGTCAAACTTGCGCTAGGTCTAAAAAAACACTATACAGATGTTTGTACCATAGCAGAACAAAAACGATTGGACTATCTGGAAACTGGCAATATTGATGTGCCAATTGTCGCCATGGGTCATCTCTTCACATCAGGAGGTAAAACTCTGGAAGGGGATGGAGTCAGAGATCTGTATATCGGTTCTTTAGCGCATTTGGGGACTGATGCCTTCCCGTCATCAATTGACTACCTCGCTTTAGGGCATCTTCACGTTCCTCAGCGTGTAGGGAAAACTGAGCATCTCCGTTACAGTGGCTCCCCAATCCCCATGGGTTTTGGTGAAGCCAACCAAACCAAGCAAGTAGTCGTCATCGAGTTTGAGGGTAAATCACCTGCGATAAAAGAATTGAAGGTTCCTTACTTTCAGCCACTGGAAAGAATCGTGGGTACCTTGGATGATATACAAACAAGAATAGAACAATTGAAACGGGATGGAAGCAATGCCTGGTTGGAGGTTGAATATATTGGCTCGGATATTATCGGAAATCTCCGGGAGACACTTGAAGAAGCTCTGACTGATTCTGCCATGGAGATCCGGCGGATCAAGAACCAAAGAATCATCGAAAAGGTCCTGGGTGCATCCAAGCAAAATGAAACCCTTGATGACCTGAATGAAAATGATGTGTTCGAACGGTGTCTAGAAACTTTAAATGTACCTCTCGAAGACAGAAGAGATCTAACGCAGTCTTATAATGAAATACTGAAGTCTCTTAATGAAGAAGATGCAAATGCGGAATAGCGGGACATTGTATGAAGATTCTTGAGCTTAGATTTAAGAACTTGAATTCACTCTATGGTGAGTGGTGTATCGACTTTACTGGCCCCGAATATATCACGAATGGAATCTTTGCCCTTACCGGACCAACCGGAGCTGGTAAATCGACAACCCTTGATGCCATCTGTTTAGCCCTATATGGGGAAACGCCACGTCTAGGCAAAATTACAAAAAGCGCTAACGAGATCATGTCGAGGCAAACAGGCGAGTGTTATGCTGAAGTAATTTTTGAGTCTAAGGAAGGACGGTTCCGCTGCCACTGGAGCCAACATCGCGCTCGAAAACATGCTAACGGTGATTTACAGAACCCACAGCATGAAATTTCGGAAGCCATTGAGAATGGCAGAGTGATTGAGCATCAGCTGAGGAAAGTCGCCCTGGCCATAGAAGATAAAACAGGTATGGACTTTGACCGTTTTACCAGATCTATTCTTCTGGCGCAAGGTGGTTTTGATACATTTCTCAAGGCTAATATTGAAGAGAAATCCAAGATTCTTGAGCAAATTACCGGCACCAAAATCTATACGGAGATATCAAAACGGGTGCATGAACGTCAGCGAGAGGAACGTAATCGGCTCAATCTCCTTCAAGCAGAAACATCTGGCTTTATTCTTCTTGAACCTGATGAGGAAGAGATCATTCAGAAGAATCTGGCAGATCAACAGAAGCAAGAGGCCGATCTTTCCGCTAAAACAAACGAAACAGGGAAGGCCATCGCCTGGTTGGTTGGTATTGATGGACTTAATGGGGAGATTGAATCTTTAGCTGACGAATCTGGTAAGCTGGAGATTGAACTCAAATCTTTCCAACCGGATCGGGAACAACTCCGCCAGGCACAAAAAGCAGCTGGGCTTGATGGAGAGTATGCAAACCTCACAGCAGTCAGGAAGCAGCAAGAGACGGATCAAAACTCCCTGAAAACAGAGGACGGCAAACTGCCTGACCTGGAGCTAGCTTTTCAACAAAAGGTAGAAGCCCTGAAGGCTGTAGAAAAGCGGATTGTAGAGGCTAAAGCAGAGCTAAAAACTGCTTCGCCATTGATTCAGAACGTACGTTCCCTAGATCAAAAATTGACCCTTCAAATAAAAACAATGGAAAGTGCTGAAGCAGCCTGCAAAGAAGATGTAGCAAAAATTGAAAGTGATCAAAAACTTAAGCTTAAAGAACAGAATAATCTCGATACAGCAAGTGGGAAACTGAGAACCACAGAGGAATATTTAAGTGAGCACTCCCGAGACGTGTGGTTGGTGAGTGGCTTGACTGGAATTGAATCGCAACTCGGTAATCTGCTCACCCGGCACCATGAAATCCGCAAAAACGAAAATGACAAGCAGGAAGCCGCTGCAGCCCTGGAACAGATATCTGAAAAACTTGATACAGGCACAGAACAATGCAGCACTCGAAAACAGGAACTGGCGAAGGCTTCTGAGTTACTAAATAAAGGGAAGAAAGCTTTAAAAACACTGTTGGGTGACCGCCTACTCCGGGAATATCGTGCTGAAAAAGAGAAACTGTTACGTGAGATGGCTTTGCTCGCCAGGATCGTAGAACTTGAAGATCACCGCGCCAAACTGGAAGATGGAAAACCCTGTCCCCTTTGTGGAGCGGGAGAACATCCTTATGCTGAGGGAAATGTACCTATTCCAGATGAGCAGGAGCAGAAGATTGTGGATTTTTCTGACTTAATAGGGAAGGCTGAAGCCCAGGAATCAGTGATTAAAAACCTTGAGATCGCAGAAAAGGAAGCGCAGCATAGCCTCTCTGAGAGTGAAAAGATTGAAGGTGCAGTAGCCAATGAAAAGCAGACTGCAAAAAAAAATCTTACTCACCAGACAGATGATCTCAAGAAAAAACAGTCTGATTATGTAAAATTAAAAAAGGGTGTCTCAAGCAAATTGCAGCCTCTTGGAATAGTTGAAATCTCGGAGTCGGATATCTCCCGCTTGCTCACATCTTTGCAGGAGCGGCTTACCAAGTGGCAGTCTCACAATAAAGATAAAGCTGAGATAGAAAAACAGATCTCCGAATTGGAGAGTGAACTGAAGCGGTTGGATGCGGTTATTGACATACAAACCACTGCATCGAGTGAAAAACAAAAAATGTTTGAAACAGTCAAACAAGAATATACAGATGCAAATACTGAACGCCTGGAATTGTACGGAGATAAAAAGCCTGACACTGAAGAACAGCAGCTAAATAAAGCGATTGATGATGCTGAAGTGGCGGAAAAACAGACGAGAATACTACAGAGCGATGCTCAGCAGAAACTGAACGCTGCAACAACCAATGTCACATCTCTGAAGGAACGGATCGAACAAGGGATTCCTGAGCTGGAAACACTTGAATCCGGTTTTAGTGCATCTCTTCAATCTGTAGGGTTTGCAGTCGAAAAACAATTCTTGGAAGCTCAGCTCTCATCGGAAGAACGAGGCGATCTCATAACAAGGGCAAAAGATCTGGATGACCGAAAACTGGAGCTCAAGTCAAGGAGAAAAGATCGCAAGGATCGGTTAGCTACTGAGCTGACCAAGAAGGTAACCGAAAGATCGCTTAAGGAGCTTGAGCCACAATTCGAAGCACTTGGGGAGAGTTTAAAACAGCTTAGGGAAGCTATTGCTGAGCTAAAACATAAGCTCACCGATAACACTATCGCCAAGGAACGTGTCAAAGAAAAACAATTTGAAATTGATGCCCAGCAACAGGAGTGTTCACGGTGGGATAAGTTGCACGGACTAATTGGTTCTGCTGATGGTAAGAAATATCGAAACTTTGCCCAGGGCTTAACCTTTGAACTCATGGTATCACATGCTAACCAGCAACTTGAAAAAATGACAGATCGATACCTGCTTGTCCGTGATGAAGAAGAGCCACTTAAGTTGAATGTTGTGGACAATTATCAAGCTGGAGAAATCAGATCCACCAAAAATTTATCCGGTGGTGAAAGTTTTATTGTGAGTCTGACACTAGCCCTGGGATTATCAAACATGGCAAGTCGTAAGGTCAGAGTAGATTCACTCTTCCTTGATGAGGGTTTTGGAACTTTGGATGAAGATAACTTGGAGACAGCACTGGAAACCTTATCTAGCTTGCACCAAGAGGGTAAACTGATCGGTATTATCTCTCATGTTCCTGCGTTGAAGGAAAGAATAAGCACTCAGATCAGCATAGATCCAATCTCAGGCGGAAAAAGTGTAATTACTGGCCCGGGATGCGGTAGAGCTTAGATGATGTCAAGTTATTGTAGGTCCATCGACCAAGTAACTATCTTACTTGCACTCAACAACGACACGCCAGAGAAAAAGTCAGATGTCTATCGAAAATGATTTGGATGATGATACATCCTGATAGTAGAATATGCGAAGCAA
>JABIFG010000325.1 GCA_018650795.1 Fidelibacterota bacterium
AGCTGCTGATACTACCAGGATAGCTCCGTCCATCTGGGCGGCTCCGGTAATCATATTCTTAATGTAATCAGCGTGACCAGGACAATCCACGTGGGCATAGTGACGATTCTCTGTCTCATACTCTACGTGAGCTGTAGCAATAGTAATTCCGCGCTCCCGCTCTTCAGGGGCGTTGTCAATACTATCAAAGGATCGAACTTCACTTAATCCTTTGGCTGCTAGCACCTGGGTAATAGCTGCTGTTAATGTTGTTTTACCGTGATCAACGTGACCGATCGTTCCGACGTTCACGTGAGGCTTGGTACGTTCAAATTTTTGTTTTGCCATACTTCAATTCCTCCGTATCGCTTCATGATTATTAAAAGTTAGTGGGGAAGCTAGAGCTCGAGAGCGGATTTGAACCGCTGACCTTCTCCTTACCAAGGAGGTGCTCTACCGACTGAGCTACCCGAGCATTTGACACAAAAAAGCCCCGGACTTAGGGGCAATTCACTGTCAAGTTGAGCGGGTGATGAGGATCGAACTCACATAACCAGCTTGGAAGGCTGGTGTTCTACCATTGAACTACACCCACTGGGTTCAGACAGCAATCTTTATGAATTGCCTCCCCATTATTGTAAAAAAGCGTGGGCCGAGATGGATTTGAACCACCGTACTCGATTGAGAGCAGATTTACAGTCTGCCGCCTTTAACCACTCGGCCATCGACCCAAATAAAAAAAACACAAGTTCGAGCCAAGGACAGGAATCGAACCTGCGACCGCCGGTTTACAAAACCGATGCTCTACCAACTGAGCTACCTTGGCCGTTTTTTTTCTAAAAGCCGAAGAATATATAAGCTGGACTTGCAGACACAAGAACTATTGGAAAAGTAATTCTGGAAATATTTATAAGGAGAATATTCATTGAACAGGTCTCCCGATAACCGGTTCTTATTTACTATACCTCCATCGGGGCGCAGGTGATTGCTCAGGTTGTGTGGTTAGAGTGTTGCATTACGATGTGGAGCCGGAGATGTTAAGTTGCTATAGTTTGACGGACACCTAGAAAACAGTAAGCATAATTACTTCCAAAACATGAACGTTTTCAGTTTCATCCATTTTTTTAATCAACAGGAAAAGGCTTATTTTTCATGTAGCCTCCGTTGGAGGCGGACAGCCTACTACCAAGCAACTGAAAAGCGATAGCGCTACAGCGTAGCGCGATAAAAAAACTTTCAATCCTCAATGTACTTTTCATCCCAATCCACCTCATAATCTTCAAGAAACTTCTCATATTCTTCCCTGAAAGAACATCCTCTTGAATGATGCTCTTTTTGCTGTTCTATGTACCCAACAATCTTATCCACGCTGTGATGGTCACATGAAAAAGCTCCATATCCAATCTGCCACCTGAATCTTCCTCTTACCCACCCCTTTTCATTGATCATGCGACATGATTCGGATTTTATTTCCCGCATCAGAGCAGAGAGACCTTCTATTGGTTTCTGGATAAAAAGAATATGCACATGATCTGAGACACCATTAATCCTGACTGGAATATGGCCCTGATTCCTGATGACCGCACCCATGTATGCATACAGTTTTTCCTCAAAATCTTTTTTGATCGTTGGATATCCACGCTTGATCCGGATCACAACGTGGATATACAGGCGTGTGTAGGTATTAGCCATGATAGATTCCTTCAAGTTGTTTTCTGAGATGTGTTGTTCAGATTGTGGAAGATAGCATCTGTTTGGTTGAGAGGTTAGGATTTTTTATTGCGCCGCCTACGGGGCGCAGGATTGGGGGAGTGTCGCGGGGTTTAGGATGTTTCGCCCCGATGGGGCGTGGGGTCCTTGATAGTCTGTGAGTTTGGGTTTCTCACCCCGATGGGGCATTGGGTTGAGGAATTGCTGTTGGGATTACTTTATTTTCCACTTCGTGCCCTCAGGAGTATCAATTAGCTCAACACCCAGGGCAACAAGCTCATCCCGTATGGCATCACCGCTGGCAAAGTCTTTATTATCACGAGCGGCCTTTCGAGCGACAATTTTAGCTTCAATAAATTCAGCATCAATATCTACAGTCAAACCGCTATCCATATCCAGTACTGCCAGGACGTGATCAAACTTGCGAATGAGATCGATGAGCGACTTGGCTCCTGTACTACTCAATGTCCCTTCCACCATGCTTCTATTACCCCAGCGGACCAATTCAAATATGGCTGCCAGTCCCCCTGATATATTCAGGTCATCATCCATGGCTGAGATAAAGCTTTCTCCGCCTGTCTTTATTTGATCTTGCGCATCATCCTGTCCAGAGCCCGCGTAAGCTTTCAACTTTTCGAAGAATTCCCTCAACCGGTTGACTGCCTTTTGAGATTCCACAAGACGCGATACTGAAAAGTTTAACTTCTGACGATAGTGAGTAGTGATCAACATCCAGCGAATTGCTTCTGCAGGATAGCCCAGTTCCATTAAATCTCTCAGGGTATAGAAATTGTTTAAGGACTTGGACATCTTTTTATTGTCAACCAGTAAATACTCTGAATGAAGCCAATAGTTGACAAAGTCTGCACCAGTTGCACAAACGCTCTGAGCTAACTCATTTTCATGATGTGGAAATATGTTATCTACACCACCGCAATGTATATCAAAGTGGGGCCCCAGCAGTTCTGTGGACATCACGGAACACTCAATATGCCAACCTGGCCGACCTTGTCCCCAGGGAGATTCCCAGTGAACATCGCCATCCTCTGGCTTGTACCCTTTCCAAAGCGCAAAATCGCGGGCACCCTCTTTTTCATAACTGTCATCCGCTACACGGCCCCCCGACAGCATTTCATCTGGGTTCAAATTGGCCAGTTTTCCATATTGTTCGTATTTTGCAATCTTAAAAAATACACTTCCATCAGCTGCAGTATAGGTGTAACCCCTGTTCTCCAACTCTGAAATCATCTGAATCATTTCAGGGATATAATTGGTAGCTTCGGGATATTGGTGTGCTGCTTGCATATTCAGTGTTTTCAAGTCTGCATGGAAAGCGGTCTTAAACTCGTTCGTGAGCTCAGTAAGGGAAATGCTTCTCTCTCGACTGCGTCGAATCGTATTGTCATCCACATCAGTGAGGTTCATGGCCTGAGTTACATCAAAACCACGAAATTCTAGATATCGACGCAGCAGATCTTCGAAGATAAAGGTTCTATAATTACCAATATGAGCATAATCATACACAGTGGGGCCACAGGTGTACATCTTAACCTTACCAGTTTCCAGAGGTTGAAATGCTTCCTTCTGACGTGTGATTGTGTTGTAAAACCGAATACTCATACTGTTTGACCTAGCTATATTTTTTCAAACTTAGTTGGAGAATTTCATCAATTAATTGCGGGAAACTGAGACCATTTGCGGCAGCACCCATGGGCAAGAGTGACGTCTCAGTCATTCCAGGCAAGGTATTAATCTCCAGACACCAGGGCTGGTTCTGAGGGTCCAGTCGGAAATCGACACGACCATAAACCTGGACACCTGCTGAATGCATAGCCTGCACGGCCAGATCCTGGATTGACTTTGTCAGGGCATCATCCAGCTCAGCCGGACATTTATAGTTGCTCATCCCCTTGGTGTATTTTGATTCGTAATCATATAGAGTATGACCGGGAAAAATTTCAACGACAGGCAATACTTGATTTCCGAGAACACCGACAGTGAGCTCGCGCCCAGGAATAAAGCTTTCAAAAATCAGTCTGCTGAAAGCACCGGATACGCGTCTGGCTTCAATGAGGTCTTCTGTCTTTTCGCAGACAGACAAGCCAATTGTGGATCCTTCATTATCAGGTTTGATAACATAGGGCAGTTGGAGTTTGGTTTCAGGTAGGTCTCCTCCACGCTCATGCAGGAGTAATTCCCACTCTGCAGTTGGAATACCATATTTCTTGAACTGGCGTTTTGAGGCATCCTTTGAGAAAGCCAACAGACTGTCGGCCACACCTGCTCCCGTAAAGGGGATGTTATTGGCCTCTAAGGTGGCTTGCAACAATCCATCCTCTCCTGCTCGTCCATGAAAACCCAACAGAACGATATCGTAGGAATCATCCCAATGCTGGGTCACATCTAACTCATTGCTCAAATCCACACTGTAGTAGGTATAACCCAATTCCTGGAGTGCCCGTTCCATAGCAGCTGTAGAGTTCAGCGAGACCTCTCGTTCATGGGAACTTCCACCGCCAGCAAGTAAAACTTTCATGTATTCATCCTCTAATCGTGACAGTCATCACAGCAGTCGTCGTCCTCTTCGGAATCCCCTAAACCTTCATAAAGATTTTCCAGCATTCCCCTTGGACCGATTCTAAATAGCGACCCCGCGAAGAGCAGCAACAAGATACCGCCAGCTAGCAGGTTAATCCATGAATGATCATCACTTATTTCTGCACCTGCACCGACCGAAGCTGTGTCACCCATGATAAAATTAACTCCGAATCCAATGACTATGGTCAAGCCAATGATCACCAGTGGAAAAATAATTGCAATGCGCCCACCGTGGAGTTTTTTCATCACACCGAGGGTAGTAATATTGGTTGCCGGACCAGTAATCAGAAATGCCAAGACTGCACCGGCTGAAACACCGTTCATGAGCATAACTGCGGCGATGGGTGTGGCTCCGGTAGCACAGACATAAAGGGGCATTCCAATAATGGCCATGATAAGAATATCAACTCCGTATGGGAATGAGCTCCAATCCAGTTTGCCGAGAAATGGATCAGTGATGGCTGCGATAATCAGCCCCAAAAGAACCCAGGGACCAAGATGGTCAATCATTTCTTTGTTCAATGTTGACCAGAAACGTTTCCATGGATCAACAGTCGCCTTCAACTTTTCTGTCTCAATTACAGGGATAGCTGCCTCCTGTTTCGCAGGAACCAGTAAGTCCATGATATAGCCGGTGAGCCAGGCAATTAACCCAGCTCCTATTAATCGTACGAGCGTCATCTTCCAGCCCAGGAGCGGCACTGAAATCATGATAGCATCAATACCTAATTCAGGAGTGGCGATTAAAAATGCCATTCCAGCACCAACGGAAACACCACGCCTTACAAGACTGTGGTAGAGTGGGACAACCCCACAGGAGCAGATGGGTAGTGGGAGACCAAAAAGCATCCCCTTCCCCACTCTTACAGATCTGCTTTTTGAATGGAGCCAATTGATTCCGGCATCAGGAATAAAATTTTGAATACTGGAAGCTATCACGAATCCCAGCAGCAAGGCAGGAGCACTCTCAAAAAAGAGTGAGATGGTAAGATGAGTTGTTGATCCAATTGAATGTGCATGGGGTAGCCCATGGCCAAGTGGAAGAGAATATAAGAGACCGGCACCTACCAGAGCTCCAAATGCTGATGGTAGCGCGTTTTTGGTTTTGGTATGCGCATGACTCTTTTCCTCTTCATCCGTACCATGAATGTGACGATGAAAGAGTACATGCAGGAGAGAGCCAGTTACCAGGGCCTGGAAATAAGTAATGTATGTGGAATGTACTCCAGGAAATTCAGCTGCACCCAGTCCAAATCCGGCAGCAGTGGCCAGACTCATCAGGGCCAGCACACTTACAATTACTTTAATACTGCTGAGTGGTTTTAATGCCCACCAGATGAGCAATCCAACTGGGAGACGATGTAGGATGACTGCATAAGCCAGGACTTCTCCAGATCCATGATCTAGGGATGCCTGTGAAACTGCAATTCCATCGAGGAGAGTGTGAACAAGGATACCGCTGAATGCGAGTACGAGAACACCACCATGGGTGGCGCGCTCATAGCTGTGAAAGACCCGCTCAGCAAAGTAGGGTAATAAGGCACCAATTATGACCATCAGGAAGGCCATTCCGCCAATCTCGACAACAGCTTCAGGCAAAAGATGAATGACAGCGATACCACCAATTGAAACCAGGATAAAACCATCCAAAAAGCGGTTTATACCAGGTTGTTTCTCAAATAATTTTGCCAATACAGGTCCCAGTATTAGCGCACCAATGGCAAGAACAAGCAAGGTCACTTAGCAACTTCTCCTGAAGCTTTATCCTGAGTGTACCCCAGGTACCATACCAGGCATGCTCCCAGCATCATTGCGAAACTGAGGAGCTGTCCCATGCTAAAATAATTGAACAGTATAAACCCGAGGTGTGCATCTGGCTGTCTGAAGAATTCTATAAAGAAACGTGCAAACCCATAGGTAAATAAGAATAATCCGGAGAGAAAGCCCTGGAATGGAGCCTTCTTCCTGAATGACCAAACGATAGCAAATGAAACTATTCCTTCAAATAGTGCTTCATAAAGTTGGGATGGATGTCTTAATAGTCCATCTCTGGCATGCGGGAAATACATGCCTATCCAACTCTCCGTGACCCGTCCATAGAGTTCACCATTAATAAAATTCCCAATACGTCCAAAAGTATAGCCTAACGGAATACCCACCATTATCAAATCTGTTAATTCAAAAAATTTCACTTTGTGTTTACGTGCGAATAACCAAAGCCCAATAGTTACACCAATACCACCACCGTGATATGACATACCGGAGATACCGGTAAATTTCCAGTGGCCGTTGATTTTGGCGATTGGGGAAATGATTCGGATTGGATCCATCAACAGGTCTTCGAAGCCATAGAAGAGCACATATCCAAAACGTCCACCGAGGATTACGCCAACTATGCCATACATAATGGCATCAGCTAGAAAATCCAGGCTATACGGTAACTTTTCGTCCTTGATCCGATATTTTGCGATAAAGTATGTCACTGCAAACGAAGCGATATACATCATACCATACCAGCGCAGAGGAAAATTACCAATGCTGAATATGACGGGATCCATCTGAGATGGCAGGTGCTGCCACCAATCTATAAAATGATTCAAAATTAATACTCCTGGTTCAAAGATTTCATAGTCGCAAAATTAGACTAAACACATGCCATACCAAGTAAAAGGACATGCTTCGCCGTGGCAAGCAATGAATAAATTTGAAAGAAGAAGCAGAGTGAGGAAAAAGATGGTTTTAAAAACTCCAGACTGGGATTTGAATCCCAGTCTGGAGTTGAGTGTATTACATGATACCCTTTTAAAAGCTAAAACCCTCAGGCAAGGCAGCAGCGTCTGTGCCTGCCGGTACCCAGGAGAGATCCATGATGGTGAAAGTTGGATTCTTAGTTTGAAAAATGGGAACCACTTTCATTCCGATGCTTGGTTCTCCAATTGAGAGATATCCCATCAGGATGGTTGAAACACCCTCAAACTCAACATTTACAAAACGAATGGGTTTTTCCAAGGTATTGAACGCCCCGGTTCGCTCAGTAATCATAAAGGTATGCACACTGGCACCTTTCCGAGCTAACTCGGTGAGATCAATTTCCTCACAGCGCATGAGGCAATCTGGGCAGTGTATTCGATATGGAATATATACAGAACCATACGTCTCACATTTTGGATTGGCACATTTTGTACCCAACAATTTTGCGTTGCTTAGATTTTCAAAAAAGGGTGCTTCACCACCGTAGGAGTGGATATGGGTCATGTCGGCGGGATTGGTAATACCCAAAAGCTTGCCTGATTCATCTCTAATTGGCTCATTAGGGTAGCCATAATGGAAATTACCAGTTACACGATAACGACCATTCTCAACCTTGACAGTTCCTCTATTTTGAGTAGTCATCTTAGCCCCTCCCTTTCAATTGATGGTCTGGGTGGACAAGGACAGTAGCTGTGACATGGGAGCCAACGCCGGCATGACTAATTGCCAATCCTCGTTTGGCACCCTTTACCTGTAAATCGGTCCAGTCATCTGGTTTCACACGGTTGAAACGTTTCCATTTCGCTTCATCGCTGTGCATTTCCGCCCAACGACCCCAGATGTGTTGAGCCACCTCGATCACTTGCATAATTCCCGTGGCGCCCACAGCGTGCATACAACCGATGAGACCTCCAGAAAGGTTAGCCGGCAACTTGCCAGGTTGACCAGTGAATGGATTGGTATGATAACAATCTCCCGATTCTACATAGCTGCGACCCTCACCATAGGGACGGATGCCAATATCTTCATAAGTTTGGATATCGCTTATTGTGAAGGCATCGTGCAATTCGACAAGATCAAGGTCTTCTGTGGGATCAACAATGCCAGCCATTCCATAAGCATAGTAGGCCGCCATGCGGGCTGCAAGAAATCCGGTAAAGCCAGGATATCTATCACCACCGGGGAAACGGACACCCAGGTCTTTGTATTGGTCAGGGCTTTCGTTAGGCAGCAAAGGAATATCCATATCCCGACGGTCAGCTACACGCAGGGTGTGGGAACCGGCGGACGTATACAGAAGTAGTGGATTGTCTGTCATCTCATAGGCTGTTTTCTCATCAGCCAGGATGACACAGGAAGCGCCGACACTCATCAGGCAACAGTCAAGTGCGCGTAATGGATGAGCTACAATAGGAGAGTTTAGTACATCCTCCACAGTGATTTTCATGGGGCTCTGTGCATGGGGATTCATGCGGGCATAGCCCTTATTTTTTACGGCGATTTCGGCCAGAGTTCTACGGAAAGATTCTTCCTCTTTACCAAATACCTGCCAGTATTTTTGAGCCATGACAGCATAGTAGCCGGTATAGATGTGACCCATGGGGGTTTCCCAATCTTTATCAGCTGCTGAGGCGATATAGTGATTACCTTCATCAGTGGGAACTTCATCCATGCGTTCCCAACCCATGGCCAAGGCAGTATCTGAGTATCCAGAGGCAACGGCTTTGTAAGCCTCCCATATGGTTGAACCACCTGTGGCACCACCAGTTTTAATACCGACGTTTCCCAATGGATCCAAGCCAAGACGATCATGTATGACTGCCTCCCCAAGCAGTTGATCACCAAAGTGATCTGCAAAATGACCATAGTAGCAGCTATGGATGTACTTCTTTAAATCTTCAGGGGACTTCTTGATAAATTCGGCTGCCTCTAAAAAGGCGTCGATCACCAGCTCTTCAGTCCGCTTCTCAGGTATGGCTCTGTCAAATTTTGACATACCACCTGTTACCAGATAAACCGGTTTGCTCATCTGTGGAATTTTGAGCTGTTGTTTACTGAATTTGATCATGTTTCTCTCCCATTTTCGAGTTATTAGAAGAATATCCCCCTCGCCATGAACAGGGTGGGATATGCTAAATATGAACCAATTTTAGTATTCAAAAAGTATGTTGGTATTCGAGAATAAGGTAAGAGTGGCGGACGG
>JABIFG010000041.1 GCA_018650795.1 Fidelibacterota bacterium
ATTGGAAAGGTGGCGAGAAATCACCGATTTATCACGCTCAAACAGTAACACCATTTGCTCAAGACTCAACCAAACCGTGTCCTGATCAAGCGCCACATCAAACTGAATGTATCCATCCGCAGACTGAAATAGATGGATTTGCTGCGTGTCAGTTGTCATTTACCCCCTCCCTGGAGCGTTCGTTGTCCATCACAAGCAGCGGTGCATCCGGTGGATTGAAAGCAGTTGATACAGAGTTGCTCTAGTTGCCCTTCTATAATCATATCAACACCCTCCATTCACCCGCTTTGGTAGAGCCCACACGCTCCAATACACCAAGCCCCTGAAGCTTTTTCAGGTGATACTTCACACCCTCTTCAGAAAGTTCACTCAATGCCAATGCAATCGTTTTTCGTGTTGCCTTGGGATGCACTCTCAAGTAAATCAATATTTCGTTCTGCTTTTCAGAAAGGGTTATCTCTGTTTCTTGGGTAGTTTCTTGGGTAGTTTCTTGGGTAGTTTCTTGGGTAGTCACACCACCAGTTACGGCCCAATTCATCTCCATTACAGAATGCAGATAGGGCTCATGGCTATCAAATAGCTTGAGTTCATGCCCCTGCTCTGTCCACCCCTGCCGGATCTTGGGCAACCCAGAACCAGCACGTTCCCCCAAACCCAATAGCAGAAACATAGAGTGTAACGTACGGTTACGACAGTCACTTTCGCCACCCTCTAGGGCCACTTCAGCTGGCACACGCATTAACCCCGGATTACGAAAATAGAAGCCTCTCGGTGATTTAACCACCTTGACCGATGCCCGGTCTGAATAGTCCGCATGAACCAGGCAGTTGATCAGCGCCTCTCGAATAGACTGATGTATTGCAGTGTCATCTTGCCGCACATTATCCACCACAGCAAATGGCACCTTCAGATCCTCTTCAAGCTTGCGAATCACTCTACGGTAGAAGTCGAATAGATTCCCCGACCACGTGCCATCAGGAGCAATTCGGTCTAGCCAACGGATCTCACTTGTGTCTTCAGGCTGCTCTTGATAATCCAACATATAGTTGGAGACGGCTTCATGAATAGGCCGGTGCTTACCAAACATCAACAGCGCTGCCAAGGTTAAGCCCTTCTCTTCCGTATCACGGTCTCTGCGCCAGCACCCCAAACTGGCCAGAAAATCCTGATCACCAAGGCCAAGCCAAGGATGGTCACTTTTAAAAGAGCGGAGCATATTGCGATAAGCAGACAGGCTCTCTAGGTCCAGATCATCCAGACTGAAGCCCTTTACAATATATTCATCTCGGCTGCTCTCCTGCGCCTCTGCCAACATACGTTTAACGCTTGCCTCATCCACACAAACATCAAAGCTACCCAAGCGCTTATAAGTTCCGGTTAACGGGTTCCCCTTGATATAGACTGGTTGGTACTTACGTGGCGCAGGCGGCACATGAATGTGGACCATATTTTTACCGTTGATCGAGATAACCTGTACCCACTTCTCCAACATCACATGACGGCTGACTTTTTGAGGATTATTCAGACCCGCCCAGAACTCATCCAGCACCTTCTGTGGATCGGCAACACCCGCCAGCTCAAAGCTACGATCAGCCTTCTCCTTCAACCCCAGAAAAAGATTGCCGCCCTCCGTATTGGCGAAGGCACTGTAGGTTTCCCAAGCATCCTTGGGAAAGGCACCCTTTTTATCACGCCCCTGCGCCAGCTTGCACTCCACATCAGCGGACTCACGCAGTGCTGCTATATCCTCCAGCGTGCTGATGGTTAGCATGCGGCCTCCATATATTGCAATGTGAGAGTTGATACCAATATCCTCTTTACAGCCATAATCACCCTATCCATAATTGACAAATTACCGCTATTGGCTACACTCTGCATCAATAAGCCCGACACCGCTGCACTTCTGTGTACGTGTCGGTTCTCATTTATCATGGTATCGATACTCCATTTTCATCAATTCTGGAGTCAAGAACAGAAGTAAAAATAGCCTGTACTTTTTTGGCTGAGAAGGCCTTTTCAGCAATTGTTTGATGATCTTCTCTTTCAATGAAAGAAACATCCTCTGCTTTCAAAATATCGAAAGTGTCATCATTAGCATAAGGGTTTGACAATTTCCCATCAAAGAATAGCTGATAGAACAGTAACCAATACTGATCGATCTCATAAAGATCAGAATGATCTACAGCATTCAAGAAACCAATCACTTCACACTCAAACTCCCCACTCATATAGAGCATAGTAAGCCCAATACAATCTTTTGATGCCACGACCTTTTCGACAATCTCATATGAAATCGGAAGTTTATATTTATTCAAATAATACAATGACCAGGCAATACCATCAGACCTACCTTCGAGAGAGTTTTCTATACAAATCACATTAAGATATTTTGCATAAACATGATTATAGCCGGCATTTGCTGCCAACAATCCATCAATCAACGGTAACAATATTGGAAAATATCTTACTAATCCTAGTAAGTACAGGAGCACCTGATGCTTAGCAGGTTCATCTAAATGATTAATAATAGACTTAACTGCATATTTCAACACACTTCCATCCGGGTATTCATTATTTACGCGGACAGCGTAGTCAATAAACCTAACAGCTTCGCTTGATGAGTACCGCTTAATATTCTTATCATTCAAATAACCAGCTGGCATTCTAGTTGACAGATCAACTATCCAACCAGGCTCAATCGGAGCGGGAAGCTCCACAGTTTCTGTTTTTTTTATATTTAGAACTAACTTATATTTTTTTAGCTCTTCACGTAAACGCCGTAAAAAAAGTTGGCCTTCCTCAAAAGTCTTGCAGTAACAGGTATAGTCATCAATATACCTAAAATAAGAAAACTCTTCTGAAAGAGTCTCATCTATTCGCGCAAGAACTGCTTCAGATAAGATATTTGAGGTCGCAGGCCCAATTGCAATACCTTGCGTCTCACCACGCTTAAGCATTCTTTGACAATAATCCACCTGATTAAACCAAAGAGAATTCTTCCTATTACTTTTGGAATATTGAAAACCAACCAATGCCCACGGTATCGCATGCGTATATATACTTGGAAAGCAGTTTGTAATATCGGTATGAACTCTAAATTTCTTACCAAAACCAAACCTCAACGCCACATCAGTCTTTGAACAATTATCACCATAATCCATCAACAACAAACGATTATCCGCATATTTATCAGGCTTTACTTTACTTACATTATTATCACAAACATAAGAAAACTCAGCCCAATTATCCACTATCGACTTTACTAAATGACAATATGCTAAAGGATGAGGGATAGAGATTGGTCGTGAAATATTAGTATGTCGTGTCATCAGGTATTCAACTTGATCATACCCCTCTTTCCGGTGTTTTTTTGCAGTTAATTTTACGGCAACATCAGGCACTAATTGTCTAGATGTAAAAACAGGAGGCAACTCCTCTCTCATCCGCTTTTGAAAAGGGAAATAGTTATGGCAGAGCAAGGCCTCTTCTACATAGTCCTTGTTCACCGTCATGAAGAATCACCTCCAGGCACTCCTAATTCACCAGACATTAATTTTGGCAGTAAGGAATTCCTAAGCATCTCTAAGGATTTATTATTATTCAGATTGTTTTCAATTTTTGAATATAACGAACTCGCAAGCATATTAAAAATACCTTCTAACTCACCCTGAAACGGATGCATAAAAGCCAGTATTTTTTTTGGTGCGGTATGTTTAACTGTAGTCCCTGTTGCACCTCCAACTATCTCCCCTCTATAGCGGTGAGATTTGAGGAGAAAATATAGAAAATATCTATGAAACTCTCCATCCTTACCAACCACCTTGCCTAATCGTTGATTATGCAAGAATTTAAAATCTCCAACCTCTGAAATTAGAGCAGGAAAACCCAAAGTATCAGACTGCTTACTTAAATCCGTCATTGTTACTAAGAGATCATTTCTTGCCAGAATATAATCTTCTGGCATAGGACCATCGTAATATTTCAATTTATTAAATTTGAATCCACCACCAACCCTAAAGTTTCCCGGCGTTAACAGTATGTTTTCAGTTGGCTTATCAGAGAAGTATTCGCCTTTGAACGCATAGCCATGCTTAACATCGAAATATTCACTCAACTGTTCAGCCTTCCACTCCCTTGGGATTTTTCCCAACTCAGAGTCAACCAGTGCATCGGGGAACAAGACTGCAATATTTTTAAGTTGTTGCTGTTGTTCTGGGCTGAGTTGATCGAGTTCCTCTAATGACTTTCCACTGATGGCAGCCATTGCTGCACGTTCTGGGTCTTGTCCGTTTTGTTTGGCAGTGATTTTGGCACGGGTGGGTTCAAAATCGACAAACCAGCTTTTAAAGATGGCTTGAGCGATCTGTTCGAGGGTTTGGTTGGTTTGACGGTTGAGTTCTATATTATCTGTGAAAGAATTCAAAACCCTGTTTATATACAGCCTTTCTTCTTTTGGCGGAATAGGGATTCTTATCGAATCCAAGTTTTTCTTATTAAGTTTAGGCTGAACAGCACCAGTTATATATGGCAACAGATCTAGATCAGAAAAATAATATTCTAAGTAATCTAAAATTCCTTCTTCTTTCTCAATCAATATATGAGCATGATTATTAACCCAAAACTTGCCCGATACTTTAAATGCTATTGGCGTTTTTCTAGAATAAAGATTCTCGCCATCTTCTGAAATAAGAAGATAAGTCCCATCAAATATATAATCATCAATATAGTCGACAATACCTGATGCCCCGTAGTATGGATAACACCCTTGACGCTTCCCTCGATCTAAGCCTTTCAAGGGTACCCGCTTACTGTTCAAAAACTCTGCCACATCTGAAATATTTCTAAGTGGCCAATCAAACATCATAACCCAACCCCGCCAAGTTCTTCTTAATCTCCCCTTCCAAACGATCCGCCTCTTCAAACTGCGATCTCAACTGTCCAGTCAAACGCGCCATCTTCTCAGCAAAGGGTTCTCCATCCTCCTCTTCGGCAGCAGCCCCCACATAGCGCCCCGGAGTGAGCACATAGTCATGCTTTTGCAGCTCTTCCAGTTGGGCCGACTTCACAAAACCAGCCACATCCTCATAGTTCTCTCCTGTCTGCCAGTTATGGAAGGTCTCGGTAACTTGATTCAGATCTTCCGGGGTAAAGTCACGCAGTACGCGGTCTTTCATATAGCCGAGGTTGCGGGCATCGATAAACAGCACCTCTCCCGCTCTGTCGCGCAATTTTTTACCGCTGGCCGAGGTGCGCTCTCCCTTGTTTTTAGTCAGAAACCAGATACAGGCGGGGATCTGGGTATTGGTGAATAGTTGTCCCGGCAGTGCCACCATGCACTCGACCCGATCATTTTCAATCAGTGCCTTGCGAATGGTGCCTTCATTCTTGGTGTTGGAACTCATCGAGCCGTTGGCCAGCAGTAGCCCCATGCTGCCATTGGGTGCCAGATGGTAGAGCATATGTTGCAACCAAGCGAAGTTGGCGTTGCCGGAGGGCGGTGTGCCGTAGGCCCAGCGCTTATCATCACTACTGACTCCGGCATCCCACTCCTTCATATTGAACGGG
>JABIFG010000326.1 GCA_018650795.1 Fidelibacterota bacterium
CAAAAAACGCTTCAGATGAGGAAGCGTATTAACATGAAATCGCAGCACCATGAGGTGTTTGCTTAATATGTTGGAGGCCCGGAAAGTGTCTCTTATTTTTTAAGCGATCTTGTCCGAATTACTTTGACGACTTACAGTCAATTGGTTCAAATCTCAAATTAGTGGCTTGGCCACAATTCCTTGGCCATGGGTGGGGTGACAATGTCGTAACACGTTGATACTCAGGCGAGTACCGTAATTTATAAGGTTCTCTTAATCAATTGGTCTGGGTTCGAAAAAAGTACCTGAAGGATCAGTGTTATTCGGAGTCCCTGTCTTGTACCGAAAAGTCAGTCAAATCCTTTGGCCTCTCGAATTATATATGCATAAAGACGCACACTAATTATGATTCCAAAATTCAATTGCTCAATAAGCGGACTCCTTCGTTGTATTGTCTGGTTGTGTAGATTAGGTTTCATGATTCAACGGAGTATCGATCATGGCATCATTAGTAAAAAAGCGCAATAAGTACTATGTCCGCATCCGCTTACCTGGTGGACGTGAAAAGACAATCGCCACTGGTACTGGGAATCTGCGTGAGGCTGAACGTCGTCTTCGTCTAATCCAAGATAAGGAAGTGCTCTTTAAGGCGAAGATAATTGCCGAGGCTGAGTTAGAGGATCTCGCATTAGATAATGCTATCACTCGCTTTATTGAGGCAAAGAAAAAAGGTGGGTTGCGGCCAAAGACGATTTCAACATACGAAACTGCATTTGACAGCCTAAAAGCTGTCAACTCTCCTTCAATGCTGGTGAGTTCTCTACAAAAATCTCATTTGACTCGAATGGTCGATCACATCAAGTCGAATAAGCTATCTGACGGCACCGCTAATATCCGTATTCGCTCCGTAAATGCGTTTACATCGTGGTTACTCAATGAGGGGTATATCTTGACCCCGGTCAAGCTTCAGCAGATCAAAATGGACGAACCATTACCAAAATTCCTAACTCCCGATGAACTTGATAAATTCTATGAGAAGGTGAAAACACCAAAATTGCTATCGACGTTCAAAACATATGAGGGTCTGGGACTAAGATTAAGAGAACTGCATCATAGCCGGTTAGAAGGTGACTATGTAATCATCCCGGCTGAACATGCTAAAAGTCGAAGGGATAGGATGGTCCCGATACCTGAGGATCTAAAGGAACACTACATTGCAGCAACGACTAATCCACTGCGACCCGATTCGATCACTCATGCCTTTCGTCGCATTGCAGACAATGCAGAGATTTCACCGGGTAAGACCCTTCACAGTTTGCGTCACACATACGCACTCAGAATGCTGGTTCAGACCAATAACATCGTGTTTGTGAAAGAGCTATTGGGTCATAGCGAAATTGAAACTACCATGATCTATACCAAATTTCCACCAAGCTTCCTGGTCGAGCAACTGAAAGTGAAACCGAAGGCTGAGGTACCCCCAACGGTTGTTGGAGAAGCTTAAAAGAAACCCAACGTGCATGAAATGGGGGACCAGTGGGGAACAATTTTCTGTTGACCTCTCAAAGGCAGATAGGGAGCCATTTGGTAGGGGGGAGCTTTGGATTTCAGATCCGATGATCGTTCAAAAAAAACAAAAGAGGAATGTATTAGCAGGCTTCATTCCGCAGGCAACAAATCAAGAGACTATCTTCAAACCCCTATATAACAAAGTTTCTAAGTCTAGACCCCCTGCTTCCTAAGCAGGGGGTCTAGACTTGTTGACCTGGTACAAATTAAAATGACAAACAGCTCTGCCTATTTAGAGAGGCACCCACCCAAATAAGGGGCGAGGTCTCTGCTCAGGACAATGGGATCGATCTGACCTACCTAAGCTATTATTATTAATGATGATAGAAATTATCATTAATTTGCAATTGATAATGGAAAGGTTATCTTTGCCAATAATAGCATTCAACCAGATTTATAAACAGTATCCATTCATTCCGATTCCCTGTGCTGTTTAATACAGTTATTCCATCACAGGGGGAAATTCGAGAAAACTAATTTCTATTTATAATTTATAGGAATTTTCTCATCAGCGCTTTGTCAATTTACTTGTTACTTAACTTTTCTTTGAGGAGAACCCTATGAGAAATACATTGTTTACAGCTTTGTTCTTGTCTCTACTTAGTCCAATTTTTACTCAGCAAAAGGCTACAACAGAGACAGGAGAGATAGTAATCCTCATGCCCGACAAAACATGGGAATTTGAATCTTCTCCTGGTTCAAAAAATATTATTAAAACAAATCCTGAAGTATTTGAAAAAAACAAATCTTCCTCATTTTTAGTGAGAAGTAAAAATTTAAATATCGGATTTTACATTAATCCTAAGACATGGACATTTAACAAAGCGGAACTCAATGAAGACGCGGAGTATGAATTAGAATATAGATATAATGATCTTTATGGACTAGTTATTACTGAAAAAGTTGAAATCCCAATCGATAATCTTGCAAATATAGCGTTCGAAACAGCGAAGGACGTGGCCCCAGATATGCGGATAGTCAACCAAGAATATCGCCTCGTAAATGGGCTGAAAGTGCTTCACCAAGAAATGGTTGGTACGTTGGAAGGAATTAATCTCTCTTACTATGCTTATTATTATTCGAACGCAAACGGTTCTGCCCAGTTCTTAGTCTATTCAGGGCGCAATATAGTAAATACTAACACTGAGATTATCGATGAATTGTTGAATGGTTTGGTTGTGTTACCATGAGTAGATATGTAATAGCCATTTGTAGTTTAATAACATTGACCCAATTCGCTGCAGGAGCAAATTATAGATCAATAAAAGGTGGATTTGAAGCTTCCTTCCCTGCACAGGTTGAGGAAGTGGTCATTGATCAGTATTCATCAGCTTGGACATCTTTTGATTTCATAGATGAATTATTTGTTATGCATCAGGTGGCAATTTTGAAAGAAAGACCAGGTGGACCACTCCATTATGAATCAGTTGATGAGTATAGGGC
>JABIFG010000327.1 GCA_018650795.1 Fidelibacterota bacterium
GGTGAAGAATACGGTATATCACCAATCGGTCTGGGGGCTCGTGACACTTTAAGAATGGAAATGAAGTTTTGCCTTTATGGAAATGATATTGATGAGACTACCACTCCACTAGAGGCTCGTCTGGGTTGGGCGACAGATCTTGAACATGGTGATTTTCTGGGCCGCGATGCTTTGATTAAGCAAAAAGAGGCGGGAATCTCCCGATTTCTGGTTGCCTTTGAAATGCTGGAACGGGGACTGCCACGCCAGGGCTATGAAATCTATGCTGGTGATAAAAAGGTAGGTGCAGTTACCAGTGGGGGACAGAGTCCTTCTCTAAAAAAAGGAATAGGTCTGGCTTACATTGATAAGCCTCATCAAAAAGTGAACACAGAACTGAATATTGAGATTAGAGGACGTCGTCTCGCCATCAAGGTTGTTAAACCACCCTTTATTAATAAGAAAACCGGTTAAGCATATGGTAGCCAAAAAGAAGCAAATCAGTTTAGAAGAAAAAAGCCGCGAGATTCTGGGTATTCTCACCATGGTCGTAGGAATATTTGTACTCCTCAGTTTGGTAAGTCATGAACCCACTGAAGAATTGAGCATTATGCCTGGTGTACACTTCCACAATTGGATGGGCTATGTGGGGATTTTCATCTCCTGGGCGCTATTTAAGATGTTCCTCGGATGGGGATCGCTTATAATCGCTTCTCTAATTGGCATCTGGGGCTATGTAGTTTTTTCGGAAAAAGATTTTCAACCGGTTTTTAGGTTGACTGGCTATAGTTTTGGAACCACGCTCATCCTGATGACGCTCTTTAGCCTGATTGCTGAAAAAAGCGGTATGGCTTCAGAGCAATTGTTCAGGCATAGCGGATATCTTACCGTGAGTATCGGTCAGCTGTTAAAGGATTTTCTCGGTTTCCCTGGATCTATTCTAATCCTACTCAGTATTGGATTTGTCACTGTCCAGGCCTGGAGGGGATTTTCATTCCGCCGTCTCAATGACTGGATTGAGGATCGGATTTCTGAACTCCGTAACAAGCTTAATATCGCCAGCAAGAAGCGGGCAAAGGTTAAAGATCTCAAGGAGAGGTCACAGGCACCAATTCAGCGTGAAGAAGAGGGTACACCTGTCAGAACTGATCAGGCACCATCACCAAAACCAGCTGCAGAACCCGTACCACCACCGATTCAACGTGAAGAAATGCTGCCTCCAAAGAACTTAGGTAAAGCCGAGCAGACCACCCTTAAGCCCAATGAAATTGAAATAGAAGATGCTGTCATCGAGGACGAAGTCGACTATGATGAGGCTCAGGTCAGGGTTCCCAAAAGGGAATATAAACTACCTTCAGTTGATCTGCTCATGGAACCACCTCCTAGCTCAGATGGACAGTCCAAAGAAATACTGTTAAGTAATGCTGAGTTGCTGATTCAGACCTTGGAGACCTTTGGTGTTGAGGGTCGAGTAACCAATATTGCTCCAGGTCCAGTTATTACCCGATACGAGGTTGAACCGGGTCCAGGTATCCGAGTCTCAAAAATCGCCAATCTATCCGATGATATTGCTAGAGTAATGGAGGCACAGAGTGTCCGTATCATTGCACCGATTCCGGGAAAGAATTCAGTTGGAATCGAACTACCCAATGAAGAACCAGAAATCGTCTTTTTCAAAAGTGGCATCAATTCACCAAAATTTTCGGAACCATCCTCAGTATTGACCATTGCCCTTGGGAAAACGACAGCCGGTGAAATATTTGTTGCTGATCTGGCTAAAATGCCTCACCTCTTAGTAGCTGGAGCTACGGGGTCGGGAAAATCAGTATGTATTAACACTATCATCACATCAATTCTTTACAGAGCGCGACCTGACCAGGTGAAATTCATCATGATTGATCCAAAAAAATTGGAGCTCTCGACCTATAAGCGTCTGCAGGGATATCATCTTATTACCAGTGAATCCATTGATGAGTATGTGATTACCACACCGAAGAATGCGATTCATGCATTGCGCTCCGCAATTTTAGAGATGGAAAAACGCTATGACCTGCTCTCTAAGAAAACGGTTCGGAACATCGATCAATACAATGAACGAGCTACAGGCAAAGATGGATTCAATCCATTGCCGTATATCGTAGTGTTGGTGGATGAGCTGGCTGACCTCATGATCACAGCAGGTAAGGAAATTGAAGAACCAATCGCTCGCTTAGCCCAGATGGCTCGTGCAGTGGGAATTCACCTCGTGATTGCCACCCAGAGACCTTCTGTGGATGTCATCACCGGTGTGATTAAAGCCAATTTCCCAACTCGTATCGCCTTCAAGGTCGCCCAGAAGAATGACTCCAGAACCATCCTGGATCAAAATGGTGCTGAAAAAGTATTGGGACGTGGGGATATGCTATTCCTGGCTCCTGGCGCTCCGGCACCGGTCCGTCTTCACAATGCCTTTGTGACCCTTGAAGAAATTGAGGAAGTTCTGGATCATGTTCA
>JABIFG010000328.1 GCA_018650795.1 Fidelibacterota bacterium
CACTCAGTAATGTCTTTTTATTGCTGAGTGGCTTGGCTATTGCGTTAGGGATAGTAGTGGTGCGAAGCAGTATTGCGGGTGCTTTTTCCGCAATACCGAAGCCACGGATAGCCCGCCCACTTTGTTGTGGAATGCTTTTCCCCACAACAAGGTGGAACGCCCAGTATCGTTACCGGCTAACGCAAAAGATAGCGAACAGTGCAAAAGGGAGAAACAGAGAGATATACAGTATGATCCTTACCATGAAAAAAATACTACTCACGATACTCTTGCTTACCACCAGTAACAGCACCACAGCACACCGTGGCGGCCTCGACAGTAACGGCGGCCATACCAACAAGAGCACCGGTGAGTACCATTGTCACAGGGACAGTTGTAACGAAAGAAATGGAGCCAAGAAGAGAAACCAGCAACAACAAACAAACAGCAGCTATAACCGAAAAAGCTGGCCACACTGGGTTGACGAGGATAAAGACTGCCAGAATACCAGAGCAGAAATTCTAATACGTGACTCACTGATACCAGTTAAGTACAAACGTAATAAGGGTTGTAATGTAACCTGGGGGAAGTGGAATGGCCCCTACAACGGGCAGCAGTACACAAAGGCAAGTAATCTCGATATTGATCATATCGTACCACTGAAACACGCACACACAACCGGCGCAGCCGGTTGGGGGCGTTCGCAAAAGCGCAGCTTTGCAAACGACCCAGAGAACTTGCTTACAACCTCTGCCAGTGCCAACCGAGAGAAGGGAGCCAAAGGGCCTGCACGGTGGAAACCGCCACTGAAAACATACTGGTGTACCTATGCCAAAAAATGGCGGCATGTGAAATCAAAATACAGACTCACAATCAGCGTAACGGAAGAACGCAGCCTGACGGTAATGGAGCGAACCTGTTACTAGCCAACCTGCTCAATATTGACGGTATGCTCCCTTTTGATGCGCTCCCGCATCTTCCGAATTACACGCTCACGCACATCCTCAAACTGCTTAGTTGCTGCACCAACCGGTAACTCACCAGCCTGAACACGGCTACATAGACGTGCACGAAGGTTATACAAATAACGCGGCTCTGGAGCACCATCAGCATTTACAATAAGCTGCTTCCACTCACGTTCAACATCAGGATCACTACAATAGTTATCCTCAGCAACTGTATTTGAGGATGCCGTAGACAGAAGAAACAACAGAACAACACGAAGCGACATACCTGATATTCTACGCTTCATGACAGGAATGAACATACCTTACTTCGCCGCTTCATCACCAACCACCTGTAGCGAGGCGGTTCGACAGCTCCATGAATTCTTGGGTAGTGACTGGAAGGAAATGCTCTTCCTTACCGAAAAGGAAAAACTTGTCCAGAGGCACTTCGATCTCGGACAATTGATCAGGAATGGCTTCAACCTACACCATAACAATGAACTACAAGAATCATGCGGTGAAGGCAATGCCGATGATGCTTCAATGGTGATTGTTCAGGCTCTATGGGAAGATCTGCACAAATTTTATACAATCCAAAAGAAGTCACTGAATGACAATGGAAACCTGATCAAAAAGGAGCAAGTATGAACAGGGTTATCACCAGTATCTGTGGATTACTACTGACATCAACAGTAATGGCTTATGAGACTGTAGAAAAATGCCAAGCACAGTATAGAGTATGGAAATCTGGAGAGACATTATCAACCAACTACTCAAACAGAATTTGCAAGTGTGCAGGAAATCGAGCTAAAGGCTCTAGTATCTCTAGTAAGCACCTGTTGCTCTGTCAATGGAGAGAGAGCAACACAAAGGAACCGATATTAACGCTGGAGCAATAGCGCGTTTATCCGCCCAGCACCCAGAAGTCACAGGTCATTTTTTCAGGAAACCTTAACCCTTGCGGGCTCTTGATGATCGACAATTAGGGGGGCGCTTTCGGCTATGAGCCGCCACTGAGTCTAAAACGAAATAGATTGCCAGCAGACGATTTTTCGGATGCTCAAGCTAAAGGTTGATAACAACAATAGTCGCACCCGACCCACAACGGCCTCTCACTAGGTCAAGCGTAAGC
>JABIFG010000329.1 GCA_018650795.1 Fidelibacterota bacterium
AACAAAAAACGCTTCAGATGAGGAAGCGTATTAACATGAAATCGCAGCACCATGAGGTGTTTGCTTAATATGTTGGAGGCCCGGAAAGTGTCTCTTATTTTTTAAGCGATCTTGTCCGAATTACTTTGACGACTTACACTCCTGAATTATTTATTCCAGGTGGCTTAACAGCCTCATCAAGTGATACGACGATTCGCCTTAGATGGACTGATAACTCTAGCTTTGAGGCTGGTTTTGTCATCGAACGTGATGAAGGCAGTGGTTACCAGGCCTTGGCCACCGTTGTGACAAATGCCACTGAGTACTTGGATGTGGCTCTGGAGTATGATAAGCAATACAGATATCGTGTTGGCATCTTTTATGAGGGTGTCAACTCTGAGTTTTCCAATACAGCTCTGGTCAATTCGCCTCTCAGCTTTAGCCCGACCAATCTAGCTGCTGATGCGACCGCACTAACAATCGTTTTACGGTGGGATGATAACTGTATTTTTGAGTCAGGGTTCAGATTGGAACGCGACGGTGGATTAGGATGGGAACCCCTGGTAGAGCTGGGAGCAAATGTTACCACCTACGAGGATGTTGATCTAGCATATGACACCTGGTTTCGTTATCGAGTGGCCGCATTCACGCCATCCCTCCAATCAAGTTATTCAACCTATTATTCAATTTATTCGCCGCTACTTTTTGCACCCGTTAACCTGGCGCTGACCACCAACGATACTTCAATTATCCTCACCTGGCAGGATAACTGCATTTTTGAGAGCGGATTTATCATCGAGAGGGGTCAGGGATCTACTAGTGGTTATGGATATCTTGCTATCGATACCGTTGCTGCTGACGTCGTGACTTACACTGATTTTGATATGGAAGAGGATGCCTGGTACTATTATCGAGTGGCAGCATATACTTCGGATGAAAGATCATCATATTCCAGCACTTCAGGTATTTCATCTCCTCTGAATTTTGCTCCTACATACCTGACAGCCACATCGGTCGATACATCAATCCAGCTACGCTGGGTGGACAATTGTATTTTCGAGGATGGCTTTATCCTTGAAAGAGATGCAGGTACAGGTTTCGAAGTAATTGCAGAATTGGGTACAGATACGACAGGTTATCTGGATTCCGATATGGAATATGGTCTTATTTACACTTACCGGGTGGCGGCTATCGACGATGGAGAGCTTTCAGAATATTCCTGGGAAGTGTCTAGACTCTCACCTCTTCAATTTTCCCCCACATATCTTACTGCTGATGATGTAGGCAACAATATACAATTGGTCTGGAATGATAATTGTATTTTTGAAGAGGGGTACATCGTAGAGCGCAATTCAGGCGCAGGTTATACACTCCTAGCTACTCTAGGGGCCAATTCCGCGAGTTATCTGGATACAGATATGACTTTTGATGTGATCTACAGGTATCGTGTGGCTGCATTTACCAGCTCAACTCAGTCTGATTACACGAACTCATATTCAATCCAATCACCCCTGAGCTTTTCTCCTACCAATCTTTATGCCTTCGTGAACTCAAATTCTATTGACCTCTCCTGGCAGGATAACTGCATCTTCGAATTGGGATATATTTTAGAGCGAGATGACGGGAGTGGTTTTGTAGAAATCGCTGATGTCACATCGGATGTTACTGCTTATTCTGACACAGACCTGACAGAGGGTGTAATTTACAGGTATAGAGTCTCGGCTTATACAGCCACACTTCAGTCTGACTACTCCTGGTCATTTACAGTGACTTCACCCATTCAATTTGCACCGGTAAATCTGCAGGCTGTTATTCAGGACAACAGCATTGATTTATCGTGGGTGGACAATTGTTCATTTGAGGATGGGTTTGTCATCGAACGGGATGCAGGATCTGGTTTTGTGGAAATTGGTGATCTCAGTGCCAACTACACTTTTTATTCCGATGCTGATCTGGAATACTATACGATCTATCGTTATCGCGTAGCTGCCTATACAGCAACTGAACAATCTAATTATACAGGCATTATTAATGTTCAGTCACCCATGGAAATAACACCTTCAGCACTGGTTGCTACTTCCTATGATACAGAGATCCTCCTGGAATGGCAGGATAATTCCACAGTTGAGGAAGGTTTTAGAATTCAACGTGATGACGGAACCGGTTACGTTCAGGTAGCCGAGCTGCTGCCAGATGTTGTTACCTATACCGACTATGACGTGGTTTACGGAACGGAGTATAGCTATCGTGTTCTGGCCTTTGCCAATGGCCAGGAGTCATCATTTACCAATGTGGCTACTGGGAGTATTGCCTGGTTGTATAGCGAGTGGGAAACCATAAGTGCGGGTACCTATACAATAGGTGATGCGAGTGTTCCCTCTGGTGTCTTTGACCATGTCCTGGCTGCCGATATTGAGATGATGCGGTATGAAGTGACAAATATTCAATACGCCGCCTTTATGGAAGAAGCCTATGTGGCAGGAGAAATTTCACTGAATGTTGAAGAAACCGGGTTTGAGAACTCAGGTGGTGACCTCGTCTATAATCTGCTTATGACAGGAAGTCGAATTATATGGGATGGCTCAGCCTTCACCATATCGGAAGGTTATGCGCTCTATCCAGTTGTGGGTGTTACCTGGTATGGTGCTGATGAATTTGCGTCATTCTATGGCTGGTCACTGCCAACTGAAGCGGAGTGGGAAGTTGCTGCCAGAGCTGACACAGAATTTGATTACCCCTGGGGTAATAATGATCCGACCTGTGATTTGGCGAATTTTTCAGGTTGTTCTCCGGAATTACTCGCCGTTGGTCAAACCTCAGGTGTGAGTCCCTTTGGTATCTATGACATGGTTGGAAATGCTTGGGAATGGACTGACTCATTTTATGATGGTGCCAATGACTCATATGTCTTGCGAGGTGGGAGTTGGTCCAATTACACAGACAACCTAAAAGTCTGGTATCGAACCGAGGGTTTACCAACATCAGCTTATAATACGATTGGGTTTCGCTGTGTGAGATAATCGCAAATCCAATTTTAATGATACATCAACACCCTTCCTGAACAGAAGGGTGTTTTTTTTGATCCCTGATCCTACCAGACCATTGGAGTATATCCATTCTTGATGAGCGTGGATATCTGTTCACCAACATATTGAACGTTAACACCCAGGGCTGCGACTTTTTCTCCAACTCCATCTTCGTCAGCAATCATTTTACACGCAACCGCAGTTTCTTGTTCGTTTTGATAATCCATTAATAGAGCCTGGAGTCGTTTATCAGTGAGCAAGAGTGCTTCAGATGGGCCAAAGAAGTACAACTTCACCTCTTCCATCCAGGCGTGTTTCAGAGCATTCACAGCATACGTGGTTCCAGCCTGAGCTACTTCAGAGTCTCCACTACTGATGATGACAAGGAGCTTAGTATTCATTTTTATCTCTCCAACTAGTAAATTTCCAATTTCAGGTAACTTCTTTTATCAGAACAAATATATTCCATTTCTAAGTCAAATTGTGATGATTCTGTAGTTTGAAATATTTTTGAATTCGGACCATTATACGCCATACTTAGGCCGAAAGAAATAATGTCCATATTTGGAGAAATCCCATGCATTCGAAACTGAATCCCCCAGCTTACTTAATCTTATCAATACTATTGCTTATCAGTGGAATGGGATATGGACGAAATACCTCTTCCTCAGCTGATTTGTTTCAAGATCACTCCAATCCAAAACTGGGGAAAATGATCGATATGCGACCCAGTGAGCTGATCAATGAGTATCAAAATGCTGGAACTACACTTGGTCCGGGAATGGACAATTCAAGTACACCAAGCTGGCAGTTTAGAGATACCATGACAGACAGTGTCGATCTTGGCTGGATTCAGGAATTTGGATCCAATACTATGCCTAGTAGCGATGTGTTGACAGGTTTAACTGTAGATGATGTCGGGAATGTATATGTAACCGGTATTAGTGATTTTAGCTGGCTTACTATAAAATATGATGCCTCAGGCACTCTGCTCTGGAGCCAGACCTACACCGAAGCTGGAATTACCGATACCTATGGGGATGATATTTTGGTTGATGATGACGGCAATGTCTATGTGACCGGATACCGCTGGGGACCATTTATTGACTCTGACATTTTGCTCATCAAGTATGATCCATCCGGTACACAGCAATGGCTGGCAGAGTATGCTGGTGCTGGCCTCAATAACGATTTCCCCAATGATATCGCGATTGATCCTGAAGGAAATATCTTTATCGGAGGTTATAGTTACAGCGCGACGGTGGAGTCTGACTTTGCCACACTGAAATTTGACAATGATGGTAATTTAGTTTGGGATGTGTTGTTTAATGGAAGTGCCTGGGCAGATGACTGGATCACTGATATCGCCCTGGATGATAGCGGCAATGTCTATGTGGCTGGCGTCAGTACCAGTGAGGATAGTAATGCTGATTATGGTATCATCAAATATTCAGCTGATGGTACCGAAGAATGGGTCACTCTTTTTGATGGGATCACCGGTACAGATTGGGCTACCAGCATTGCACTCGATACTGCAGGTCAAACCTATGTAACGGGTGTAAGCCAACATTATGATGATTACATTGATTACTATACACTCAAACTTGATACAGCAGGTACTGAACTTTGGGGCATTCGCTGGGGTGCTTCAGGAGATGGTGATAGTTGGGCTTCTGATATTGTCGTCGATGATAGCATGAATGTTACCGTCACTGGGGTCAGCTATGGAGGCGAGTTTGGTTTTGATTATGTCACCGTACAATGGGATTCCACTGGATCAGAATCATGGGTAGCAAGCTACACCAATAATCTTTTCGGAGGTTACGACGAAGCAACCGCGATGACGCTTGACAGTGAAAATAATATCATTGTAACAGGTGTGACTGAATCTGATAGTCAGACAGATGATATTGTAACAGTCAAATATGATACTGCTGGGGTAGAGTTATGGTCGCGCATATTTGATGGGGGAGAAGGCATCGATGATGCTGCTTTCTATTTGGGTCTTGATAGTAGTGGTGCCGTCCTGGTCGGTGCCCGGGCCAACTCCAGTTCAAATCTTGAAAACTATTCCATCCTCAAATATCAATCTGATGGCACTGATAGCTGGGCATCACAATATGATGGTCCCGGTAACAGTCTGGACCTGGGAGTTACTCTGACTACAGATGGTTTGAGCAATGCCTATGTGGCGGGGATCATTGTCAGTCCCACGAATGGTTCGGACATCTCAATTATTAAATACGATACTACAGGTATCATGGAATGGTCCCGTGAGTACAATGGCGTTTCCAATGGCAATGATGTACCTCGTGATATTTTGACCGATCCAGAAGGCAATGTAGTTGTCGTTGGCTATAGTGAAGGCTCAAATGGAGATAGAGATATCATAACCTTGAAATATTCATCAGATGGGGATCAATTATGGGTCGTCAGCTATAACGGTCCAGCTGGTAATGATGATGAGGCCACCAAGATGCTGATTGACAATAACGGACATATCTATGTGACGGGATATAGCAGCGGCAACTTGACCAATTATGATTATACCACGATCAAGTATGATGCCTCTGGGAATGAGACCTGGGTTGCCAGGTATGTGGGTCCCAATTATGGAACTGATGTTGCGGTGGATATTGTGATGGATGAAGAAGAAAATATCTATGTCACTGGCTCGAGTTATCGTATGGGTATGAATATCGATTATGCCACAGTGAAGTATGATATGTTTGGTTTTGAGGAGTGGGTCGCTCGTTACAATGGTGCTGTAAATCTAAATGATTATGCTACGGCTATAGATCTGGATAACCTGGGCAATATTTACGTCACTGGATATACGGTAGGCGATGCCTTGAATGATGATATCACGACAGTAAAATATACATCTGCTGGCGATGAAGTCTGGGTACGAGACTTTGATGGTGAGGCAAATTTTGAAGATCGGGGAAGTCACATCGCCGTAGATAATCGAGGTGGGGTAGTGGTCAGTGGATCTACCTATGGGCTCAGTGGTGGAAAAGATTTCGTTACTTTGAAGTACAGCTCAACTGGTGATGTACAGTGGACCAATATATATGATGGGGCTGGTTTCGGTGATGATCAAGTTCGGTCCATGACTCGAGATGGTACCGGCGCCATTTATGTAACAGGTCAGAGTTTATCCGCTTTGGGTAGCTATGATTATGCCACATTGAAGTATGCTGAGAGCGGTGAATTGCTGTGGGAAAAGAGTTTTACAGGTTCTGGCTACTCATATGATGATCCGGCCGATATGGTAGTTGATCCCCGCGGAACCGTCTGGGTGACAGGGAGTTCCCATTATATGCTGCTGGGCAATTTCGATTGGAGTCATGTAATAACCATTCAGTATCTCCAGAATTTGTATCCAGTATCCGTTGAACCCGAATTACCTCCAGCTTTCGCGCTGGAGCAGAATTATCCAAACCCTTTCAATCCTACTACCACACTGCAATATGACTTACCGGAAGCCGAAAATGTGTCGCTAGTGATCTATAATATTCAAGGACAGGAAATTGTTGTGCTTGATGCCGGATTTAAAATGGCTGGTCGCTATAGTCTTGATTGGGATGCCAGAGATAGAAGAGGCCAGTCAATGAATACGGGTGTGTATTTCTGTCGGTTGAATGCAGGGGAGTATTCCCAGACAATCAAGATGCTCTATCTCAAATAGGAAATAATTTTCAATTGTTATCAAAGGGGGCTGGTGAATTACCAGCCCCCTTTGATTGTTCCCTGCCTTCTTAAGGAAGAGTCTATAGGTTTAGCAGAGCGAAGTAAAAATATGCTTAGAAGGCTCACACCTCCAAATGGGCTAAGCTTTGCTTGAGACTTGAATACCAGACAGTTATACTTATCTTGCAGCATTCAATAAACGATTTTAAATCAATATGACACACACTTCCAGGGAGAAAAAGTATGGTGGATCAAAAACCAGCAAAGAAATCGGCAGAACGTCGTGGACCAGATCGTCGTCAAAAAGATGTTAAAGTCGCAGTAGAGCGAAGGAAAGATTTAAATAGAAGGGATCTCAGAGATCGTCGACAAAGATCCCGATAATGCAAAATCGATATTCCATCAGAACTCTATCAGATCTCTTAGTAATAACTACCAGTCTGATATTCGTCGGTTGTTCCGCTGGGAATAATGCTGGTAGCATGAGTGAATCGGATATCCTGTCTTTTCATCAGCAAATCCTTACCATTGATACCCACGTTGACACGCCTCTGCGACTCAAGTATGAAGGCATTGATCTAAGTCAGCATCATGATCCCCATGAATACCACAGTAAGCTGGATTTCCCCCGCATGGATGAAGGGGGACTTGATGCAGTCTTCTTTGCAATTTGGACGCCCCAGGGAGCTCGTACAGACTCAGGTCATTCAGCAATAAAGCAACAAGCTCTGGATATTCTTGATATAGTGGAAGCAGAGATAGGCAAGCTTTCTCAGTACGCTGAAATCGTGACCCACTCCCAAGACGCAAGTCGACTTCAAACTCTGGGTAAACATGCGATTTATCTGGGGCTGGAAAATGGGTACCCGATTGGCACAGATATAAACAACCTGGAATTATTTTATAAACGGGGTATTCGTTATATCACGCTGTGTCATATGACCAATAACGAAATTTGCGATTCATCCAATGACACCACTGAGTATGGTGGTTTGAGTCCCTTTGGTTTGAAGGTGATTAAGCGCATGAATCAACTGGGAATGATGGTCGATATTTCTCACAGCAGCGAGGCTACTGTTGAACAAGCTGTAGCAAGCTCACGTGCACCAGTCATTGCTTCACACTCCTGTTCCAAAGCCATGTGCGATAACCCTAGAAACTTGAGTGACAGTCTGCTCACGCTTATTGCTGCCAAAGGCGGAGTGGTTCAGATGTGTCTGCTCAGTGATTATATTACCCCTGATCCACCCCAGGAAGGCCGTGATTCAGCGCAGGCAGTTTTAAAGCAGAAATGGAAAGATATTGATCGCCAAACTGACACTAATCGAGAGGCCTATCGTCTGGAATTGAGTGAGTTAAATCGAAATTTTCCAAGAGTATTACCCAGCGTAGCCGATGCAGTGGATCATATTGATCACATGGTTAAGCTCATAGGTATCGATCACGTGGGTATCGGAACCGATTTTGATGGGGGAGCTGCCCTATCCGACTGTTTCGATGTAAGTGAACTACCGAACATCACACTGGAACTTTTCAAGCGTGGATATAGCAAATCAGATATTCGCAAAATCTGGAGCGGCAATTTGCTACGTGTTTTTTCGAAGGTGGAGCACCTGGCTGCAACCCTCTAGACCTCCAGTTTCTGCTCGATCAACTCAATCCTCGATCCATTATTCCTAACAGGTGATTTCTCGCATGAAGGGTAGCTGATAAATATTGATTTACCTCAAATTAGGACTATAATAGTCACATATTAATTTAACTATCTATTTAGCAACAATTTCAGGGAGGAAAAGGTATGGACATTCAATTCGATAGACCTGCAGAAGCAATGGCTGCAATCACCTGGTTAATATGTAGCGCAGATGATGTAGGTTCGGTTGAGGAACGAGACTTTCTCCATGCCCATATAAAGAATACACAGGATTTTTCCGGTATGTCACGTGCTGAATTCAGTACCTTGCTGACATCTACTCGTACCAAATTATTCAACAATTTGGACAATAATGGATTTTGCCTGGCATCACCAGCCATCGATACCGTGATCAATGCTGCCAACGCTACATTGAATGACGATCAGAAATTTCAAGCCTATGTCATGGCCGTTGTACTTGAAAAATCAGATGGACTTGTTGACGAGGAAAAAGTAATCCTTGAAAAACTTCGTTCCCGTTTTCAGATCACCTTTGATATGACCAATGAGTGACAATGATGATTAAAAAAGGCTATTTCATCATTACGGATATCACGGGATACACTATTTTTCTAACAGAAACTGAGTTGGACCATGCTCATCATATTATTCATGCCCTTTTTGAGTCTCAACTCGATGTAATTGGAGCGCCTTTGCAAATCTCTAATTTTCAAGGGGATGCTATTTTATGCCATGTCCCTGAAGAAACAGTGGGGCAGGGTGCTGATTTAATGCATCTAGTAGACGCTATTTATGATGCATTCTCCGCTAAGATCGCCGAGATGCAAATTGATCCACCTTGCGGATGCAATGCTTGCTCAAATATCACCATGCTGGATCTAAAAATGTTCATGCATTATGGGGAGTATCTGGTGAAAACTGTGGGGACCAGTGATGAAATCATTGGCTCTGATGTGATTACCGCTCATCGGATGATGAAAAACGATGTCCCTGAAAAAACAGGGATTCACTCCTACTTGCTGATAACTGAAACAGCTTTAAAAAAGCTTGGGTTGGAGAACGCTTCTAAATTTGTGGATTACTCACAAAACTATGAACATATCGGGGAAGTTGCCATGAATGTCACGCAGCTGGGTACTGCCAAGGGCAACCCTTTTCAACCGCATAAATAAATATTCAATACCTCAGCATGATATCTCATGCTGAAGGATCATTAGTGATTACAGATTTGATCCTTGTCTAAACCGAAGCCGCCCTCGGTCGGGTGAAACTTACCTTTACTCTGCAGGAAATCCATAAGCTGATCAGCATTCATTCGATCAGATGAACATGTAAAATAGGTTGTTGCTGCACCAAACTGGGTGTGAATTGCTTCACGTAGTGATTCGCGAGTGTAGGAGAGACCGGAGTTAGCCATCATGTGCATGACTTCGTGACCGTGTATGTGATTCATTTATACCTCAAAATAATTAATACTTTCAAAAAAGACTTAAACCCTCACCATTGTGAGTAGCATCTTAGAACTTTCCAATGCGTCCAGGGCATGGTTTATCATAGCTGGCATCAGGATAACCTCACCGGAACCTAAAGCAAACTTTTCTTCTCCGATAGTTATCTCCATATTTCCTTCAAGAATTTGCACATAGGCGTCCATGGGGCTGGAGTGGCCACTTAATCCCTGTCCTGCATCAAAAGCAAACAGGGTTAAGTTCACATCTTGTGATTTTCTTAGCGTTTTGCTAACTATGGCGCCGGGATTAATCTTGATATCATTTATTAAATCAAAGGCTTTTGCTGCGCCAAGCCCCTGGTCTGTTTCTATCTGCATTAGTACTGCTCCATTCTCGATTCTTGCAAGTATTTATGGATTGCTGATTCAACCTCGAATGTATCTAATTTAGACAGATATTGATAGGGAAATTTACTGTCAAAAGCAAAGATATCATGACAAACGGTACAGTCTGAGTCTACATCCTTACCCGTATCATCTTGCATATTTTCATGATGACATCGGAAGCAGCCATCATCTCGTTTATGTCCCAATTGAGACGGATATACACCCCATTCAATATTCATATTGGGATGGATATATCGATCGTATTCAGCCGCTAGTAGATCACTGGTATTCGATATGTCTACTTGACGAGAGAAATAAATGTCCGGATAATTCTCCTGGTAATAGGCGAATAGGTGCTTGCGTACCTGTTCAACGCCACGCGATTTATCTGGAGAATGCGTCTGTAGTGCATCCAATGCTTCACGTCTTATAAATGGCAGATCCAGGGGGATTATTCCATCAGCAAGGAATCCATCAACAATGTCCTCAGGCTCACGGTACACATGGGTAGCACGATTGTGGCAATCTACACAATCCATTTGTCGCTCTTCAAGTATCGGTGTATCCTGATTAAGGCGTTTGTTTTGAAACTGCCTTGAACTCCCATCGGGATAATCGACTTTAACCCACTTTATCTTTGAGCGTTGATCATCGACACTTGCATAAGATACTTTAACACCCCTGGCAATATGCCAATGAACACCGACCCGTTCCTTTTGCATATCCGCATCAACTTTGAAGGAGAGGGTGGTATAAAGAGCTTCTGGTATCTCATCATTGGTATAGTGAATCCGTTTTATGAGCTGTTCTCCATAGTGCTTCTCCGGCCAATGACACTTCTCACAAGTTTCTCGGGCAGGTCGCAACTGACGTACAGGTGTTGGAATGGGTCGCTCGTAAAGATTAAAACTTACACTGACCATCTGCCATAAACCATTAAGTTTAGATTCAAACAGAGCCTCAGCCCCTTCACCTACATGGCACGACACGCATTTTACATTGGCGTGAGAAGAAACCTGGTAGGTTTGCCATTCGGGATTCATAACACTGTGACAGGCCGTACCGCAAAACTCAGCTTCATCCATGAAATGGAGGGTTTGAGTGCTGGCCAGAATCAAGAATAAGACATTGATCAGGGTCAGAATACCTACCGTTTTAAAAATATGCGAACCAGTTATGGCCGCTTTAATCCCATCTTCCCCAAATTCCGTGCTGAGCAGTTCCAGCCCGGTTTTACCAGTGATTTGTTGCTGTCGCTTCCATCCCAGTGGGATCATTGCTAACCCAAAGAGAAAGAGGAGGGGTAAAACGAGGTAGGAGATTAAACCGATATAGGCATTGGTTACAAGTCCAACGAACCAGGCAAATTCCATAAAGATGAACATCAGGAAGGTGGATGTGGTGAGTACCACACCCATTTTCCCTATTCGATTCCTGGAAACGCTCCGAATAAATTGCAGATATCTTCTGCTAATGGTCATTTCCTATTTCTCTTCCTCAAATAGTGGTTCATATACTTTTTGTATTTCACCGGAGCGAATCCCTGCTTTCAACTCTTCTGTGCTACGGGTAATCCAGTTATGCATGGGATTCTTTGTGAAAAGTTCCTCAATATAGGCATTTACTTCTGGATCGTTGTAGTGTTGAGCTTCCGGAATGAACTCAAAATAGAAGTTTTGGGCAACATCATACATGCCATGCCACCACGCATAATCCGGACCCCCCATGGCTGCTCCATGGCGAACTCTCCGGCCTTCATGATGCCATAGTTCCCAGTAGACCCATTCAATTTTATTACTGAATGATGCCTGTCGCTCCAGGCGGTTATTCTTTCTGAGAAGATTCATAATCTCGGTAGCTGGTTTGGCGAATTTTTCATTATACAGTCTGACAACACCATCAAACTGGTAATAGAAATTGTCTACGAATTGGGTTTCATGACAGGCTGAGCAAACGTCCTGCATATGCTCCTTTTTTTCCGTCCAGTTGTCTTTGCGCTTTGATACTGGAGGTCGAAGTGTCCATGATATCCGATTACCTACATCATGAGTCACCTTTTGATTTGGAGTGGCTGACATATGGCAGGTCGCACATGTGGGCGCAATATTGTAATCTTCACCGACAACCCACTTATCAGAATCAAGATTCATCTTATCTATGTTTGTGTAATAGGTATTACCATGTTTTGACTCCTCATATACTTCTTTTTGAGGATGATCAGGACCAAGGTGACATTTTGAGCAAGCTTCAGGTTGACGAGCCTGGGCTTTGTCGAATGAATGTCTGGTATGGCAGGCGGAACAGGCACCCTTTGATCCGTCAGGATTGATACGTCCGATGCCTGAGTTGGGCCAGGACAACTTGGAAAGTTTGTTGGGTGAATCAGGATCGATCTGAACTTTCGAACCATGACAGGATTCACAACCCATGATGGCAATTTGATTTCCGCCAGCCACATGAGCGAGATAGGCATCCTTTGAATCCAGAATTTCTCCAGCATGAGCGTGATAGGAATTTGAAACCTGTTCAGTTTCATTGGGGTGACATTGACCACAGTCTTTGGGAGTTACCAATGTGGCAATCCAACTTCCTTCGTGTTTGAATGCGTCTGGATCCTTACGGTCTGCGGCATGGCAGTCATAGCAGGTCACATTGTGCCTGGCATGGTTTGATCCCAACCACTGTTTGTACATTCCCGCCGTCTTCTCCTTATGGCAAGTCATACATTTTCCTGCGATTTCGCTTGTTGCGCCCAAAACCAAAGTGATTGCAAACAACAACATTAATGCGACGGATACTGAACGTTTCATTTTTTCACCCTCATTTATTTAATTTTTGTATTGATACAGGTTTGAATTGTGCCACAGTGGTGGAGGCTAGCATCTGGCGACTCCGTTCTCTCAGAGGTGCCCATTCATCATGTACGGGACACTGTGTCTCGGCAGTACAGGTTGGTAGTCCAAGAACACAGCTTTCAAAAACGCCATTTCCATCGATGATTAGAATCACATCAAGCAGGGAGAGTGACTCGGGTGCTTTGGCCAATGAGAAACCACCAGTTTTACCCCTGGAACTCAGTACAATACCATCTTTAACCAGACTCTGGAGTGTTTTTGAGATAAAGTGCCTTGAAATGCCCATATCTCTCGCAATCTGATCAGCAGGGATGTTTCCCTGATCCCGATATTCAGCCAGATATAGTATACCCTGGAGAGCGTATTCACATTTTCTTGAAAAAAGTACTGTCATTAATATCTCGTACACGAATAATAATTAGTGCCTGCATGTATTGCAAACATAACCGGAGTATATAGTCTGATTTAAAGAAAAAACCTGAAACTGTATTGATTTCCCAAGTCGCTTAATTCATAAAATATTTTTGAAGGTACAAAAGAGCTGCCAGGGGAGCAGCAATGGCCATTATTTTATTAGCCCAGGTAGAGTCTTTCCAATTCCAATAACATGAGCTGCCAGACAGGGCAATCAATGTCCAGACGCCTGCCAGGTATAGTTCATAAATTTTTGGCCGCGTATCAGGTGAAGGCCACCCGAAGATGAACAAACCGATCAGTCCAATGACACCAATCGAAACCTGAATGATGTTGGTGATATCTTTCTGCGATTTCTTACCGTTTTGTCCCATAATCCCTCCCAGGTATAATCTATTATACAACCATGCTTTCACCACCACTGTCTTTGACAAATAGACATGAAGTGTTCACCGCGCTCGAAAGGGTATGCATCGTATCACCATCCAATTCGTTGGAAATACCAAAAATATTAAGATCTGCAAAGGGTGCAGTGGGTAATACTTCTTTAAAATTACCAACCAGAACGATAGCCTCTGTAGTGACAGGGAGTCGGGCACGATCAAAGAGTCTTTCCTGGGCAGCCTTAGCATGTGCAGCATCATCTTCATTCGCTACGGCAGTTATAAATCTGAGCTGACCATGCCAGTTTCGATTCAATTGAATGGACATGAGGATGGCCAGATCTTTGTTAGGGCTGGATCGGCGGAGCCAGACATTCAGAGTATCCTTATTTCCCAACGCATTTTTTGCATGTTGTGAGTAGACCGCGATACCCATTTTTTCCCTGACGGCTACTGCTATCATATCCTCGAGTCGTGTGTCTTTGGAACGATCATGACTCATGCTTAAAAACATGATATTGGGGGGAAAGTACATGCTGCGCATTACCTGCGCCGTAATGCTTATACCTTCCAGGAAATGACGACACTCAATCAGAGATGTAGTGACGAGTAAATCTTCGGATTGGAGAGGTTCCGCCAACGCAGCCAATTGCGACTCCTTAGCTTTGTGCTCCTTTGAGTCTATTTTTAATTCTGGACCTTTCCTGAAAATTTTATTGCTCAAAGTACGGATAATGGAATTCACACTCTCCTCAGCAATTCTCACAGAGAAGAGACGCAGGGTACCAGATGGAAAGACAATATCTCTAAGGAATCCCATACGATGTTTCCAGGTCAGGGGATCTTCTACAGGAACCATGATATTGGGTTTCCAGGTTTTTGGATGTGACCTCATTTTTTCTGATTGTCTGGCTGACCATTCAGCCATTGCCATAAACATTCCAGCGCGAACATCACCCCAGGGTGCCTGCAAGCCTCGTTTGACCTGAACAAGATAGGCCATTATTATGAGGAGCCAGGCGACTGCAGCAAAAATGGGGTTGACCATAAACATGACGATGACTGCCCACAAAAATCCTATAATAGGAATACTGATATGGACTTTAAAAAGAGGTCTGAAGGAAGGGATGCCTATCCCGATTTGGAGAGCAACAGAGATGTTGATGGTAGCATAAGTAATCAGGAAAAACATGGTGAGCAGCGGAGCGATGGTATTCAAGTCTCCCAGTAATAGACTGACCAGTATAGCTGCTGCAGTGAATATGATTGAATAAACAGGTTCGCCCGCTTTGCTACGCTTGGCAAAAAGTCGAAAGAAGGGGATGACCTTATCCGATCCCATGGCCATGAGAGTTCGGGGAGCACCTACAACTGAACCCAGGGCTGATGAAAGCGTGGCTCCCAACACACCGGCGGCTACTGCAAGTTTCCAGCGTGAGATGTCCATCATAATAGTGTGATTCGAAACCAATGCAGCTGAGTCAGCGAGATGATCAAGATAGTAAGCAACCACCACATAAATAACAAATGAGACAGCTATTGCCGATAGCATACCTAGAGGTAATGATTTCTTTGAATCCTTTAAATCACCTGACATAGCAGCACCAGCTTCAATTCCTGTTACTGCTGGAAAAAAGATGGCAAAAACCACCCAAAAGGATGCCTGTGGAAAATCACCCCAGACGACTATCTGTGGGGTGACCTCCCCTGAAGCGGCAAAAAAGGATACCAGAGATACTGCAATGACAAACATGATCAGGTATTGTGTCCGCATAGCGAACTGGGCACCTAGGAGACTCACTATCAGCACCAGAACGAGTACTGAAACTCCTATTAGGATGGGATCATGGCTCGGGAAAAGGGCAATCCAGGCTTCAGTAAAACCTGAAATGTACATGGCGCCGCCCAGTGTTTGGGATAGATAAAGCGGGATGCCTACAGCACTTCCGGCTTCCAGACCCAGAGATCTGGATATCAAGGCATAGGAACCTCCGGCACCCACCCGAGTGTTTGTGGCGATGGCCGCTATTGATAATCCTGTAGTGACTGTAATCATTTTTGCCAACAGGATGATAAGCAATGCACCGCCAAATCCTGCATTACCTACAACCCAACCGAGGCGTAGGTACATGATGACGCCAAGTATGGTTAGAATCGTGGGAGTGAAGACACCGGCAAATGTCCCTAATTTTTTCATTTACTATGACCTCGTGATGAGAAAATGGATGTTAAGCTTAGTAATTTCACGGTTTCATATTAATGAATAAATATATAATCTCACTAAATATTCCATTGATAATTCAATTGTGAATCTCAAATTTTCTGACCGTGAAAAAAATATTTCTGATCTTACCGCTTCTTTTGGTGTTCATTCCCTATTCTCAGGCGTTGGCCGCCGCTACAGGTACGCTCTCAGGCAGGATTATGGATTCCGAAACCCTGGAAACACTGCCTGGAGTCAATATTGTCATAGATGGCACACGCCTTGGTGCAGCAGCAGATGCGAACGGTTATTTTGTTATCAAAGCAGTGCCGGTTGGGGAGTATCGCCTCCATATCAGGATGGTTGGTTATAAGGTCAAGATCCTCAGACAAGTCCGTGTCGCGGCAGACCAGGAAACCGAATTGCAGATTGAGTTGGAACCTATTTCTATTGAAATGGGCGCTGTTACTGTTACCCGTGGAAAACGAGAGGGAGCAGGGGAACGCTTGAATCCAAGCCAACGAGAGCTGGAGCCCCGTGAAATCCTGACTCTTGCCGGAGGGGGAGAAGATATTTTCAGAAGTATCACTACCATGCCGGGAGTGATAGCCCGCTCGGATGCATCAGCCCAATTTTATGTCAGGGGAGGCACCCCAGACCAGAATTTGATCATTGTGGATGACGTTCCAGTTTTTAACCCATACCGCCTCAAAGCTCTGGGGGGTCCCATCAGCATGTTTAATCCTGATGTGGTTGAATATGTTGAATTACTTCCTGGTGGCTTTTCGGCACAGTATGGGGATAAGTTATCTTCTGTGCTTATCGCACGTAACCGAGAAGGCAGTCGCTTTGAAAACCTGGGTAAGGTCAGTATGAGTCTCATTGATGTGCGAGTCCTGGCTGAAGGACCATTGCCAGGATCCGGTGAAGAGGGTTCCTGGTTATTATCTGGTCGTAGAACCTATTATGATGTCCTGCTGGACAGATTGGCTGATGTTCCCACCGGTACGGTTTTCCCAAATTTCAAAGACATTCAAGCTAAAGTGGTCTATGATCTTTCCCCTGAGCAGAAGATCCGGATCAACTTTTCTGATTCCCGGGAAGAAATGATTTTAACTGAGCTTGAAATTGAGGGAGAAGGTGAAGACCTGAATCTGTTTGAAAATGAGGACTTCTTTACCCTCAGTAACAACATTGATAGCCGTCTGGCGAGTGTAGGCTGGATGAACGCCTTTAGCGATGTTTCGCTATCAAACCTGACACTATCACGCTTTAACGATACCTGGACCATGAATTTTAAAGCAGGGGATTACCATTATTCCCCTGTCATTGATATGCGCAAGATGGAGATCAGAGAAGATCTCACTCATATTCTTACTCCCAGACATACTATAAAAACAGGATTAGCTATTTCTGATCTTATCACTGATATCGGTATCTCCATGACCATGGATTCCAGTTCTTACTATGAGCAGAATCCTGAGGATCGACGGATAGATGATGGTGCCATACTTGATCGGGATATTCGTCTACAGAACGCCAGCTCCATGACTGGGATGTATATCCAGGATGAGTGGATACTCATTCCTCCTGTGCTCACTATTCTGGGTGGATTTAGAGGAGATTATTCTACTTATACACAGGAATGGGTTTACAGCCCGCGCCTTTCAGCAACATACAACCTGAACTATCAGACTTCGCTGCATATGGGATGGGGTCACTATTATCAAGCGCCCAATTTTGTTTCACTTTTTGAACGCTTTGAGAGATCAATCGAGTGGAATCTATTTGAGACCATTAATCTGCGGACCGAAAAATCAGAACATAGTTTACTAGGGCTAGAATTCCGACCTTCGCCAGAGTATGTGACCAAACTCGAAGGCTATTACAAGGATTTAAAAAATCTGGTTGTCCAAAGAGATTCCACCTACAGTTATATTCCTGACAATTCTGGCGCAGGTTTTGCCTACGGGGCTGAGTTATTTCTCCAGAAACGAGAGTTACCTAACTCACGATTATCCGGATGGTTCAGCTACTCGTATAGTGTTTCGAAGGAGAAAGGGGAAAAGCCCTACTTCTATTATCGCGAATTTGATCAACGCCACACCCTCTCACTGGTAGGTCGCATTAACATCTACAACAATATGTTTGTAGATATTCAATACGGCTATGGGAGTGGATTCCCCTGGACCCCGCCCATTTATGATTCCCAGGGCCATGTGCTGCGGGATGCTGAGGGAGAGATCCGTTTTGAGGAAAAAAATACAGCACGATATCCGGTCTACGAGCGATTGGATCTACGTATGTCCATGCGTGGAGAATTGTTTGGGGATTATAAAATTGAATTGTATCTGGAACTGATTAACGCCTTAAGCCACGAAAACATTTACGAATATTATTGGTCAGAGGATTATGAGACCCGCTTTACATCCTACATGCTTCCGCTCTTACCCTTTTTCGGAGCCAGAGTCAATTTTTGAGTTCAATGAGTTACTGAGTTCAATAGGTTGTGTCTTGCTGAGGCTCTCGAAGCATGAGGACCCCTAACTCGGTACCGAAGCCTGAGGTTCTCGAAGGCTGGGACCCCCAAAGGATAACCAAAAAGAATATTGGCAAGTAAGCCAGATATGTACATCAACTGGTGAATCCCACCTTTTAAATATTCACAACTAGAACGAATACTCCATAGATATGATCAACAGTCTCACTCCAGGCTTTTACTATCTGGTTGTATTGGTATAAAAGGGCAGGATTGAGCGACAGTCAACTAGACTGAAAAATATTTTGCTTTGGGGTGATGTACAATAATAGCTGAAGTGCTTTGCTCAGGTACAATCTGATATTCCTCCGTAAGTGTAATCCCTTCTGACTCAGCCTCGAGCAACTCAAAGATCAGTTCCTGATCTTTCAACTCAGGACAAGCGGGGTATCCAAACGAATAACGACTTCCGTGATATTTTTGCCTGAAGAGCTCCTTGGTTAGTTCACCGTCATCCCCAGCAATACCCAACTCATTACGAATGTGTTTATGCCAGTATTCTGCCAGAGCCTCGGCTGTCTCTACGGCAAAGCCGTGGAAGTATAGATAATCGGTGTAGGCATTCTGATTGTATAAATCTTGTGCATATTCTGTAGCTTTTGATCCCACTGTGACCAGTTGGAAGGCCAGAACATCACGCTTACCCGACTCCACACTGTGATAGTAATCGGGGATTGATCGACCGGGAGCTTCACTTTGCCTGGGAAAGTCAATAAAATGTTTGGGTTTCTCATCATCAGGATGTGCATATATCCAGAGTCTGTCACCTTCGGATTGACATGAGTAATAGCCATAAATGACTTTAGGCGAAAGCAATTTCTCCTGCACAACCTGTTCTGATAGCTTGTTGAAAGTGGGGAAAATGGTTTCCTGCTCCAGCTTTACATATTCTTCAGCACTTACTTTGCCCCGCTTAAAGCCCCATTGTCCGCGGAAAAGGGCGGACTGATTAATATAGGGAAAAATGGTTTCAAGACTTACGTCCTCCACCACTTTACGTCCCCAGAAAGGAGGTGTAGGAATGCGCTCAGCAGGTTCCAGGGTTTCAAAAGTTTTTGTTGGGGCCGTCCTGGTTTTGCTCTTTTTGACAGTCCGGCTTGTTGCCAGGTCTTGCTCCAAAGTCCCAGCTTCTATTTTCTGCATGAACTTTAAACCATCAAAGGCATCTCGGGCGTAGGCCAGCGATCCTGCGTAATCTTTGCTTAAGTCCTGCTCCACATAGGCACGCGTGAGGGCCGCCCCACCAAGGATAACCGGAGGTGTGACACCATGATCCATGAGAACTTCAAGGTTGTCTTTCATGATAATAGTGGATTTCACTAGAAGACCGCTCATGCCGATAGCATCAGCCTTTTCATCCTGAAAACTTTTCAACATGGCTTCTACTGAGACTTTGATTCCCAGGTTCACCACATTGAAACCATTATTACTGAGAATGATATCTACCAGATTTTTGCCAATATCATGCACATCACCCTTGACTGTAGCGAGGATGATCTTGCCCTTGGCTGAAGCATCGGTTTTTTCCATAAATGGTTCGAGATAGCTCACGGCGGCTTTCATGGTTTCAGCAGATTGGAGAACGAAGGGAAGTTGCATTTTGCCGGCACCGAATAGTTCACCGACTTCTTTCATTCCGTCTAGCAAAATGTTATTAACAATTTCCAGTGCTGAATACTCCTTCAGGCCAGCTTCAAGATCTGCATCCAGACCAGAGCGGTTTCCGTCAATAATTCGGGCAACCAGTCTTTCCTTGAGGGGCAGGGAAGAGAGATCGACCTTATTTTTGGCAGCAGCCACCAGATCTGTGTGTAGCTCCAACAGGCTCACCAGCGGATCATACTCTCCCTCTCGCTTATCGAGAATGAGGTCTTCGCAGACTTTTCGATCATTCTCTTTAATTTGATAGAAGGGTTGAATACGACCAGCATGGAGAATGGCTGCATCCAGACCAGCTTCAATCGCCATGTTCAGAAAGACAGAGTTGAGTAGATGGCGCGTGGCTGGTTTTAAACCAAAGGACACATTCGAAACACCCAGGCTGGTAAAGGCTTGGGGAAAAGCTTGTTTGATCAGTCGGATACCATCCAGGGTAGCCATGGCCGATTTGCGGAACTCTTCATCACCAGAAGCCAGCGTGAATGTGAGGGGATCAAAAAAGAGATCACTTTCTCGTAGACCATGTTTGGTAACCGCTAAATCGTAAATGCGCTGAGCTATTTCAAGTTTTTTCTTGGCAGTCTTAGCCATACCGTCTTCATCGATAGTAAGACAGACCAGTCCAGCTCCAAATTCGCGACAAAGTTTAATGATTTCTTCGGCTTTGGCATCGCCGTCTTCCAGGTTGATGGAGTTCACTATGGCACGACCCGTGATACGCTCCAGAGCAATGCGAATGGTAGGGACTTCAGTTGAATCTATCATGATTGGTATGGATATCTGACTGTTGAGTCTATTGATGTACTCATCCATGTCAGCTGCTTCATCACGACCTACATAGGCTACACAAACATCTAAAACATGGGCACCTTCAGCCACCTGATCCCGCGCCATGCTCACCATGCCATCCAGATCACCGGCCAGTAGCATTTCTCGGAATTTCTTTGAGCCGTTGGCATTGGTGCGTTCACCAATTATAAGCGGAGCTGGTTCCTGCTTGAACGAGGATACTGAATAGAGGGAGGTGGCACCGGCAGAAAATGTTGGTTCACGCCTGGCTGGATTGAGTCGACCTGCCTGCTCAACCACTGCTTTCAAATGTTCGGATGTGGTACCACAACAGCCACCAACGACGTTAACGCCCATTCCAGTAATAAAGTGGCTGAGATCATGAGCCAGTTCTGGTGCAGTCAGATCATAGACCATCTCACCATCAATATTGTGGGGCATGCCTGCATTAGGAATTACAGATATAGGAAAGGGTGAGTGAGCTGATAGGGCGTGGAGGTGTTCACTCATGGCTTTTGGACCAGTTCCACAATTGAGACCAACTACATCTAGAGGATAGGGCTCCAAGGTTGTAAGCGCTCCTAGCATATCCGTCCCCAACAGCATGGTTCCCATGGTTTCCATGGTAACTGATGCCATGACTGGTAGATCAATGTGTTTTTCTCTCAGCGTGTGGAATACTGCATTTAAGGCTGCTTTGGCCTGAAGAGGATCCTGGACCGTTTCAACCTGGAGAACATGAACACCACCATCAATGAGACCGGCCGCCTGTTCCCGATAGGCTAGGTAGAGCTCATGATAGGAGATATGCCCTAAGGAGGGCAGCCGCGTTCCTGGTCCCATGGAACCAGAGACATAACGCGGATGTCCCGGTGTCGAAAATTCTTGGGCGACTGAACAGGCCAGTTGGGCAGCTTTCAAATTAATTTCATAAACTTTATCTGCTAAATCGTAGTCGCCTAGAACCACATGAGTGCCGCCAAAGGTATTGGTCTCAATGACATCACAACCGACATCCAGAAATCCCGCATGAATTGATTTAATTGCTTCTGGCTTTGATAAAACCAGCAATTCATTACAGCCCTCTTTACTCCAGAAATCTTCACTTGTAAGATTCAAGCGCTGAATACTGGTCCCCATAGCTCCATCAAAAACAAGAACTTTATCTGTGAGGCTCTGACGAAAGGTTTTCAAGCTGTTTCTCCTATTGGTGTATTTTTTGCAACCAATCTAAGACTATGCCAAAATAATCGATTTGCCAGCTTTTTTCCTGACTTTGTTTCAAGACTTGATTACATTGACTCCATGATGTACCGAATCATTATGGTGGTTTTTACTGGCATTATTTTCCTTAGTTGTGACCCTGTTGGGCAATCACTGACAGAAAATAAAACGCCTGAAGGACGCATCCCTACCCAGGAAAGCTGGAATCCTGTTATCAGGATCAATTCCGTAGGTAAAGAAAACGTCCAGGCTCGAGCAGCCTATTCAGCACACTATGTGGATCCACGGGAAATTATTTTTATCGGAAAGGTCAAGCTGGACTTTTTTGATCTTGACGGTGCCCATAGCTCAATCATGACAGCCGACACGGGCAGGATCGATGAAAAACGACATTTGTTTACAGCAAGGGGCAATGTGTTTGTTGAATCAGATTCAGGCATGACGCTTTCAACCAGCATAATGTACTGGTATGAGAATAAAGAATCAATTTATACAGATCAGCCTATTGTTCTCACAACTCTGACTGATACTCTGTATGGTATCGGATTTGAATCAGATGCTAATTTAGAGAACTGGACTATTACAAAACCTACCGGTGTGACCTATAGAGAGTTTGGGAATGAATGAAACTACTCTAAGCGGTCGCAATCTGTTTAAACAGTATGGTAAACGTACTGTGGTAAGCGATGCCTCCATTGAGGTGAAAACCGGAGAGGTGGTGGGCTTATTGGGTCCCAATGGAGCTGGGAAAACCACGACCTTTTACATGGTTACTGGAATGATTAGGCCAAACTCAGGATCGGTATTTCTCGGTGATGAAGAGATTACACGCCAACCCATGTACAAGCGGGCTCGTGCAGGCATAGGCTATTTACCACAGGAAGCAAGTATCTTCAGAAAATTGTCTGTGGAAGATAATTTGAGGTTGGTTTGTGAAACTCTGGATATTGACAAGCAGGCTCAGGAAGAGAAGCTGGAATACCTGCTCAACGAACTCTCCATTGGCCATGTTCGTAAGAACAAGGGACACCAGTTGAGTGGTGGGGAAAGACGTCGAACAGAAATCGCGCGTGCTCTGGTAACGAATCCAAATTTTATTCTGCTGGATGAGCCCTTTGCCGGGGTTGATCCCATTGCTGTGGAAGACATCCAGCAAATTGTGCTGGCCTTGAAAACCAAAGGTATTGGTGTTCTGATTACAGATCACAATGTTCATGAAACCCTTTCAATTACTGATCGTAGCTATTTGCTATTTCAGGGTGAAATATTATTATCAGGCAATGCTGAATTTCTAGCGAATGATGAACAGGCCAGAAAACTCTATCTCGGAAGCAATTTCAAACTGGATCGATAACTACTTTGGAACTATCACAACATCTTGAACTAAAACAGACCCTTACACCGCAGCAGATTCTGCTGTCAACGCTACTGCAGTTGCCTTCCATGGCTCTGGAGCTGAGGATTAAGACGGAGCTTGAGATTAATCCACTGCTGGAGTTAGAGGAAGACGTTATTGAGTTGGATAATCCCGAAGAAGAAGCCGAGACCGAAGAACCAGAAATTGATCTCGAGGATTATTTTTCCAATGATGGTTATGAAGCAAAAGAATACTATGATAAGAGCGCTGAGGAGGTGGAGTTCCAAAACGCCTATCTGCCCAGTCTCTCTGAGGACTTGCTGGAACAAATAGCAACTTTGCTCATTTCCGAGGATGAAAGAGCCATTCTGGAAGAGATGATCTGGAGTATCGACGAACGAGGCTATCTCATCATAGAGCTTGAACTCCTCGCCGATAAATTTGAAGTGGAGCTTCGCGTTATTGAACGATTGCACAGGCAACTTACTCAGTTAGAACCACTGGGCATTGGCTCACGAACGCTTCAGGAATGTTTACTGATTCAGGTAGCGAAAATACATCCCAAAACACCTGCGCACTATATCGTCAAAGATTATTTTGATGAGTTTGCCAACAAGCGCTTTGAGAGAATTCTGCGTAAGTTGCATCTTACAAAAAGCGATCTCCGGGATGCTGAAGAGCTCATCTCACGTCTTAACCCCAAACCCGGTGATGGCTATCTGGATCCCAAAACCAACTATGTGACACCTGATTTTTATATCCGTGAACAGGAAGGTGAATTCATTGTCACCTTGAATGATTCATTTATTCCCGAGCTCCGAATTTCTGGTAGTTACAAAAACATGATGTCCAATCAGAAAAAACTTGATACTGATACCAAACTCTTCCTCAAAAAGAAGGTGGAGTCGGCCAAGTGGTTTATCAATTCCATCCAAATGCGACGTATCACCATGTTAAAGGTGATTAATGCTATTATAGAACGCCAGAAAGGCTTTTTCCTGATGGGGTCAAATTATCTGAAGCCCATGGTACTCAGGGACATAGCCGAAGATATCAGTATGGATATTTCCACCATAAGTCGTGTTACCAGCGGTAAATATGCACAGACTGATTGGGGCACATTTGAGCTAAGATATTTCTTTAGTGAAGGGATTGAAGCTGAAGATGGTGAAAACATCTCAACCCGTCGGATAAAAGAGCGCCTGCGGGTAATTATTGAGGAAGAGGATAAGTCCCATCCGATTTCTGATGAAGCCATTTCAAAAGTTCTGCAGGTTGAAGGATTTCCAATCGCCCGCCGCACCGTGGCCAAATATCGGGAGCAGCTCAATATCCCTGTCGCCCGCCTACGCCGGGAAATCTGATATGCTTCGGCGGGCAGACCCGTCTTCGTAGAGAAATATAAACAAGGGACAGAACCCCGTTTCACAATCAACGTGTAATGATAACGATTTCCTCAGGTACTCCGCCGCGGCAGGCCCGTCTTCGTAGGGAAATATAATTTACGTATCAATCTAGGCTGGGATTCGAATCCCAGCCTGGCACAGCCGGGATCAAATAAATTATTTAACTGTAAAGTCGTTTATGGATGGCTCTTAATACAATTGACGTGTTCAGGATGGTTACAACGATTATCCAGGCAAAATGTTGAAGTAGATCAACGTTCCATATCTGATTAAAAATCCCACGACTTAATTCAACACCATGATATAGAGGTGTAAACCAGGCTATGATTTGCACGGCCTGGGGTAATTGGCTCATGGGGAAGAAGATACCGGAAAATAAAAACAGAGGTGTCAGAAAGAGCGTGAAGAAATAGTTGAATAATTCAATTTCTTTAATCACGGAAGTAAATAGAAGTCCGATTGTGGCGAACATGAAGCCAATGATGAAAATCAACGGGAATATGAACAGAATGCCCCAGTGAAGTCCCATTCCAAAAACGAATAGAATGGACAAAAAGGCACCTCCATAAATAGTTCCCCGTGTGGCACCCCACAGTAATTCTCCTAGAGCCAGATCTTTGGGGTTGACAGGAGTGGAAAGAATCCCATCATAGATCCGATCAAAATTCATTTTTACAAAAACATTATAAGTTGTCTCCAGGGTGGCACCCCACATGATGCTGGATATTAGTAGTCCTGGGGCAATAAAATTGATATACGGCAGACCTTCCATTTCGGTGATGTAGGCACCTAAACCCAAACCCATTCCCAGAAGATAGAGGAAGGGCTCAAAGAAATTGGGTAGGATATTCAACTTCCAGGTTCTCTTGTAAACGGTTGCGTTTCTCTGCCAGACCCGCAAGGCTGCCTTTAGTCGGACTTTTGGAGCTTTAGTTCTCAATCGATGAGCTCCCTTCCAGTCAGCTTCAGAAAGACATCTTCCAGGGATGAACGTCTGCTGAGTAAAGTTTTGACCGGGATTTTCATATCCTGAATCTGAGCGTGCAAGGGGGTGGCATCAGGCGTATAGAGCAAGAGACGATCTGAGAGTGATTCATGGAAATCGATCTGGTCAGCCACTGCAGCAAGGATTTTTTCACGGGCTTGCTTTTCACCACGGATTTCTACAACGTAGGGAGACACCTCTGACTTGATCAGATCCCAGGGTGATGCCTCTGAAATTATTTTCCCCCGATCCATGACTGCGATTTTATCACACAATTGCTCAGCCTCATCCATGTAATGGGTGGTCAGTAGCAGGGTGACTCCCTGTTCAATTAATTCATGACATTTGGCCCACACATGATGTCTGGCTTGTGGGTCCAAACCGGTGGATGGCTCATCCAAAATGAGAATACTGGGTTTATTGATGAGGGCTCTGGCAATTTGAAGACGCCGTTTCATGCCACCACTCAGGGTACGGACATTTTCGTTTCGTTTTTCAGAGAGCTGAAAGAATTCAATCAGTTCATTAGCCCGGCGGACGGCCTGGTCTCGGGTAAGATCGTAGTAACGGGCATACACCAGTAGATTGTTGATTACATTTAAATCGTAATCGAGGCTATCATCCTGGGTGACCACTCCGATGCCTCTTTTTACGGCGCTCATGTTTTCCATGACATTCTCACCATTGACTTCTAGGACACCTGAGGTGAGGGGTGTAACGCAGTATATCATACGCATGACAGTGGTTTTACCGGCACCATTCGGTCCCAGGAATCCATAGCATGTTCCGGGCTCTATTTGGAAATTCACATCATCAACGGCCTTTAGTGTAGCATACTTTTTGGTAAGATTTCGGGCTTTAATGATGGGGGCTGGTTTATGCATGATTCAACTTACACGAAAGTAGAGGGAGTTCAATGAGTTCAATGGGTTTGATGGTTGAGGAGCGAGTGCCTGGTTATTCTGGTGGCCGAGGCTCTCGAGGCCTGAGGTATAATGCTGAGTTTATTGACTTGCTCTCGAAACCGGATGTATTCCAGATAGTTCAAGGTGAGATTCAAGTTGGAGTCACAGGGGCAGATTTATCTCTGCTTAACGATGAAGCAGGTAGAGGATGAGAATTTAATTTCCATTGGCTTCAAAAAGGCTTGCATTGAGAAAAATATGTTCTAATGTATCAGTGCAATGAAACAAGAATTTACTCATACTGAACTGGCGCACATTCTGACCTCCATTACGGAAGCAAAACAGATGAGTGAATTGCTTCAGGATTTTCTCACGCCTCAGGAGCTGGAAGACTTGGTTCTGAGGTGGGAGATAATCAAGCTTCTCCACAAAGGTCTGCCCCAACGGGAAATTGCTAAAGAACTCGGGGTTGCCATTGGAACCGTTTCCCGGGGAGCCAGAGAATTGAAATACGGCCACAATGGCTTTGTGCAATTGCTCAAAACTTTAGATGAGAAAGCTGACCAATGATGCTTTCATCAAACTTATCACCACACACATTTTATTGGACCTGGCGTTGTAGTCAGGTTCCCTTTCTTTAAAAAAATAATACTAGAAAAGAACCTAAGGAGTAACCGTGAAGAAAATATTTCTTTCAGAAAATGACATGCCAAAAACCTGGTATAATATAGCTGCAGATTTATTGACAGCCCCCTTGCCACCTTTGAACCCAGGTACTTTACAACCACTTGGTCCAGACGATTTAGCACCCCTGTTTCCCATGGCGCTCATCGAGCAGGAAATGAGCATGGAACGGGAGATCGCCATTCCAGAGCCAATTCAAGAGGGCTTGAAGATGTATCGACCATCCCCGCTGATCAGAGCGACAGGTCTTGAGAAAGCATTAAAAACTCCGGCTAAGATATATTTCAAATATGAAGGTGTCAGTCCCGCTGGCAGCCACAAACCCAATACGGCTATCGCACAAGCTTACTACAATAAGCAGGAGGGGGTCAAGCGTATTGCAACTGAGACTGGTGCAGGGCAATGGGGTAGCTCAATGGCGTTAGCTGGACAAATGTTTGATCTCGAGGTTAAGGTCTATATGGTGAAGGTAAGTTTTACTCAAAAGCCATATCGACGCTCGATGATGGAGAGTTGGGGGGCAACAATTGTTCCCAGTCCAAGCATGGATACTGAGTTTGGCCGAAAGATTCTGGCCGAAGATCCAGAGAATACTGGATCGTTGGGAATTGCTATCTCCGAGGCAGTGGAGGATGCAGCCAAACGAGACGATACCAAATACTCTCTGGGGAGTGTCCTGAATCATGTACTTCTGCATCAGACGGTTATTGGCCTGGAAGCTAAGAAACAGATGGAAATCGCAGGTGACACGCCGGATGTCGTCATCGGGTGCGTTGGTGGTGGCAGTAACTTTGCCGGGTTAGCTTTTCCATATCTTCGGGATAAAATCAACGGTGCCGATATTGACTTTAGAGCAATCGAACCTAGCGCTTGTCCAACACTGACTCGTGGGAAATTCACCTACGATTTTGGTGATATGGCACAAATGACCCCATTGGTGTCTATGCATACCCTGGGACATACATTTATGCCTCCGGGAATACATGCTGGCGGATTGAGGTATCATGGTATGGCACCAATGCTATCCCATGTGGTGAAAGCAGGTTTGGTTGATGCGTATGCCTACCAACAAGTTGAGGTATTTGATGCTGCCGCACTTTTTGCCAGAACTGAAGGTATCATTCCAGCACCAGAATCTGCACACGCAATTAAGGGAGCCGTTGATGCGGCTGTCGAAGCTCGAGAAGCAGGTCAGGAAAAAACCATATTATTTAATCTGAGTGGGCATGGACATTTCGATATGTCAGCCTATGATGCGTATTTCGCTGGTAACTTGACTGATTATAGACCGACAGATCAAGAATTAGCAGAGGGATTAGCTTCTACTGATGGTCTTCCTAAAGCCGATTAATCTTCATACAGCCGGGTAATTTGAATCTTGAGTTACCCGGTTCTCCTTTTTTAAGGATTCCTCCTTGACCCCTGGCTTTGCATCAGTCTGGGGTTTTTATTAATGAATACTCTGGCAATTATGTTCCATCTGCACGGTTTCGCTATTTTTTTCGTTTCATCTATGATTTGAGAGTTTGAAGAGTATTTTCGTGTCCTTAAAAAAAGTAGACAAGAACCTATAGAAGTAGTTTAGGAAAAAGAAAATGAAAAAACGCACCGAAAAGTTTTACGACAATCAAGAACTCATACACAGCCCCAGGGGCCGCATGTTACGCATCATGAGCGAATACCTTGGACCCGAGGAAGTGTTTCGAAAAAATAAGATTCAAGATACGATTGTATTTTTTGGATCAGCCAGAACCCAGCCGAAACATATCGTAACTCAGGCTATTGAAAAAGCTAAAGCCGCGGGAAGCAGTATTGAAAAGCTGGAGCAGTTAGAACGAGATTTGGGGATGTCGAGATATTATGAAGATGCTCGTGAACTGGCATACAAGATGACGGTTTGGTCAAAAAAATTAAAACAAAGTAAACGGCGCTTTATAGTTGCAACTGGCGGTGGTCCTGGAATAATGGAAGCTGCTAACAGGGGTGCTGCTGAAGCAAAAGGATTATCAGTTGGCTTGAATATCTCATTACCTTTTGAACAATCTGGGAATCCATATATCAGTCGAGAGCTGGAGATGGAATTTCATTATTTCTTTATGCGGAAATATTGGTTCGTCTATCTCGCCAAAGCTTTGATTGCTTTTCCTGGTGGATTTGGAACCTTTGATGAATTGTTTGAAACTCTGACTTTGATTCAAACCAAAAAGATAAGCAAGCATATGCCAATCATGCTGTTTGGAAATCGGTTCTGGGATAAAATGATTGATCTGCAAGGCCTGGCAGATTTTGGAACCATTAGCCATTCTGATTTAGATCTATGTTATCGAACTGATAGTGTAGATGATGCCTTTGAGTATCTCACGAAGCAACTCACCGATCTCTACCTGGAAGAGGCTCCAGCAGCTGACTAAATAGTTTTTGGGTCAAAGAGTTTGCCCAATGTGACTGCCTTTTGGGCACCGGTCACGCTGGGCAGATTAGCTGTAAAATCATTCACGAAGAGATATCCGAGATAGGCAAATCCAAAGGCTTCTTTATTAGCTTGAGTAACCCCATTTAAATTCGTTTTATAAATATCAAGCCGGGGTAAATCTTTGACCAGCATATCCATAAGAGTTTTATTAAGTACCCCACCACCACCAACTTGCATTGAGTTGGCAGAATATTCGGAAGACAATGAATTAACACTCCTGGCAATGGTTTTGGCAGTTAAAAGAGTTGTTGTATGAATTAGATCTTTAAACTCCTGTTCATTTCCAGGATAAAACTGTTTCAATATGTTCTGAAAGTATAACTTTCCAAATTGCTCCTGACCGGCAGAGCGGGGAGGTGTGCGTTGATAAAACTCATGCTCAAGCAATGAATCAAGCAGTTTTAAATTGAGTTTACCCTGTGCCGCAAGATGGCCACCTTGATCATAAGCCAGTTTATCTTGAGTAAATAAACGTACAGCTCGGTCAATCAGCGTATTTCCTGGACCCGTATCCCAGGCTAGTAGCGGGTTTGAATTATTGACTCCGGGAACCATAGTCAGGTTTGCAATACCACCAATATTTAAGGCTAATACATCCAAGGATTCCTGCTGAAAAAGAAATTGATCCACAATTGGAATCAAGGGTGCTCCCTGTCCTCCCATTTCGATATCAGCTGTTCTGAAATCATAGATTACAGAACAGTTAAAAGTTTCTGACATGTACTTGGGATTACCAATCTGAAGCGAAAAGTGGGGTGGCTCATGTTTGATGGTCTGACCATGTGAGGCAATGAAATCGAAACTGAGATGAAGCTTTTTAATCTCAGATGCAAACCATGCTCCCAATTCATCATCAAGCATTGAAATATCCTTATCATTCAACTCGAGAGGATTCCTGAAACTTGTTTGAAATTGATGGGGGTAGGTAATTTCATGACTATACAACACTTCATAGTCTGGAGAGCGACCATCGCCGGAAAAATTCACGAGACAAAGATCCAGACCATCAGCAGAGCTACCTGTCATGAGGCCAAGGATATTCACACTCTTCTTATGGACATTTCCAATTATCATCGTATTAGCAAATTATTCGATCACTTATTCATTTCCTAGTGTGGTGTTTGCGAACTGCGCAAGGTATTTGTGACCCTACATCCCAACTGGAAATGACCAACGGATTTTCATTCCACATCCATAGGTTCCCGACTATCTTGCCTCGCGATTTTAGAATGATGCCAGCGAAAAATAATACCTGGCTTGAATATAGATTGAATGGGAGAGATTTGTGGATATCAAGATTGAAGTTGGGAAACCTCACGAAAGAACAATAAAAGTTCAGGTGGAATGGTCTGAAATGGAACCCGGTTTCGAAAAGAAATTGACCAAACTAAATAAACAGGTCAATCGACCAGGATTCAGACCAGGTAAGATTCCGAGAAAAATCATGCTACAGTCTTATGGACATAGTGTATTGGCTGAAATTCTGGATGAAACCGTACAGGCTGCCTACTACAAAGGTATTATGGAGAATGAATTGTCACCCATTGACCAGGGTAGCATTGAAGATATGTCTGAATTTGACATAGGTAAGAATCTTGAATTTTCACTCAAACTTCAGGTTGAGCCAGATTTCGAAATGTTTAACTATCAGGCTGGTTTCAAAATAACTAAGACAGAATATACTGCAAGTGACGAAGACATAGCCCATGCCCTCGAGCATCTTCAGGAGCGCTTTGCTGAAGTCGAAATTCGTGATGATGGAGCTGTGGATGGTGATTTGCTAAAGGGTGATCTCCAATACCTGAATGAATCCGGTGAGCCCATTGAGGGTAGCCATGTTGCTGATCGATATATTAAGATTGGTGATGGTGTCTTTGGTGATAAGGTTGCTAAAAAACTGATCGGTTCCAAAGTGGGTGATGATGTGACCTTTGATATTCCTGCTCAAACCAAGGAGGCTGAGGATCTTCATATCAAGCTGCAAGTGAAAGCTGTGGAAACCCATATCCTTCCAGAATTGAATGATGAATTCGCCAAACAGGTTGATCCAAAATTTGAATCTATGGATGCCTTGAAGGAAAGCAGTCGGGAAGATATTCAGAAACAATTGGATTTTGATGTCTTAAAGGCTCAGGACCAGAGCCTGGCTAACAAGTTGGTTGAAGAAACCAAATTGGAAGTGCCGGATGCTATGATAGATGACTACCTCGGTAAACTTGTTGAGCGAGTTCGGCAAGAACGTGGTGCTGATGTAGATGAAGACGAAGTTCGTGAGCAAAATCGGGAACGAGCCATCTGGGAGTTATCCTGGTATCTCATTCGTAAAAAACTCATTGCCACAGAGAAAATTGAAGTTACTGATGAAGATGTGGAATTAAAACTTGATGAACTCGTTGCACAAATGCCTGGTGATCAAGAAAAGATGAAAGCACTGTATAGAGATAAACAATATCTGCCTCAGATTAAAGATGACATTCTGGAGAAAAAGATATTTGCTCACATCGAATCATTTGCAAAAGTAAAAGTTAAAAAAGCTAGCAGCAAAGAGATAGGAGGCTACCATGCACACGCTCACTAATCAACTCGTCCCAATGGTTGTAGAACAAACTGGTCGATCTGAAAGAGCCTATGATATTTATAGCCGTCTTCTTAAAGAACGAATCATTTTTCTCAGTACGCCTATCGATGACAATGTTGCGTCTCTGGTTGTAGCACAGTTATTGTTTCTGGAAGCTGAGGATAGTGAAAAGGATATTAATTTATATATAAACTCTCCCGGTGGGATTATTACTTCTGGTATGGCTATTCTAGATACAATGAATTTTATAAAACCTGATGTCTCCACCATTGTCGTGGGGCAAGCTTCCAGCATGGGAGCACTCCTGCTTGGTGCAGGGGCTAAGGGAAAGCGCTATACACTACCTAATTCACGAATCATGATTCACCAACCCCTTGGTGGAACTGAAGGACAAGCTTCTGATATAGTGATTGCTGCTGAAGAAATTCAGAAAACAAAATTAAAGTTAAATAAGATGTTAGCCAGGTTTTGTAAAAAACGTGTTTCGCAAATCGAGAAGGATGCCGACCGAAACTATTTTATGTCTGCACCTGAAGCAGTCGAATATGGTATTGTAGACGAAATTCTCGAAAAACGAGGCTAGATTCTTGGCAAAACATAAACAGGAAAAATCTTGTTCTTTTTGTGGTAGACCCCAAGAGGAAACAGGCCTGCTGATTGCCGGTCCTACGGGTTCAAATATTTGTGGACGTTGTATTGATCATGCACAGCAGATTGTTAAAGATGAAAATCCTGAGCCGGATACTTCTTTCAGTTTATTCAATTCTCTTGATGATATACCAAAACCGATTGAAATTAAATCACACCTCGACGCTTATGTGATTGGACAGGAGCAGGCCAAACGTGCTGTTTCGGTGGCCGTGTATAATCATTACAAACGCATCATGGTACAGAGTGATGTTCAAGACATTGACCTGGAGAAGAGCAATATTTTACTCATGGGACCAACTGGTACCGGTAAAACGCTTTTGGCTCGCGCTCTGGCAACTTTTCTGGATGTACCCTTCGCTATCGCAGATGCCACGGTTCTAACGGAAGCTGGATATGTTGGTGAAGATGTTGAGAATATATTGGTCAGATTGCTTCAGTCTGCTGATTATGATGTAGAAGCCACAGAAGCAGGCATTATCTATGTCGATGAGATTGATAAAATATCCCGTCGCTCTGCCAATGCTTCAATCACGCGTGATGTGTCTGGTGAGGGTGTACAACAGGCCTTATTGAAGATTTTAGAAGGTACCGTAGCCCAGGTCCCGCCAAAAGGGGGGCGTAAGCATCCCGAACAGCCTCTGGTTTCGATCAATACTAAAAATATTCTGTTCATTGTAGGTGGGGCTTTTGAGGGCATTCAAGAAATAATCGCTCGTCGCCGCAAAAAGACTCTATTGGGATTTTCTACTTTTGACGAAGAGGAATCGAGACTCAAAGGGGCTGATCTTCTACAGGTGGTTGAACCTGAAGATTTGCTTCAGTATGGGCTTATCCCTGAGCTTATTGGGCGTTTGCCTGTGGTAGCGGCTCTGGAAGAACTTTCGCGGGAAGCTCTGCATTCCATACTACTGGTACCACGTAATGCACTGATCAAGCAGTATCATAAAATGTTTGAACTTGAGGGGGTCGAGCTGGTCGTTGAGGAAAAGGCTCTTGATGCGATTATTGATGAAGCTCAAAAATACGGTACAGGTGCCCGGGCTTTGCGGCGATCCATGGAGAAAGTGATGCAGGATATAATGTTTGAACTCCCTGACTGGGACTCTATTAAAAAATGCGTTATCACAAGAGCTGTCGTCACTGATGGAAAGAAACCCCGGCTAAGCTAATACTGTATTGGATAGTGTTTCGTAGTCAGGAGCCAATAAAAAAGGGGCTGTTGCCAGTCTCTTTTTAAAGTGTATTCGAGGCATAGTAGTTTGGTCTTTCGACTAGTTCGGTTCGTATCACGCCTCTAACAATCCCACATCAAATTCTCATAATATGATTTGCTTTGCTAAACCTCATTTTGCTACACAACTAGCAAATATTCACTTTATATATTAATGATATGTCACATTTTGTCATACCTGCAATTATAGATAAGGTGTACTTCTACCTAAAAAAGTATAGCGTAAAATGTTAAATAACAGTAATCTACACGATGCTATGGATATGCGGATAACCTGTATTTCATGTTCAATCTGGAGAATGATTATATCATTAAAATATGCTTAGATGCAATTTATTTTAATTAGATAAAACCGCTTTTTTTAGTTTGATACCCTTTTTGGGGGTGATAGTTTTCGCGACAGTTGATAAGATTTTGGCAAACAAAATTATGAATATTAACCCGTTCACAGAAATCCCAGCTTTATTTGGGGTTCAAAATTGTGTTTTATGTCACATGAATGTGTTGGTATTCAAACAGGATTTGCAAAATCGTAAAATAACGAAGGAGGATAAAAGATGACAAAAAGGCTACTATCATTTGTTACTGTTGTAGCGATACTTTCTTCCATGGTCTTTGGCCAGGTGAGTGGAAAGATCGTCGGAACAGTGTATGATG
>JABIFG010000330.1 GCA_018650795.1 Fidelibacterota bacterium
GCCCAAGGCTGCTTCACCAGTCACATCAACACCGATTTTATTGCCCAGGATCTGATTGAATTGTGTGCCTTCATTCCAGAGAGCAACTCCGAAACCATCATGACCTGAGATCACATTTCCTTCGGTCTCAAATTGGCCACCTATAACGTTGTGGTGCGAACCTGATCCTATAACAATACCATGTTGATCAGACCCATTCCCTAGAGCTACTGTGCCACTGGCATCAGTTCCAATCAGGTTGCCCTGGATAACATTTTCCCAGGTTCCAGATAGCCAGATTCCTCTCGTGGTATTCCCTGCAATGACATTCCCATTGCCAATAACATTGTGGTGAGTTTCTTCACCGATATACATGCCATCGCCATCGTTTGGAACCACGTAACCCCCGGCGGCATCCGTTCCAATTTTATTACCTTGAAACCCATTGTGGTGACATTCAAAACCTTCGTCCGGGATTGCTATTAGATTTATCCCCGTAGCACTATTCCCTGAAACGGTATTCACATTGAATTGATTGTACGATCCCATGACATCGATGCCAATACCATTGGCTTGGCTTGTAGAGCCAGTTATGTCAGTTCCGATGTAACTCCAGATGATTGCATGACCATTTCCTTCAACAAGGACGCCAGCACCACTAAACCCGGAAACATTCATGCCTATCATCCTTGAGTAAGCAGCAGATGGTCTGAACACTATGCCGTTAGTTTCCCCTGCGTTCATCCCCTGAACGGCGACGGAGGGATTTCCAGCCCAATCCGGTTCAGAACGTCCGTTGATATCCACGGGATCCTCAACAGCCGGCAGTTCGGTCTGGGGCTGTATATAATGGGGACCCTCACCGGGAATATCAAACCATATGATATTGTATCCAGGATAAGCATTTGCCTCTTCTATAGCTGCCCGCAGTGTGCAATCACCATTGCCAACGTCACAATTTCCGTCACCTGGATCTGTATCACTCTCATCACCAATAGAATTCACTGTAAAATTGGGAGACTGAATGTATGTTTCCAGAAGGTAGAGACCCCCACCTCCATCAGCCACAGCGATCCAGCCCCAATCGTTGTATAGACCTTTGGAAAAACCCCCAGTGTTAAAATAGCCCACCTCGAGAGGGTTAATTGGATCGGCAAAATCTATAATTCGAACACCTTCCCAGGCATCCAGACCATATACAAAGCGACCTGAAACCTGCACATCCTCAACCCGGGAACCAATAGCGATCCCACCAGCATCAAATGGCTCCTCTGGATTAGAGACATCAATAGCACGCACTTCTCCATTATCGCGATCAGCCACATAGGCGTATTTGCCCGAAACCGCCACAGACCAGGTATAAGAGAATCCGCCTAAATTGCTGATATGTTGAGGGGAGGCTGAATCACGTACATCCACAATATTCAAACCACCACTTCGACTGGCAAGATAGAGAAATCCATTGTTCAGGGCTAATTCATAAGGACTAGAAGGCAGACCATCCAGGCTCCCAAGCAGTTCCAAATTATTTGGATCACCGGCATTTATAATCTGTAAATCTGGACTTCCGACCAGGTAAAGCAGACTGCGATACGCAATCACATTATTAACCCATCCTTCATTCCAGGTATTGATAATCTGTGGGTTGGCAGGATCCGATACATCGATGATCTGGAGATTTCCACCGTCAGCAACATATAGATTGCTCCCTCTACCAGAAAGTTTATAGGGTGCTCCCAGCTCAATATATCCAACCTGGAGTAGACTCCCTTCTTCAGATATGTGATAAACACCCACTCCCATATTTCTATGACTTACATAGGTATATTCCCCTGAGGTATAAACATCAAGAGCATAGCCTCCTCCAGAATTTTCATTTAATAGGACTGGAGATATTAAATCACTGATATCTATCAGCTTGATACCCCCAATTGAGGATGCCAGATATAAACTGTCTCCCTGAATATTGATCGCATCGGCATAATCCACCTCAAACATCCCGATAGAGTCGGGTGCTGTGAGATCAGAAATATCAAGAATCTGAATCCCGGCATACCTTTCAGCCACATAGGCAATAGTATCCACAACTTCTACCCAGAGGGCGCCGTCAGGTGTTGGAAAATATCCTATCTCAAGAGGAGTCGTTGGATCAGCAACGTTGATCATCCGTATGCCATCTGCCCCCTTAGGGAGA
>JABIFG010000042.1 GCA_018650795.1 Fidelibacterota bacterium
AGCCTTGCGAGGTTGCAGTAGCAGAACAGGAGTGTGCTCCTACATTGGAGCAACAGGTGGCAGAAGCAACACCATTTGAGCTGGTCTACCTGCTTATGAGTGGTGCAGTAGAGAGGATGGAAGAGGCAAGGCGGCATGCGGGCCAGCAGGATTGGAGAGAAATGATGCTGCAGCTAGAGAAGATAGAGAAAATTGTATCCCATCTCCGGCTCTCTCTCGACCTTGATATGGGGCAGGAGTTTGCACGGGAGTTGGATGAGGTCTATCTCTATATTCAGCAACAGCTAGGTTTGGCTAAAGTGGAGCGTAGAGAGGTGCTTATTGGAATGGCGCAAAATGCAATGCAGCAGATCGCTTCTGTTTGGAATAACGGTATGGAGCAGTGGGCATTAGTTGAGGATAGTGGAGAACCTATTCCGCATACCTTGCTTTGTCATCTGAAGCCGGTACCGATGAGTTAGGTGTAGTAGTTTAGTTTTACTTCAAGTGTGATTGGGGATACTCCTGTTTAGGAGTATCCCCTTTTTTGTTTTTAACGATAGACGGTACTGGCACTTAACTTGCATATTATGTTAGGTAAGTGATACAGCATATCTGTATTGTAGAAAGAACACATTGAAGAGAGAGGATAAAGAGCATGGAAATTCAAACACTATTTACTCAGGTGCAGGCAGTACAGCAAACTTGGAGCCGAAGTGGGGGGGTAGGAGATCACTCTAATAATAAAGAGTTGCAGCACTTGGAAGGCTTATCAGAGGGTGGTCGCTCAGAAGTGTCGCTCCAACGTATGGTGGGTCAGCTAAAAACTGAGATGGATAGCCCAGACAAGGTGGCAGAGATCAAGGCAAAGATTGCCGCAGGTACTTTTGAGGTCAATAACCAAAAAATTGCGGATGAGCTCTTATGGAGTGAACAGGGCGCAGTTTTCCACTAATTTACAGGTTGAATCAGTATCTTCAGCCTAAGGTGGCATTCAAATTGCATCTAAACTACGTAAGTGCATTTATATAATACTTTATTGACGATAGAAGAGAAAAAGGAGAGCTTTTGTGGATATTCAACATACAGTTTCACCGCTGACTATTACAAGAAATCAGCAGTGGGGAGAGGTTGAAAGCCGCTCCCAGCAGAATGGTACAAGGGCTGAATCTGTTTCCTCCTCTGAAGAGACAAAACCAGTACAAAAGGTGGTTACGGGTATTGTTAGTCGGTTGACTGAAAAATTGATGAGTGAAGCAGAGCAGCCAGATCGTGTTGCAGCGATCAAAGCGCAAATTGCTGAAGGTAGTTTTGAGATCAACCCAGAAAAGATTGCAGATAAATTACTTTGGGGCGAGCGTATTGCGGTGATGTCAGAGCGTTGAATGGTCGATAAAAGAGTAACTGGAGAATAGTCATGTTGTCAGATGTATTAAAAACAAAAGTAGATGAGATTCAACCATTCATGTGTGAGAGTGGGTGGCACCGCGAAGAAGTACAACATGCTCGCGCTCTAATCCAGGCAGAGTCTGTTGCTATGATGATTGATGGAGCAATAGAGGGGCTGGAGCAGATGAAAGTATCAATTCAGCAAACACTCTTAGATCAGACAGACTCAGATGCGTTGCGTGCCATTAATTTGGTAAGCGAACTGAGACGTTACATGAATTTAGAGATAGGCGGTGAGTTTGCGCAAGAGTTGGGAGAGCTTTGCTTCTCTATTGAACAGATGATCGGTCAAGCCTCCACGCAGCGTAGAGAAATGCCTTTGCTGATGGCAATTAATCTAGTTAAACAGGTTCAAATGATCTGGAGTACTGGGATGGAACAGCTGTTGTTGGATCGAATGGTCTCGTCAGAAGAGACTGCCCAGGAGACGGAAGCAGATAATTTCTATTACTATTCAGAAGCGAATGAAGCGGTTAATAACACCCTTCATTAAAGTGTAAGACGATATACGCAGCAATAATTAAGCAAGGCGGAAATATACCGCAACGAATCTGTATGACCTGCAAGGCTAAGGCTCTCAGCTGAAGATGCCTTAGAGAGCACTCTATCAAAGCACATACTTCTGTACAAAAGCGATGTGCAATTCCAAATTGAACTCTTAATGCAAAGCTATTCTCTGTAACTTCCCCCTCCCCCTGATAAGTCCGTGCAGTAATTCCCTCCTCCTATCAGGGGGAGGGCTAGGGATGGGGTTAAGTGCCTGATTATACATCTCACCCCTACTCTTGGGCAGGCTCCTAGCCTTCCCCTCCCCTCAATGGGGAATGGATGTCTGTTTACATGGGCTTATTGAGAAATTATCTATTCTTTTATAAAGTGATTGTTTTTAATGATATTTGTTGTTTGGCATGAATATTGTTAGTAATAGTTTAGAGTAATCAATAAGTCAAAAATAAGTCAATAAATGGACACTAAATGATGAGCAGGAAAAACAGAGTGGATAGTAAAAAATATGCCATAAAGGGTGATAAATTGACACAGTTACTATTAATC
>JABIFG010000331.1 GCA_018650795.1 Fidelibacterota bacterium
ATAATGGACCCAGCCGGCCGGTCGATCCTGCTCGGTATAGCTCTGTACTACACGCCCCTTCAAGTCATAGATGACCAGACTCACATCAGAGCTTTCTGGCAATCCATAACTGATGGTGGTTGTTGGATTAAATGGGTTGGGTAAGTTCTGCTCCAGTACATAACTGTCAGGAATCTCCAAAATATCATCTATATAAACATAATCACCCAATTCACTCATTGCTGAGAACTCGGACGTATTCCCTGCTGCATCTGTTGCCGTGGCAACGATGTAGTCACCCATTTCCAATCCATAATTAATCGCGGGACCTAAAAAGATCGTCTTTAATCCTTGCTCATGATTTGCCGCGGTGTAAAAATTGGAGTATAGAAATAATTGACCCTCTCCATCTTCATCAGATAGAAAAAACTCAACCACGATAGGATATTCTGAATTTCCAACATTGGAATCGACCAGATATTGAATCAACAGATCACCACCATCATCGACTCCCACATTGAGTAATTCAGGGAAATTCTGTAAATAATTGGGTCCGAAATCAGCATCACCCGGATCATTGGAAGTGATACCATCAGTCCAGGGGTAATTTGTGTTTGTACTCAGGTCAATACCCAGGGCCCCATTATTGTAAATAGAATTACCTGAAACAACTGTACCTGTTGGGTAGGGTCTGATGCCGATGACGATTCCAGCAAATTCATTATTTGCAATCACATTCCCAGCCCCCTCTTCAATCCCACCGAGGAGGTTGTTCCGTGAACCGGTACCCATGAATATCCCATTACCGTCGTTTCCCAGAACCTCAGTCCCTGAGATATCTGTTCCAATAAAATTACCTCGGATAACATTTGAGTGGCTGTTAGAATTAACGCTAAGACCACTATCCCCATTTCCGGAGATGAGATTGCTTGCACCTGGTTCAACACCACCGATAAGATTCGATTCAGATTCACTAATCAGGATCCCTGTCCCTCCATTGGGGAGTGCTATGGTTCCGGTCAAGTCGGTACCGATATAATTTCCTTTGATAGTGTTTGAATATGTTGCCGTTGGCCAACCAGAAGCACCGATATCAATACCATTCCCTTCATTCCCTGAGATAAGATTTCCAGCACCTGGCTCGTCCCCTCCGATGATATTTACTGCAGATAGAATGTTAATTCCAGCTCCATTTCCCAAAGCAATTGCCCCAGTGACATCTGTACCGATATAATTTCCCAACACTTCGTTATTTGCGACTATTTCACAACAGAATTCAATACCTGGTCCGGAATTACCTGAAATAATATTCCGATCTCCAGGATCGAGTCCACCGATCACATTGAAACAGCCCCCAATCGAGATCCCAGAACCATCTCCATTTCCAATGGCTTCCGTGCCCAAGATGTTCAAACCAATGATATTGCCCTGCACTGTATTATGGTTTGTACCTAGATTAATTCCGTTTTCACCATTTCCTGAAATCAGATTTCCTTGATCTGCATTTGTGCCCCCAATGGTGGTAAATGTTGACTCATCATTAATGTCAATACCAGCCCATGTGTTTCCGAGATCGATGTTTCCAGAGGCATCCAGACCTATGAAATTCCCCTGGATAATATTATTGCTACTCTGGTCAAAGAGTACGATCCCCGTTGCATTGTTTCCAGAGATCACGTTCCCTGAAATAGTATTTCCAGGAGCACTATATAGATGGATCCCATTGCCAGTGTTCCCAACATCAATTGAGCCGGTGAGATCAAGACCTATATAGTTCCCAATAACCAGATTCCCTTCTGAAGCGGCTCCATAGAAGTCAACTCCCTGGCTTTCGTTTCCTGATATTACATTAGATGGTGACGCACCCTCGCTACCTATGAGGTTATTAGATGATGAATGAATATCTATGCCATTACCATTGTTTCCCAAATCGATAGTACCAGTAATGTCTAGACCAATAATGTTGTTCTGAATGATATTCCCACCGTTGAGCCATAAATTAATCCCGGCATGAGCAAAACGATTGATAACCAAACCTTTTACTGTGCTATTCCCAGAAATAATTCTTAGACCGTTAGCCTCTCCAGCATTGCTCCCATCTAATTCAATCACTGGACTTCCTGAAAAATCAGGTTCGGTAGTCCCATCTATAACAATGGCATCAGTGATAGTTGGCAAAGCTGAAAATAGCTGAATTGTATGAGGACCCGGACCAGGTATGTCGAATTTGATCGTATCTAATCCAGGATTCAGGTTGGCTTCAAGGATATACTGCCTCAGAGAACCTGGACCATTGTCATCGGTGTTAGTGACAATATATCCAGAAGGAATTATTTCCACGCCACCGTTGATTATAGAATCTGGTATGCCAGCATTATCAAAAAGGATTGAATTGATGGTGATAGGAACAAAGCCAGGCTCAGCGTCACCAGGGATATGGAATGCCAACTGGAATAGCTGTCCCTCCCCATAAATTTCATTTGCTCCGGCAAAGGCGAGGTGTAGCAAACTGTCCGTCTCATTCACCTGGTATGACCAACCAGCAAGTCCCATAAGACCACCACTCAAAATAATGTCCAGAAACTCTAATTCACCCTGGAAGCCATGGATGCTCATCTCCACCGAGCTATAAATGGAGCCTGGAGTAAATTCAACTGACAGAGGCACAATTATATACTGATCAGGAGATCCCAAGACCTCAGAAACAGTCAACGAAGTTGGATTTGCAGTCTCAGTAAAATTATATATAGCAGTCTCCCCACCCAGTGAATCTGGGTAGGTATCGTTAGTCCCGTTCACGGTCTCTTCAGTGATAAACATTATGGTGAGACTCTCTGAGAGATCACCCAGGGCAGCTAACGGGAGGGCAATTTCATATGAAATACCATCAGGACTGGCCGCAGTTTGACACCCATAATAGGTATCCTCCCAGGCACTATCTGTGTTACTCGTACCGATAAATCTGATTATTCCAAGACTATCCAGTGTAGTGTCAGGATGACAACCATCATTGGGCCATGTGATATTGGCAAAATAATCAACCCCAGTCAGCCACCAACCCCAGTTGAGGCCTGTAACAACACTGTTATCTGTGTCAAATCCAATTTGTATTAGTGAGCTGTCAGCTTCCAATTCGTTAATATTACCATCGGAATTGATATCAATCCGAATAAACAAGCTATCCTGATTATGGGTTATATAGATGTCCTCAATATCACCTGAGGCATGGAGAAAATCTCCCACATATTCTTCTGGATTGGGTGCCATGTCAAATTGTGCAACGTTTTCCCAATCAGACATATCCCCATCGATAATTATTTGTGCTATTACGCTATTCGCACAAAACCCAAGCACAGTAATAAATCCTAGAGTGATCACGCATCTATTCCAGTTCATATTTTCCCTCCCAAAGCGCTTTACTATCATCGCAAATTTTGAATCATCACGTAATCTCATGATCCACCTCTATCTTAAGTAAAGCATTTTGATTGTCTCACTATAGTCCCCGGCTTTCAGATGACATAGATAGACTCCTGCTGAGACTGGATATCCTGAATTACTCATACCGTTCCACGAAACGGTGTATCGGCCTTGAGATTGACGGGTCCGTACCAGAGTATGCACCAAGCGACCTTTTAAATCGAATACATGGAGGCTTACCTCTGCCTCGACTGGTAGATCATACCGAATAGACGTGAGTGGATTGAATGGGTTAGGATAATTTGGCAGCAAGTCGTAGCTGACAGGCATCTCACTCTGTTCAAGATTTACAAGTGAGTGGCTTAACTCCACCTGGGCAGCATCAACTTGGAGGTCTTCTTCATTAAAACGGAGCTCGCTCAATGAAATAATAGTTTGATCTTCATTGAATTGATCAGAAACCTGAAATTGCATTATAGCCAAAACATCGGATAAGCCAGGTTCTACTTCACCAGCACTAGCAAATCTCAGAAAGCCATCCTGAATATTCCATTCAATGGCTAGACCATCAGAGAGTTCGCTCCATTCAACTGAAACAAGACTAAGGTGGTGAACATCATAATCTATCTGCCCCTCGAATGAATAGATATTGCTTGGGTTGTGAAGTAGTAGTGGAACTTCAATCATTGCACCTGGTGTGAGCATTACTGATTCCATGGACATGCTCCCGCTGGCAAGTTGCAGATCGGGTCCTGGTATGAAGGGCAGCTCATCGATTAGTCCAACCACAAATTGCAGGATGAGTGTGGCATCGAACGCTGATACGGTGCCATCCAAGCTCACATCAGAGTTCAACAATTGCTGGGGTTCGAGTTCGATTAAATCAACCACATATTTCAATACCTGAGATGCGTCAAAAGCACGGACATCCATATTCAGATCCACATCTCCAAAAAATGCGCTTTCCAGAATCTCAAGACCGCCATCTACCATTACAAGATCCGTTTCCCCGTTGTTGAATAGGGCAGTGTCAATAGTGACTGGTACAAACACGTTTTCGAGTGTATCCGGCACATAAAATTCTAACCAGAATAGTGTCCCTGCCCCCCACACACCATTTTCACTAGTGCCGAGCGTTATCAAGAGTGTATCTGTTTCGCTGTATTCAATGGACCAGTCTGCATCTTGAAGTAGTCCGCCTTCCCTGATAATACCTGTAAATTCCAAATGATCCTGGAAACCTCCCAGACCAATGACAGCTGTATCGCAATTGAAATCGAAGGGGAATGCAACATTTACGGGGAGAGTTATGGTATAATCTGGAGCTGCATATGCCAAAGGAATCTCAAGAAGCACCGAATCAGGACCCGTACCAATTAGATTCCAGACCGTGATGCTATTGTAACCAAAATCAGCTACATACATGGTTCTACCATCTGCGCTCCAGGCAGCACCACGTCCATTATGGACACCACCTGCTGCATAATCTCCCTCAGGGACACCAAATGAATCTAGTTCTTCACCAGAAACTCGATCATAAATATACCACCTGGAATTATGCAGGTCGTCATAGGTGTAGGCATATTCAGAACTGGCAGCATACAATTGATCTTCAAATGGATTAAGACTAACATCCTCAGCCCACATTGGCTGAAACCAGCTAGCATCGTCCATCCACCAGCCACCGATTGTGTCTACAGGTTCATATGGAAACACACCTGGAATGGGACTGTAAAAATGTCTTATCCCAACACCATTCCAGACGCTTCCCAGGTAGAGATCGCGTCCGTCACCCGTAACGGCAATGGCACGATTGTAACCACCTGAATTGTCATCCAATGCGTTGGCCAGCTCGGTGAGATCTGAATTCAGAATCTTGACTGGGTATCCATGAGCTACGGTGCTGATATAAATGCGACCTAAATTATCGACTGCAGGTTTCGTCAGACCACCGGTAACATCTGGAAAATCATATACTCCCATACCTTCACCGGTGAGGTAATTTATCTTGTACATCTTTCCTGAGATTGAGTATAAAATATTACCATCCAGACCTGTCGCCATACCTCGGCAACCGCTGGTCAATGTGTCTGTAAGTCCTTCAATGTTTAGTGTATAGATAGGCGAAAATGGTAACGGGTCTCCCTGTGGGGTCATGGCGAAAATGGGTAAGATATATACTTCCTCACCATTCACCTCAAGGGTGTCATAGGCCCAGGTACCTCCACTGGCATACATCCCATACCAGATATTTCCAGCTGGATCGATGGTAACGCCATGCATGCCATAGCTACTTGAGACATCAAGATCAAATCTATCCAGCACATGACTAAATTCCCACTCAGCATACAAAGAATTGATCATCAAGATAATTCCAACAAACACAAGATGAGTTTTAGTCATGATAGCCCCCGTCTTTTTCCCTACATAGGTTCATCAGTATGCAGGAAATTATTGTTTATCTATTTTTTAAAACAACCACACCTCTTCCAATAGCTGGGTATCTCCTAAGCTAAATCTTTATTGTAAGTATATCATTTTAATCGTCTTAGTATACTGGCCTGCAACCATACGACACAAGTAAATCCCCGTTCCCACAGGCTTGCCATTTGCATTGGTCCCGTTCCACTCATAATGGACCCAGCCGGCCGGTCGATCCTGCTCGGTATAGCTCTGTACTACACGCCCCTTCAAGTCATAGATGACCAGACTCACATCAGAGCTTTCTGGCAATCCATAACTGATG
>JABIFG010000332.1 GCA_018650795.1 Fidelibacterota bacterium
GGAAAAGCATTCCACAACAAAGTGGGCGGGCTATCCGTGGCTTCGGTATTGCGGAAAAAGCACCCGCAATACTGCTTCGCACCACTACTATCCCTAACGCAATAGCCAAGCCACTCAGCAATAAAAAGACATTACTGAGTGGCTCAAAAGCAAAAAGCCACAACAAAAGCGGCTCTTAAATTCATGGCTCAAGGGTGGCCGTGGGCTCACCCCTTGCCGTCGATCGCCACTAATTTTTTCACCCTCCAGGCAAGCTGTAAGAGGGTGAAAAAAATGATTGGCGATGGTGGCAAGGGGTGATACCCACGTAGGATAGTGGTGTTTATTTGGCCGTGTTTAATAGCGGGTATTTATGTTGACAAATAACCGTCATAGAGTACAATAGATTGCATTGATAACCTTTTGATAAGAATAGACTTATCGGGGGTATGGTGTTCGGTGTTCTATTTGGTGCTTTCTCATTTGGCGTGCCTTTTGACGAATGCTATTAGGTAAAAAGATTCGCGCTCAGTGTTGTGTGTGAATGTGGTTGGCGGGTATCTATCCGCCGTGGTCGTCGTACTGCGGTCCGTTGGGAAGCAAAGGTAGTTCTACCATTTGGGATTGGGCTGCTGTTGCTCGGTTATCGTTACGACTTTTTTTGTAATCGTCTACCGTTAGGAGGTAACGACAAATGAATGCAATGAGTAAACAGCTCTTTGATATCGGTACAGTGGCTCATAATCCTTTGGAAGTGGTGTCTGGTTATATGGGTTCGTCTAACCAATGGGGTATGTCATGTTGAATTTATCGGAAATGTTCGGTGAGCCAATCCATGTCTATTCTCGTACCCAAGCGCTTGAGGATGGGGTGTTGATTGATGTCTCAAAAATCGCAAAGGAGGCAGGCTTCAGGATCCCTGTTGCTCTCACCCATGCAGTCTGGGCAGATTGTGTGGTGTGGGTCGAAGAAGAAGAGAAGGCCATCCAGGATGAAGTGGGCCGGTTGTGGGATGTGGTTTTTATGTCTGCCTTGGCCGCCCAACGCGCCAATCAGGAAGGGTCTGCACAAGTGTTGCTGATGCGGGTTCCCCGTGGCGGTGTTCGTCCACAAGTGGTTAAGTTAAACATGGTGGTCGGTGCTGGTGATACTCAAGATCCGGTCATTACCATCATGCAGCAAGGGGAGGATTGAGTTATAACCGTGCGGTATTGTCTGCATTATTGTAAGTTGGTTACGGCCAGTGGTTGTGGCCGTAACCGTCTCAAAGCAATCGTTAGGAGATTACTATGAGGAATGCATTATACGGAATTAGCTAGGATTAATTTATGCACAAGATATTGGATTTTTGTACAGAACAAGCTAGGCAACGTTTAATCAGTAAGCTGGAGCACGGCTGGAGTGTAGTCGTGCGGCATCCAGACATGGATACCATTGCAATTTATGTGATGGATCTGGAGGCTGGCCATATCCAGCTAGTTACAGTTTCTCTGGAGTGGTTCCGTAATCCAGTATTTGATTCTGATGTATTACCCATACAGCAGTCAGAGAGTGACTTCATGATCTTTGGTTCGTTGTTGATGAATCAGGCATTAAATGCGATTACAGAGCATGGTAAAGGCCGAGGAGAAGTTGTGCATCAATCAGAAGAGATACAAAGTCAGTTGGCTACTGGTGCAAGTATGTACTTAGCGGGTACTGATACATACAGGCAATGGGAAGAGAGTAGCCGGTACATGTCTTTTTTTATCGTGCGTAAAGCAGACGATAGCAAATATGCAGACTTTCTTTATCGTCCTTTTGCTCTTGTGATTCCTGAAGCGAATTATCTGTTTGATCCAAGAATGGTTATGGATATGGTTGTCAGGGTGCTAGAGACAGACCGCCAGAATGGCACAGGTTTTTATAAGTTGAAGTTATTGGAGAAGGCATCTGTGATAAATATTGATGATTATAGATAGGTTCTCCTTCCCTTCTCTCGCGCTCTCATTCCTATCCTGATATGCTTAATTGATGACAAGTACACAAAAAGGAAGGCCATCCAGTGGAACAGCTCGCAAGGAGCAGTACCGTATTGCTCAGGCTAAGTTCCGTGAGCGGATGATAGCAGAGGGAAAGAAATCAACCACTATCTGGCTTCCTGCTGATCTTATGAAAAGCCTGAAGAGACACGCGTCAGAGAATGGTCAGACGTTGAGTGAGGTGGTCGATGTGTACATTAGAGTAGGCATGGATCATGAGTCATAGGCTCAGCCAGGAGAGCATTGATAAGCTCATCCATGAGGCAATCTTAGTCGAGGCCGAAGAGGCGCGTGAGGCCGGTACAATCGGTTATATGGCGCGTGCTTTGACGATGGCCACAATCCCTCATCGTGATCCAAAAACTAATGAGTTTGAACGTGAAAATGGCCATTTCACACTGCGCATCATGGCACCTTCAAAAGTCGGCCTACCTTATGGTGTATATCCACGCCTGATGCTCTCTTGGCTCAGTACAGAAGCAGTACGCACAAAATCTCCACATCTTGAATTAGGCGACTCCCTCAGTGCCTTTATGAATGCGCTAGGGATATCTCCGACCGGTGGCCGCTGGGGTACTATTCCACGCCTTAAGGACCAGATGCAGCGTCTCTTCACGTCAACAGTTAGTTGTACCTATGACAATACAACTGAGGGGCAATGGTCAGACGTTGGATTCAGAATTGCTAATGAGATCCATCTTTGGTGGGATCCGAAGAACCCAAAGCAATCTGCTCTCTGGGGATCCTCAATTGACCTCTCTGAGTCGTTCTACAAAGAGGTGGTTGATAGGCCGGTCCCCATTGATTTGCGCGCTATACGCGCCCTAAAAAGCTCTAGCATGGCGTTAGATATCTATTGCTGGCTTACCTACCGTAACAGCTATCTCAAGAAACCAACTAATATCCCTTGGGAACTCCTGAGAATGCAATTTGGTACAGGTTACAAAGACACGAAGCAAGGGCGCTATGAGTTCAAGAGGCAGTTCAAAAACCAGTTGAAAAAAGTCTTGGTCATCTATCCAGATGCAAAGGTAAACGTAGATGGGGAGCACCTCCTTTTACTCCCTGGCAGAACTCATATCCAGAGACGATAACCAATTGGGGTTGTGTATAACTTTGTGTATTCATCGAGTTATCCACGCATAATTACACGACCTTTATTACAGAATGTTGCGGTATTTTGCGCATCATTACACGACCTTTTGCGCATCATTACACGACCCTTCAGGCACTTTGTCAGACTATGCTCTATCAAGCTCACCCCCCCTATAGTCTCCTATATACAGCGTGTTTCCTGTAGTAGTCCCAACCAATCTGTGGATAACTTCAAATCCTAAAAAAATGCGATCAAAAAGGTGTTCGCTATCGCTCACTCATGAGCTGCTAAAGCAGCTGTAATTGGGGACCAGCCCCCAAACCCCCGAGGTATTTACCAGAACAATGAGGGCGCGTTAGGTGGTAACAAGCCGGGAGTGTTCCGTGGTAGCGGCTATATCTTGCCAACCCTGTCTATCGAGTATGGAATTCAACCTTCAAGTTGATCCGTGTGTTGCATGACCATCAGCAGTGGTAGAATAAAACGGCAGTACAGGGAGAGGTCCCAATGACTGTGAACGATGAGGAGGGGGGTGTTCCTCTGTGAATGTCCTCCTGCTCTTTTATAGAATTGCGCGTTTGTTACATTATGATAAAAAAGAATTACTTGTTATGATCTGGTCATGATCAAGTATCTTTTGATGTTCATTTCTTGTACTCAGTCCTTTGCCGCTTGGGATGAAGAGCAGGCAATTGATTTTATACTCTCTACAAACCCTCTATTAATTGCTCATCAAACAGCAATTTCTGATTTATCTTCTCCCGCTACATTCGGTAATCGCGTTCTTGATAACGCCTCATACTTTGGAAAGATCAGCTCTGGTGGTACGGATTTCAGAGATGAAAATTTAGCCGTGATGACTGGTATCAAGGTTGATATTCCTGTTCGCTCGACCCAAGAGCGCAGGCGTAGGGTGTCTGAGGTCACTAGTCACATTGCAGCATCTCATACGATCACTACACAGGTGCAAGATGACTTAGCCACATTGCGCCAGTCAGAAGCAGAGTTGACCAGTGTAAATACCCGTGTTGCTTTTGTCAGTGATAAAACAGCTTGGCTGAAAGAACGTGTTGACCAAGGTAGTGAGAACGTGGCTGTTCTTTGGGAGGTGACAGAGAAGAAAACAGATCTGGTGGCCAGGAAGGCAGAGTTGGAAATTCTCATTCGTTCACAGCGTCATAAGGTGGCTAGGTATGCAGATAACCGCTGGCGTGTACTTCTGGCTTACCTTTCTACAGGTAAGCCGCTACCGGAGGTCTGATGCAGATACTGGGGAGGGACACTGAAGCAGAGTTGGCACTTTCTGAATTAAGAAAGGGTAAGCATATCCTCCTGCATGGTAATCATGGGGTTGGTAAATCTGCCCTACTCCACCATATCCATGAGGTGTTATCAGCATCGAGGAGCAGGGGGGTTCTGATTTTCCTACATGATCACCAAACCAAAGCACAATTTGTAGAGCTGTCTCGTCACTTACTGGAAGCCGGTATTCTCAACCCATCCTCTCTAGATCTACCGACAAAATACCATGATCTCCCGCCGGAAAAAATTGAGTGGAACCAGATCCGCAGAGCGGTGAACCGGATAAACATACGAGATCTTGCAGGTTCAATTATCCCCGCACTGGCAGAGTGTGAAGATAAGATCATTGTCTTTGTGGATGACCTATCCTTTCTCACTCCCACCCAACAGGCATTTGGTATGCAGGTTATGGAGCATGTCCAGTTGGCCGCTTGTGTGGCTGACAAGCGTAAAAAGAAGGGGATCAAAAAACTACTTTGGAAGATGAAAGAGATTGAGGTTCTACCATTGCAGCCATCGGTTTCATCAAAGATTGTTCAAGAGTACATAACAGAGCGTGGCATGATGGTGGAAGAGCCGGACCAGTTCATATCGCATATCGTTAAACAGAGTGGCGGCATGCCTCAAGCGATGTTTGATATGTTGTATGAGTCTAGCCATGAGCGTGTGATTACCAAGCAGCATATACGGGAAATGAAGCATGAGGCCGGGGTGAGATATTTTGATTTCACTCCAATTATGTTGATTGTCGGAGCTCTGATTGTGGGTGCCCGTTACGTGGCTATAGGCACTGGCAATGCTGATTTGTATGTTGTGGCCGGTATGGGGGCGGCACTGTTTCTGACGGTGCGCTTTTTTATGTTCAAAGGGATGGGGTAGGTGGTTTCAGGTACTCATGTTGCCTTTGGTTCTACACTCTTCCTAGCTGGTTCTGCCCTCTTCGAGTATGAAGTCAGCATTGTCACTTGGTCATGTGTAGCCATTGGTTCCATTCTTCCAGATGTTGATCTTCCAACCTCTTTTTTTGGCCGTACATTCTGGTGGGCCTCTACTCGATTAGAAAAGCGTTATGGTCACCGCACAATCACACACTCGTTTCTGGCCATGTTGGTGCTGGCCACGCTGCTCTATCCCCTGCTCCACTATGACAAGGCTCTCTATTTTTGGTGTGTAGTTGGTGGTTACTGGTCCCATCTCTGGATTGATATGTTCAACCTGCGAGGCGTAGACCTCTTTTGGCCATCCCCGATTAGGGTGGTTATGCCAGGTAAAGAACAGTATCGGATGCAGGTTGGCAGTAAGAGTGAAATGATCCTGATGACTGGTTTGATGGTTGCCGTGCTGGGGCTCTATCCTCTGAGCAATGTGGGCCTCTGGCATGGTCTGCACACGATCCTAGGTAACTTTGATGTGGCGCGTGATGAGTACCAGAAAAAGATAGGTGTTCAGCGTTATGCGCTGCATCTAGAGGCTGTGGATAACTTAACGATGGAGCAAGTAGTGTGTGAGTGTCCGGTGATTGGTCTCTGGAAGGAAGGGTTGATTGTGGACCATAAAGGGCAACCAAGAGCAGTTGGTACCTCCCCTGTTTATCATGATCTGTTCCCTAAAAAGAGCTGGTTGGTGAAAGGTGAACAGCTGCATGTGGTGAGTCAGAAATATGATATGGCGGGTCGGAATCTCCGCTGGTTGTTGGATCGCGTAGATCAGGGGCATGAGTATTATCTGATGGGTGAACTGTTTGTTGCTGGTAATGAGTCTAAGCAAATTGGTGAGCTTCAGCTATATCATCCTATAATTTATACGGGTGATATAGTACGGTTGCATTATGCTAAGGCTAAGGATCTGGAACGTTATCTGGATATGGTAGTTGCTCAGGGGGAGGTCTTTATACAGTACTGGTTGGCTCCAGGTGAAGCACCAGTGAGTGATCAAGTTGAAGTTGATGGTGAGATGGAAATTGTGCCGGAGAGGTTGAGAGGTTGGTTATAACTCAAAAAAGTGTTTGCCCGGTCCAAGTGAAGCAGGCTGGTTTTTCAAGAAAAATCGGTTTGTTAATACCCGTTATCTCATAAATCATGCACTAAAACTTAATGGCTAGCTGTACGACCAAAGACACTCTACTTAGATCAGCAATAAAGTTTTTAAAATTATTAGAGAATACTTATATGATCCAGGCTAAAATATGACACATCAACCATTAAACAAGATGATCAACGAACCTGATCCTTCACGACTTATACATGGTCTTCGTGATACAGGTTATGACTTCTACACTGCTGCTGCAGACATAATCGATAATTCGGTATCGGCAGATGCCAACATTATTAATATTCTTATTGAAATCACTAGCGATGGAAGGAAGTTCGTCTATTTTGGTGATGATGGCCATGGCATGGATGAAGATGGTCTACACAATGCCATGAGATATGGCGCACAAATCCGTGAAGACTTGGCGTCACTTGGGAAGTTTGGTTTAGGACTTAAAACAGCATCTAGTTCAGTCTGCCTTAAATACTCTCTCATTTCTCGAACAAATCTGTCAAGTCCACTATATAAGCTCACATGGGATTTAGAACATGTTTCTGATGTTAATAATTGGGAAATGGTCGATGAGCCAGTCTCAGTGGATGAGCAAGAGGTATTTGAGGAACTATGTGGTAACTCAGGCACATTGGTAGTCTGGTCCCGCTGTGACCGCCTTCTCAGTAAAGTTTATGAAGAGCCCGGTGGGACCAAGGAACAAGCAGCTATTCGGTATATAAGAAATAAACTGATTGAACACTGTGCGTTGATTTTTCACAAGTATCTCAACCCAAGTGAAACAGGGTATCGCACTATTAAAATTATTGTTAATGGCATCGAAGTTGAGTATTGGAATCCGTTCTATCCAGAATGCTCAGAACAAGTATTACCTGTAAAATTAACAGTTCTTCCCATTCAACGAGAGGACGGAACTATTCATAACGCCACAGTTAAAGCATGGATACTTCCTCATGCCAAAGACATGTCTAAAGAAGACAACAAAAAATTTGCCAGAATATCAAACCGAGGTCAGGGTTTCTATATTCACAGAGAAGGTCGTGTAATTCACTATGGTGGATATTTAGGCCTGTGGCGATCAGACGATCCTCACTGGTCACTATTAAGAATAGAGTTTGATTTCGACCATCAATTGGATGAGGCATTTAGCGTTGATGTAAAGAAAAGCAGAATTTTACTTGATCCAGCGCTAGAAGATGCTCTTAAAGAGCTACTAAACCCAGCACATAAAGAAGCGGATCGCCGTTACCGTCGTAAACAGGCATCAAAAGTTACTAGTGGAATATCTCACGGTGATGCTAATAAAACTATTTCTGAAACAAAAAATACACAGAAGGTAACGACCGGAGAAGTAGACGAAAAAAATGGAGTAGCTGTAGTATCAAATAATAAAGGTTCTGGGATTAAGATCCTTACCCCTATTGAAAGCAATGTAAACCCTGAAATGCTTCATGTGAAAACAATAGATGGAATTTCAAGTGGTTCACTGTGGGAACCATGTCTTACCAGTTCAACTGATGTTAATTACTCCACGGGGGTTCATCTGAATAAACAGCATGATTTCTACACTAAAATTTATAGTCAAGCAACGCCTGGAATATCTATTGAAGGGCTTGACCTTATACTTTGGGCTCTTTCTGCAGCTGAACATAAGAACACAGATGAAGAGCTAGCAATTATGTGGGAAGATATTAGAGATGAAGTTTCATCAAATTTGAAAAAACTTCTACGTTCTACTGATTTGCCCACATCGTGCGACTAATTAGATATAAGTTATGGATGACAAGATCGCTAGATCAATTAGTGTTCTGATTTACCAAAAAATAGGTGCTCGTATGCGTAGCTCTAATTATTCATCAGAGGTACGGCAGGGGTTCGCTTTTTGGTTTGAAAATTATAATAGAAGTAATGGTCCTATTTTTTCTATTCGCCCATCAGGACTTAAACGACACATTGTATCACTAAAGTTCGGCGCATATGCCGCTCCTTGTATTGAGCACATTCGTGCTCATGCAACACCAGAGGCATACCTTCTAGCTAATGCTTTAGTTGCTCAATTAGAACAGAACTATGATGTAAAAATAAATGGGTCAGATATCACTAACTGTGTGGTTTCTCTTGACTTTAGACTTCAGGTGATCCGTAGTTATGTAAATCAACATGATTCTACTCATATCAGGAAAACCGCTGAATTGATTATGATCCCCATGATAGCTGCAATTGCTGAGCTGATTGGGTACGAAGACCTAACAATGCCTGTAAATGAAACTATCATTGAAGGTGTGCTATCACAATCTCTTATTAGAAAAAGAGAGCGAAACCCCCGCAATCGATTGCTATGCCTTTCTATACATGGGGAGCTCTGTGACACTTGTGGTCTTGACCCTAAAGCAATTTATGGTTCTGAATTAGGCTCTATTCTAGAAGTACATCATATTGAACCATTGTCTGAAGCTAAATCACCCAAAGCGTATGATCCGAAAACAGATCTAATCCCATTATGTCCGAATTGTCACCGAGCGATTCACAAAAGGAAGCCTGCTTTTACGCCAATTGAGATGAAGGAATTACTTGAAAAATCATGATTACTTTACAGGACGGGATATGTTGCGATTATCGGAAATTTGATGAAGTTACCTTAGCTAATGCCTTTTCTAACCGTCTCCTCAACCCAGTACTTCATATTGAAAAGATCAAAGGAAAATACACAGCATCACTAGGTGCAAAGATAAACAGGAATGGTGAAAAAATCTTTATTGCCTGTCCATCTCTCTCGCATAACTGGATATTGGATGGGGGCCGCTTTAAACCATTGCCTCATGATGTACCTGAATTTATCAGAATAGCCTTAGAAGAATCAAATCCTCGTGACCTAAGATTTTCAGATGTTCTTGACTTGATGCGAAAAGGTATTGAAGGCATTGAGATAAGTGTAGCACCTGAGGTCATTGAAAAAGCTAATATTCGATCTCTTAGTTTGTTTCTTCCTTCAGAAATTCCGGGATTGAACGCAACCCTTTACCCATACCAAGAGCGTGGTGCTGCATGGGTAATTGAAGCATTAGAGACTATTGGTGGCGCTATTTTGGCTGATGAGATGGGTTTAGGAAAAACGCTTCAGGTCATAACGGTGCTTCTTCTGAATAAACCACTCAATGATAACCCTGCACTAATTGTTTGTCCTACTACGTTAATTGCCAACTGGTGTAGGGAAATTAAGAAATTTGGGCCATCTTTTACTTTCTTGGTACACCGGGGGGGTGATAGAACGGGTTATTATAAAGACTTGATGAGATCTCAAATTGTTATTACAACTTACGATACCCTTGCCAATGATGTGTCACTTTTTAGAGGAGTCGAGTGGAAGTACTTGATATGTGACGAAGCTCAAGCTGTCAAGAATCCAGATTCGAAACGTCGAAAAGCACTGAGCCGATTATCAAGAAGGTATACAATTCCTGTCACTGGCACCCCGGTTGAGAATACATTGTTAGATCTTTGGTCTCTGATTGATCTTGCTGTACCTAGAATAGTTGGTACGAAGGAATCATTTTTAAATATTTATCCTGATACCGAAATTGGTTCTCAGAAATTGAGTACTATTTCTGATGCTGTAATTCTAAAACGACAAGTAAAGGATGTTGCAAATGATCTTCCTGTACGAACAGATATTGATTTTCCTGTTGAGTTAGATGCTGCGGCAAAAAATGAATACGAAAGAATTAGAATTGAAACAATTGCAGAATACGGGGTTGCTGGAAGGCTTGTTGCTGTCGGGCAACTTGCGATCTACTGCGCACATCCTTGGTTACGAAGTAAGAAGCCAGTGGCGATCAGCTGGGATGATTATGTGGAATTGGAACAGGATACAAAACATTCTCTTCTAACACCGAAAATGGAATTATGTATCCAGATTTTAAAAGAAGCGCTCCTAACGAATAAAAAAGTTCTGATATTTGTGGCCTACAATAATTGTGGTGATTTGATCAAGGTTGCTGCGGAACAAGAAAAGGCTCCTGCAGCATATTGGAATACAATTAATGGATCTACGCCTCAGGGGCAAAGACAACACATAGTTGATACATTTTCTAAAGTTGATGGCCCAGCTGTACTTGTATTAAATCCTAAAGCTGCTGGATCCGGTTTGAACATCACAGCAGCTACCATCGTTATCCATTACACACAAAATTGGAACCCAGCATTAGAAATGCAGGCTTCAGCCAGAGCACATCGGCGCGGTCAGGAGCAGCCGGTAACAATATATCGACTATTTTACGAAGGAACGGTCGAAGAAACCATGGTTGAAAGAAGTCAGTGGAAAAGAGAACTGGGTGAAGCTGCAATACCGATAAGCGTCCGCGATAAACAGGATTTAGAAAAGGCCATATCAGTTAATCCATTGATGGAATATAGTAATAGTGAATAAATCATACGCAAAAATACTAACCAAAAACGACACTGGTGAAACAGGCGCTCACCAAGCAGGTATTACTGTACCTAAGAAAAACAAAGAATTGATTGATTTTTTTCCTAATTTAGATCTAGGAGAATTCAATCCAGATATTAGGATAATCTGTACAGACCCAGATGGTGATCAATGGGAAATGCGATATGTTTACTATAATGGAAAGACCTTTAGCCCTGCAAAAAATACTCGTAATGAATACCGGATCACCTATATGACAAAGTTCTTTTCTAAGTGGAAAGCAAAATCGGGTGATTCTGTTGTGTTCACTGCAACAAACAAAACAAATAGTTACAACATAAGTATCAAACCTAGAGTAGAGCACTCTGATAAAATTAATATAACTAACGGTCGAAGTACTATTGTACTAAAGGGCTGGAGATCTGTTTTCTAGGTGTTTATACACATTACAGGCCCTGATATTTTGCTATGCAGTATCACTTATTACTTGCGATCTGTAGCCCCCGTAATCCATAAGACAACAATGCCTTTACCCGAACCAGTTTGAGTTTTATGTATTTTACCTTGATTGCAGCCCAGTCATGCAGCATGTATCAAAATCTAACCAACAAATCTCAACTGTGAATCATCTTTATCTAGAAGTTTAATATTAGCAATGATGTGCGGCTTCATGATTCGTGCTATCTCTTCAACTACTGGTGCAACAACTGAGTTTCCAAACTGCTTGTATGCCTGCATATCAGAGACAGGTATTTTAAAATTAGACTCATTTGGCTTAACGTATCCCATCAAACGAGAACATTCGAGGGGTGTAAGCCTTCTTGGGTTCTTTCTTCCTCCACGGTCAATAAGAATTTCAGAACCATCTTTGTAGTATCTTGCAGACAAAGTTCTTGCAACACTATCGGGCCCTACAAGACCATAACCAAACCCATTTCCCTTTGCTTTATGTTTTGCTGCGTAATTCTTCAGATAGCTCCAGAGCTTCTGTGACAGTACATATTTCTTCTCAACTGTATTCTCTGGTTCAAGGATTGTGGCCATTCGAGGCCCGTCAACCGGTAGTTCAAGATCATTCCAAGTAAATCCTGTATCTCTTCTGAAACCTACAATAAAAATGCGCTCACGATGCTGTGGTACAAAATGCTGACCATCAATAATACGTGCAGTTATACCATCATAGCCAAGCTCATCTAGTGTCTCCATAATAACCTTGAATGTATTGCCCTTATCATGTCCTTTTAAGTTTTTTACATTTTCAAGAAGAAAGGCTGCTGGTCTCTTGGTACCAATAATTTTGGCAACATTAAAAAACAATGTACCCTGTGTTTTACATTCGAAACCATGTAAACGCCCTAGCGAATTCTTCTTTGATACTCCTGCTATTGAGAATGGCTGACAGGGAAATCCAGCCAACAATACATCGTGATCTGGTACGTTTGACGGAGGTATCTGGGTAATATCGCCAGTGATAAATTCATCTATTGTCATGTAGTGGTTTGCTGCATAGGTACGCTGGGCAAATTTATCCCACTCACTTGTAAATACACACTTACCTCCCTGCCTCTCAAATCCTCTACGAATTCCGCCTATTCCGGCAAAAAGATCAATGAATGTAAAGTCAGGATCAGCATAATGTGATGGTTTTTCTGGAAGCAACGAATCGAGAAGGAACTGATATGATTTTGGCACTTCAACTTTTTTATTCAGCCAGCGATTTACTTCTTCGCGGCTCACCTCTAGGTGCTTGGCCACATCATTTTGAGTATATATCCAACACGTGCGCTTCAACAGTTGATACGTCTGTTCTTGTGTCATCGTTTCTCCAGAAAAGGGAATATTGTGTGACATATTGACACGCAATATTCCCTTTTTCAATAGCAGTGTTTCTACACGATTTAGACTCTCATCAAATGGACTAACTTACGATGTCTTCTTTCAGACAATATAATGTAAGCTGTTGTTATAACTTAGCCACAACCCCAGCCAACCGTTCTTGATTCACATGTGCATAAATCTGAGTAGTGCTGATATCTGAATGTCCCAGTAAAGCCTGTATATCAATCAACTCTGCACCTGCCTCCAGCAGCCGTGTAGCGTAGGTATGCCGTAGCTTATGCGGGGTAATGTGCTTATCCAACCCAGCTTTTTCTATCATCTTCTTGAGCATCTTACGCGCAGCATTCTGTGTGGGGGGAGGGCCGCCCTCTTTCATAGCAAAGATATACTCTCCCTTCTCTCGGCCATTCAGCCACACTCCAAACCGCGCGCCAAATTTCTCAGGTACAGGAACTACTCTCTCTTTATCCCCCTTCCCTACCGTGCGCACCGTTTTGGCCATACCATCCACAATGTAGATATCCAATACCTTCAGCTTCAGTGCTTCGCTGATCCGCAGACCGCTGTTCTGGATTAGCTCAAACAACATCTCATACCGCTGGCGTACTTCGATGAGGTACTTTGATTTCTTCCCAAAGATTGATTTGGGTATGTTTTCGTGGTCAGTGAGTGCGGCACGTAATTTCTGTTGCTCTTCTTTCTCTAGGTAAACCGGTATTCTGCTGGGTATCTTAGGTTTCTCTGCAAGGTGTACTGGGTCGTGGTCTATGATCCCTTGATGATTGGCCCATTTATAGAAGCTGGAGAGGCAGGATACTCGCCGGTTGGCAATGTGTGCCTTTACGCCTTTGTCGCGCATCATCCAGCCGATGAAGTGCTCCACGTCCGTATAGCGTACTTCCCTCCAGTCCTTCTCTCTATCACTGAGCCACTTACTCCAGATGTTGAGGTCTGAGCTGTACACGTAAGAGGTGTTTTTGCTGTACCCCTTGTTGTATGTGAGGTGGCTGAGAAAGTCAGCTTTGGCCTCTTTCATTTTGTCTAAGTAGTCCACCCTATCTCCCTCTTTCTTTGTGTTAGCGGGTAACAAAACTATATCATATGCTGTCATAGTATATGATATAGTTTCTTATGCTATGAAAGCATAGGCTATAAATCTATTTTTGGTTTGCTTCCGCATTCTCCATGCGCTTCTCATATTCATGTTGATGAAAATTGAGTCTCCTCCGACAGTAGCAAAGTTCGTAAAATGGATATTTTATACAGTAAATTCTATAAATGCAAAACGTGACTAACAGGAGGTTGCGCGAAAAAAGCGCTATATAAGGGCGGGAAAAC
>JABIFG010000333.1 GCA_018650795.1 Fidelibacterota bacterium
ACGATGCTTATACTCCGTTTTGATGATTTTGAGACCTTCCCGGGTCACAGTTGCAGCCGGTGTATCACCAATTGTGCGGAAGGTTGAGCGATATGAGCTATGCATTTTCCTGACGCGGGTTCCTCGATGAAGAAAACCATATTCATCTGAGGTCGGTCCAAACATACACACCAGGGTTTCAGCAATATCTCCATGCCCGGCAGCATATGAGGCGTGGATCAAATTCAGAGCTGCATCTGAAGAAGGTCGATCAGATGAACGCTGTGATCCTACCAGAATGATGGGGATAGGGGAATCTTGTACCATAAAGGAGAGAGCCGCAGCGGTGTGGTGAAGGGTATCGGTTCCGTGTCCAATTACTATCCCATCAGTTCCATTGGCTATCTCTTTGCCAATACTTTCTGCCAGAATCTTGTATTGATCAGGTCCCATATTTTCACTGAATACCGCGAATAGCTTTTCAGTGTCGATGTTACAAATATCAGCCAGTTCAGGGACGGCACCATACAATTCACCTGGAGAAAAGGCTGGGATTACGGCACCGGTTCGGTAATCCAGGCGTGAGGCAATGGTTCCACCGGTCCCAAATAGTTTCACATTGGGTTTATCATCGGAATAGGGGAAGGCTTTTTCAGGGATTTTGTAATTGGCTTTTTGATAGCCTGTTTCAACCATCTTTTTAATGGTTACGATATCGATACCGATATTATAACCCGTTGGAATCTTCAAGACGATATGCTGATCATCATCATTTTCAGAACGGGGGAGGACTGTGCCCTCAAATGTTCCTCGGGTAGTGTGGATCTCAGCCTGACCCCAGACCCGCACACTGAATTTCTTCAGTGTAGCTAGAGCATCGCCTTTGTAGCCTTGAAAAATATCATCACTCATAGATTCAATTCTCTCTCTAATTCGATAATGAAAAGCTTTTTAACCATCCGTCTACGCTCTTTGAGCTACGCTGAACAGGCAGAGTTCGCGAAGAACACAAAGGTTTTAGTAGCCCATCGTGTTCATACAAAGCATTCTTTACGTGCTCAGCGCCCTTTGCGGTTAGACTGTTTATCATTTAAGATTGCCTCGATCTTGTGTCTCAGGTCAGCCATGTCCATGTTACCAATCGCCTGATAGTGTACTTGTCCCATGAGCCAGTTAATGTCATCACTTCCCTCAGATGCTGGCGTATCCTTCTGATATTTTTCGTAGAGGAAATCTATGGGAGCCAGGATTTCAGTCATGCTGCGTTGTTTGAAATGGATGCTGGTGAGCACGGAGCTGAATTGCATATCTGGAAATTCATATATGACTGGTATCATATATCTGGCGATTCCCGGTTCCAGTTTCTTCTCCTTGATATAGCGAAACAGCTCATAGATTTTATTATAGAAGAAGTTTTTGTGCAGTTCACATTTTCCTTCAATGTTTTTAAATGTGTGACCTATAAAAGACCCGATAAACTTGTGATCATAGCCAAAGTCATCACAAATCTTTTCAATTAGGGGAATCATATTTTTACTCAAGAGATATTTCCAGGTGTCCTCAGGAATGCCCCACTTTTTCAGCTGAGTATAGCGATCTGCAATATCCAGAGGTAAATCCTTCCCAAGACTCTCAATAAACTCAACTGTTAGCGGGATGGGTGCGGAATCTGTATCAGGATACATACGGTCACTCCCAGGAAGAACCCTTTCGAAAATGGTAGTGCCATCAGGCAGGGATTTGCGTGTTTCTTCAGGGACACCTTCAAAAGCCATCCTGATTCGTTCTTCCACTGTTTCCAGTGCCGTTGGGATGTCCTCGGCGGGTCCCCATAGAATAATCTGGGCGTCGTGTTTCTTCGCATCGAGCCATTTGGATATCTTGTCCAGCTCTGCTTCACTCAGGAGGGGTTCAAAGCTTTCAGAATGAGTCATGTTGGGTCGTTCAATACAGGCAATCACTTTCAGACGATGACTGATCTCATGTGCAAAATTATGCCCTGGTTGCATGAAGTGAGAGAGAATACCCTGGAGTTTTGGGAGATTTATAGCGACGACTTTAAATCTTTGATTGAGTTTCTCCCTTAAAGCAGGTGCCAGCAACTCTGGCATGGAAAAATCGATCTCTTTGTGGCTCATCTGCCATTTATTGAGTTTTATACCACGGTCATGGATTATCTGTTTAATATTCAGAAGTGCCCACTGGCGGAAAGCTTCATTATGTGAGAGTTCTGGGATCCATTTATTATGGGCTACTCCCTTTATCTCTACCCGACTGCCACCGGCACAGCTTACGTTGACATCTTCACGGCCGGCACCGATACCTGTGCGTACCTTGCCCGTACTGCGATTTAGAAAACGGATGTACTCTGCTGCTTCTGCCAGTTCATCAGGGGTGGTCATATCCGGGTGGGTTACGGTTTCGATGAGTGGCATACCAAGACGATCGGTTTTGTAAATTCTCTCATGACCGATATCAGATATTTCACGGCAAGAATCTTCTTCAATACTTAATTGAATGAGACGAACTTTTTTATTTTTTAACTGAATCTCACCCTCAACACCCAGAATAGCAGTCCGTTGAAAGCCCGTGGGAATACTGCCATCCAGATATTGCTTACGGGTGATGTGTACTTCACCCACAATATTCAGCTTGGAGAGGAGTGATATTTCTATGGCAATTTTTAGGGCTTCAGGATCAATGTTAAAGGGTGGTGTATCATCAACTTCGTAGGTACAGGCACTTCTGTTATTAAGACGATAAGTAATGTTCTTGCGAGTTTTGAATTCCATGAGAGCAGTACCATCATATTCACCCAACTCACTCAAGGTGGGACGCATGTGGCGGATAACTTCTGCATCGAAGTCATCATCGCCATGATAGATACCAGCCGGGCAGCGGCAAAACAATTTGCTTACAGTTTGTAGTTGTTGGTGGACTTCCAGGCCTGATTTGAAGCCAATCCTTTTATAATCTTTGGCATTGGCCTTTTGGCGCTTGACATAACCGATGGTTTTTCGGGTGGCTTCAAAATTGTTAAGTGCTTCAGTTTGCTTCATGACAACCAATCATTGATTTATGGATCTCAAAACTCTGGAATAATTACATACGGTTCAGGTATAGCATTGATGATGCCAATCCCCTGTCTCAGGCACAAACCAAGATAAGTCTGTGTCCCTTCTGTGCAAGTTTATGAATTCCAGGGTCTCATTAATTTCCTTCAGTAATGTGTTGAATGAGTGCCTTGGTTAGAGTTGTAGTTCGTATGTCTTGAAGAAGCTGTCATTTAAGGAACACTAAATAGTTACATTTAGTAAAATGAATTGTATTATAATACCCGTACAGTTAATTTAATTCACCAATTAAAGGCAGATGGCATATATTTACATGGGCAAATATTGTTTGCCGAAAGTAAGTTCCGGCTTCGTTCCTAATAATTTGGATTCTTCTGCAAAGTCGTTCTATATAGTTCAACACTCTTAACTCATCCTCCCTGCTCTATCATACAAATCTCAGACATCGAAGTCTGGAAAAATAGTGATGAAAATTTATTGATACACATTATTTGTATTGATTTTCATCTGTAAGGAAAGAGGAGTGATTATGCGACGAGTAATGATCCAAATACTATTGATTATGCTATCCGGGTGTTTGATAGGATTGCACGGTCAGGTCACCGAATTACAGGGTGATATCGGTGGGATGGAACTGGGACCGGGGACGGAGTGGCTTGTCCTCGACACTGTCTATGTTCCAGATGGTACCACGTTGACAATCCTTCCAGGAACTGTAATCAAATTTACTCCTGGCGTGGATGCCTGGCTCATGGTCGAACGGGGTGGCTATATCAATGCTGCAGGTACTGAGCTCGAACCCATCACCTTTACCAGTGCAGCTGAAGACCCAAAGCCAGGAGACTGGCTAGCCCCTATGTTTTATGGCAGAGGAACCGGTCAAAATCCCGATTGGACAGTTGACCCCACGCATGACCTGGGTATTCTGCAATACATTAAGATGGAATATTCACAGTGGTCCTTTGGATTGTACAATGCTGGGAGTGAAACAACTGTTGATCACATCTCCACCTACAAAGGAGGCGGTTTTTACATTCGCGGTGGGGAAGTATCACTCAATAATCTAGCTACCCTACACACTCCGGGAGCAGGCATATACTTCCGTGGTGGTTATGCAGGACAGGTAAATGAACTGTTTATCAATGGAGCCGGATCAAGGGGAATTGATATTCAAAATATTCATGGTGATGATGCCTGGACAGCGGCTCAACTGGATCCCGATCTGGAGCCCAGAACCAACCCAAACCTCCAAAATGTCACTGTCTGCAACACGCTTTCTGCAACAGTCAGATTCCGGAATGGTGGAGTTGGAACCATTAATAATCTGTTGTTATATAACCATGCTTATCGCTGGGGGGCATCCCTCAGGTGTTATGATGAGTATTTGTTGAATCAAATTTCCATAGATAACCTGCAATCCTGGCATATTGGGGGAGATCTGTGGGACTGGAATGCTGATCAGGTCATTGTGCATGAAAATGTCTATGAACAAGATCCGCTGTTTGCAGGACTTGTACCAACCGATGTTACGGGAATTGGTGCCATGACTACAGGAGATTGGCTTTCATCTTGGGGGCACTCCTACGATATCGACAAGGTAGCGTTTGCAGGATTCAATGATGTAGGTGGCATGCAGTGGGGCTCTTATCTGGGAGCTTGGGAACCACTCATTGTGCCTGGTGGTGTGCTCACTTTACGAGCCTGGTATTATGTAGATTTCGGTTATGAGGTCAGTTCGGCAGATGTTAAAATTCTGTTTGATTCTGAAGCATACGATGTTTCGAATGTCTATCCTGATGAGAACTATTTACCTCCGGGTGAAACGTCAATTGAATACAGTGTTTTAGCTGACACAATCACTGTATCCTTTGCATCCAATGCATCTTATAGTGGATCTGTCTATCTTTTTAATATTGAATTACTCGCTAATGAATTTATTGGCCCACTGATGACCTATAACAATTCATTTAATGCATCAGTCAATGAAGATGATGATATACAGTTTATCTACGACAGTTGGCGCTTTCTAATCCCTGAAAACATTTATGGTGATGTAAGTATGAGCGGGGAAATTAGCTCACTTGATGCCGCTTTGATCCTCCAGAATCTTGTAGGGAACACATGGCTAATGGATGTACAACACTATTTTGGTAACGTCAGTGATGATGCAGAGCTAACGGCTTATGATGCATCCCTGATCCAACAATATATGGTCGGTCTGATTACCGAATTTCCTGTTGAATCCGGAGCCTCCAGTGTCCCGGCTAGTGGGCTTATAAGCATGATTGATGGAGAATTATTTGGGCCAGGTGAAACAGTGGAGGTGCCCCTGTTATTGAGTGATGGTAATAATATTTTATCATTTGAAGCTGAGATAAACTTCAACCCGGAGCATCTCGTGTTTGAAGAAATTCAATGGTCCGAATTGTTGGGTGATTTTATCATTGATGTAAATGTCGATGATGATTCTGGAACCCTCCGTGCAGCTGGTGCTGGAGCATTGCCAGACGGACAGACCGGAATCTTTGCTACACTGGTATTTACTGTGGACCAAGCGATGAGTGAAAATGAGACCGAGGTGTCGGTTTCAAGTCTACGTTGGAATGAGGATGATCCAGAATTTGATATTACCAGTGCCATGATCGTGGGTGTAGATGAATTTCAAACAAAGCCTATGGATTATGAGTTGATTCAGAATTACCCCAATCCTTTCAACCCAGAGACAAATATCAACTATGCACTCCCAGAGGTAGCAGATGTTAAGCTGATTGTCTACGATCTTACTGGTCGAGAAATAAGGACCTTGAGGGATGCAACTCAAAGTGCAGGGTGGTATCAGCTTAAATGGGATGGGCTGGATGATAACGGTAGCCCAGTGAATTCAGGTGTGTATTTCACCAGGCTCCAGGCAGGAAGTGATGTTAGAACAATCAAGATGATCAATCTGAAGTAGCTACATCTAGATCGTATTTTTAGTAGCAATTTTAATTGTTCTCTGAATGGGGTCGCTCTGGTAATCTGGGCGGCCTCATCATTTTTCAAAAGAGCTTCAGAACTGTGTCTTGTATAGACATTCCTATAAGACTGCCCTCTTGTTGCTGCGGTTTCAATGCGATTACTACATACCCACAGCCCAGGATGCTTTGGTAACTGTGATTAGCCCGTGTATATGATTCTGATGAGTCTATCTTATCGGCGATAGAAGTATCAAAAATTCAACAATATTTGAGAAACCCAATGACCGATACACAGCAAACTCAGTCGACATCCAGCTATAACATCAAATTTATCAGTCTCATCATATTAACACTTTTTTTATGCTCTGGAATGACCGGTTTGTTATACGAGGTCATCTGGTCCAGGATGATTGTCAAGGTGATTGGAGCAGCTCCATTTGCCATCAGCATTGTGCTTACCGTCTTTATGGGCGGGCTTGGATTGGGAAGTTACCTGGCTGGAAGATATGTTGATCGGATTCAAAAGTCTTCCCAACTACTTCAATTATATGGTCTTCTGGAAATTGGTATTGGACTTTATGCCTTCGTCCTTCCCGGCATTATTGATGCAAGTCAGCCTCTTTTTAGTTCCATCTACAATCAAGCCTCAGGTCACTTACTATTATTCAACATTTTCATCCTAATGGGAGCTTTTGTCCTGTTCATTATTCCCGTGACTCTCATGGGTGCCACATTACCGATTTTGATCCGCTTTTATGTGGCGAATCTTGGTCATTTGGGAGCCCGGGTTGGTCGGCTGTATGCCATCAACACAATTGGAGCTGCGCTTGGTTCCGTTCTGAGTGGCTTTTTATTGATCAAATTGTGGGGTGTCGGTGGTACGCTCAGATTTGCAGTTGTGATGAACTTTGTGATTGGGGGAATCTCATTCTTTGTGGCAAACCAGATTACCAAACGATCAGCGCTGAGCGAGAATGACGTGACGGAAAAAGACCAGGTTGCTAGTGTTTCTGAAATAAATAGTGGTGTGCATTATTCCCACTTATATCAGGTAGCTGCGCTCATTATTTTTGCCGTGTCAGGTTTTGCCGCCATGGCCTACGAAGTGATCTGGACGAGATTACTAGGCTTGATCATAGGACCCACGACCTATTCATTTACCATCGTTCTGACTACATTTATTGTTGGTCTGGCACTAGGAGCGATGCTTTTTGGCTGGCTTGCAGACCGCAGCAAACATCCCTTTCGACTATTAATAATTACACAGATAAGTGCCGCCATCCTTGCTCTCATGGTGAGCCAATTCCTTGGAAACAGTCAGTTTTTCTTCGCCAAGCTGATCTTCAGTTTCAAAGATGATTTCGTAATGCTCTCAGTTACCAAAGCTGCGCTGTTGTTTCTCCTGCTGCTAGGACCTACCATATTTTTGGGGGCTACATTTCCGCTGGTAGGGAAGATCTACACGAGCTCAATCAAACAGCTTGGGAAATCTATCGGATTTGCATATGCAATTAACACTATTGGAGCATTACTGGGATCCTTTTCTGCTGGCTTTATTCTGATCCCCCTGCTCGGAAAAGAAAACAGCCTGAGTCTGGTGATAGGCATCCAGCTTATTACCGTGCTTATTGTTGCTGGATTTCTTAACCCAGAGAATGATAAATCAAGAAATAGACTTATTGTGGGGACATGTGTCCTGGGTTTCCTCCTGGCGCTTTCATTCCCAAATTGGGATAGACAACAACTGGCGACAGGCAAGTACTATCGATTCAACAATTATGCTGACATGTTAAATAGAACCAGCTGGTGGGATGCACTGGTTAAACATCCCCGGGAATTTCTGCCAAATGTCAGTGGAACAGAGGTAGTATTTTATGGGGATGGTGTTGGCGGGTTTACCACCGTGGAGAAAGACATCGATTCCTTTGGCAAAACTCAATATATTCTGTATAACAGCGGCAAAGCAGATGCATCAACCGAGTCAGATATGGCAACTCAAACGCTGGCTGCTCATCTGCCTTTATTGTTTCACCCTCAACCTAAGAGTATGATGATTCTGGGTCTGGCCAGCGGAGTCACCGCCGGGGAAGCCCTCTACTATGATCTTGACAGGCTGGATATTCTTGAAATCAGTGAACAGGTAGTGGAAGCGAGTCGTTTCTTTAGCGAATCGAATAGTGATGCTCTTTCAAACCCAAAAACCAATATGATTATTCAAGACGGTCGTGCTCATCTCGAATTGAGTGACCAAACATATGATGTCATTACATCAGAACCGTCAAATCCATGGATGGCTGGTCTGGCGACTTTATTTACCGAAGAGTTTTTCAAATTGGTCAAAAACAGGTTGAACTGGGATGGGGTTTTTGTTCAGTGGTTACCATCCTATCAGATGGATTGGACGACTTTTTCCATGGTGGGAAGAACTTTTGCAAAGGTCTTTCCCAATAGCCTGTTGATGAAATCAACTATTGGAGGGAATGATTATTTATTGGTTGGATTTAAGGGTCTTGAACAGCTCTCTCTTAAAAATGCCAACAAGAATTTACCGTTACTTCAGAAGTCCCCTAATTTGATTATGGAAGATCCACGCTTATTGTACCGCCTCATCGTAAGTGATAATCTACCGGCACTTTTTGGATCAGGACCAGGACATTCTGATAACTACCCCACTCTCGAATTTTTGGCACCCCAACGCATGCATCTCGTTGAAGATACTGTTGAGAAAACGCTGGCCTCACGACGAACGCTTGGCGATGAGATAATTGATGTCATGCGAGAAGTTCTGGATGTTGAAGGACAGATTAATTTCGCACGCTTTGTTCTTTCCGTTTATGCCCCCTTTCTGGAAATGGTAGATCTCTCAGAAGCCACGGAGGAGCAGAAAGCACAATACACTGAGATGTTATTGGATTACAGTAAGACCAACATCATCGAATCGTACGAAATTTATGAGGAAGTGGCACTTAAAGATACTGCCCTTCAAATGCAAATAGATGTACTCCTGGAAAAACTACCAGAGCTTCCTAATCGGTTAAACTCCTTCATCTTATTAGCAAATGCGTATGCCCAGTTGGGTGATTTTAATGCAGCCATCAAATATTGCCAGCATGTCGTCGAGCTAGGCGATGATCCCATAGAAGCAAATCTCAATTTAGGTTTGTTCTGTATGAATGCAGACCGCAATGAAGAAGCCATCATGGCTTATGAAGAAGTCTTAGACCTGGATCCTGAAAACAGTCAAGCCCATAATAACCTCGGTACGCTTTTTGAACAGACCGGTCAAAAACAACTGGCTCGTGCTTCCTATGAAAAAGCCATTCAGATTGATCCAGACCTCGCCATGTCTCACTTCAATCTAGCTCGTTTACATGTTGGGGCTGGTATACTGGATTCTGCTATGATGTCTTATCAGAAAACGATTCAATTGGATCCGGCGTACGTACCGGCCTATTACCGCATTAGCCAGCTTTATCAAATGACAGGGGATATTGACAAGGCTATTGCTACACTTGAAACGCTTATCAAAATTCGACCCGATTTAAAAGAAGCACAGGTTGAATTAAAGAATCTCGCCATGCCTAAGGAACAACCCAAAGTTTCGGTTCAGATGCCTCCACGCACGGTGGAATCAGACAAAAGTACTGATCCGCGATATTACTATAATCAGGCTATCATGTTGATCCAGAAGGAGAAATATAGGGAAGCGATTGTAGATTTTGAGAAGGCGATTTCCTTGAAACCTGATTACCTGAATGCTTATATCGGACTGGGAGCCATGTATCAGAATCTGCGCGAATACAAGGCAGCCATTGAAACTTACAAACGAGCACTGTCTATTGATCCGAATCATAGTGGGACGCACAATAATCTGGCTGTGGTTTATTACACTATGGGACAGTACAAATTAGCTCTTGAGCATGTGGATAAAGCCCAGGCGCTGGGCTTTAATGTTCAGCAAGCCTTTATGGATGAGCTCTCAAGACATCGATAGCTACTGCCGACTGAGCTCGTCGAAGTCAATTCACATTCAACCCTTGACCTCAAGGTGAGTTCATGCTTTGTAGCTGTGCTTGTTTGTTGTAAGTAATTAGTATTATGAATCTAGGAAAATAAATTTACCCGCAAAAACCCTATCACCGGATTTTACTGAAAGAATCATGAGCTGACTTGCCAGCCCCAGACTGGCTGGAATGGATATTTTAATAATTCTTTCCGATTCCTGAGTAATAGTTAAAGCGGTAATTTCCCTTCCACGAATATCATAAAGAGTGGCCAGTTCAGATAGCTCAGATACAGCATTGGAGAGTACCATGCGGATCTCGCCTGATTGTCCGGGATTTGGGTAGATCAGACAATTCTTCGAAGTGCTACCATTCAGGTTTGGAAAGAGACTAGAAATGTCAGGGATACCCCAACCATAGGTGTTATTGGGAGCAAATGCTCGATCCCCGTGCTCCTCAAAAATAGCAATGACTGAATCTGGAGAAAGTTGGGGGTGAGCCTGAAGGAGCAGGGCTGCCAGACCGGCAATTTGTGGGGCTGCAAAAGAGGTTCCATTGCCTCGTATATATCCATCTACCCCGGAAGCCATGTAGACCAGACTGCCTTGCGCGACGATATTGGGTTTGATGCGTCCATCATAGGTGGGACCACGTCCGGAAAAGTATGCAATCTCTTGCTGTGTGTCAACCGCCCCAACCGATAAAACATGCGGACTGTCTGAAGGTGGCCATATGCTACTGGCAGAGGGACCTTCATTTCCTGCCGAGTTTACCACTAGGATGCCGCGTTCAGCAGCAATGTTGGCAGCTCGTGCGATAATAGTGGTCTGGCCATCCAGAGCTGATGGGGGGTAGTTTTCGTTGGGGTCATCAAACTGGAGAAAGTAATTCAGAGAAGTGGTAATAATATCCACACCTAGGGAGTCAGCCCACTCCAGAGCCGCCACCCAATTGTCCTCTTCAGTACGTGATTCAGTTGACACTTCCTCGGTGCGGGCCAACAGGAAGGTAGCCTGGTATGCTGGTCCAATCAATTCTCCTGGGTCATACCCACCGATGGCACTGAGGACATTGATGCCATGTCCGTACCCTGGTCCGGAGGCATCAACTTCATGATCAACAAAATCGTATTGTGCCTGAATATCTATTCCATTAAAAGCGGGATGCTCAGTCAGGAAGCCCGTATCAAATACGCCCACCATGATGCCTGATCCGTCATAACCATAACGATGGATTTGCGGGATATTCAGCATCTCATTTTGACCTTCAGATTGTCCATAACCCAGGGCTGAACTCCGCGCTAGCATAGTCTCGTTGGATATTTCTTCAATGCGTTGGGGGTGTTGTGCTACCGGTGCGATGGATTGAACAAAGGGAAACTCATGTAGTGTAGCGAGCTGGTCATCGTTTTTGATGACCACGCTGACGGCATTTAGAAATCTTGAGGTGTGTCTGATTTGATAACCAGCTTCCCGTAATTGCGCCAGATATGATTCAGAAACTTTTAAATTTCCAGGGGTGTTCATTGAGCCACGCGTTAACAGTCTCTGAGTCGCACGATTTGTCAATTGTACTTGTGTGGGAGTGGGTTCGGATTCAAGGAAAACCCAATGCGGTTTATCACCAGCGTTAACGGTGCTAATTACAAAAAGGAGTGAAATGAAGCTTCTGGGAAACATGCCATAAAACTAGAAGAAGATAGATGTTTATGAACATATCTTTTTTGTTTTATAGGAATTTGAAAGTCACTGCAAAATATGATCCTGGTCATTAATCCACTTTTCTGCAGTTTTATCAATGAAGTTGTATTTTGTCTCTATTATCAGACATTTCTCAGAATTGAGCAATATTTACTTAACATAGTTGGCTGACACAGCTAAATTGGAAGTGTAAGTAGAGTTAGTAAAAATAGGCATTTATCGATGATAATTGTTACTGGCATGACCTTTGACATAAATTAAAGATATTGTGTTAAGCTCAATATTACCAAAATTAAATCCTTGAACTGCGGAGACTATCCCATGCATAAAACTATTTATAAGTCATTGTTACTTCTGATGATTCCAGGAATTCTTTTTTCGAAAAGTATTACGGGAACATCCATGGCGAAATTATCTCCCGATCTCCAGAGAGTTATTGAAGAGAAAAGCTCAAAGGATATTCAGTTACTTGAAGTGTCTCCTTTTAAAGCCAGGACAGTTAAAGGTCCAACACAGGAGGTCTTATATCCTGTTACAATTAGGAGTACAGATATTGAAGCGGTCAAAGCTGCAGGAATAAAAACCAATTCTGATTTCCCAGGCTTTTCCACTGCCAGGGTTACTCGCGAGGAATTGCAGATTTTATCTGAACTGGATGCAGTCAGTAGCGTCTTTCAGGGAGACATACTATATCCACTAAATGATCTGGCGGTAGGTTTATCTGGAGCTGATCTGGCTCATGATGCGTATTTGAGTAGTACAGCTTATGATGGTACTGATGTGATTGTTCTGGTTATCGATACCGGTATTGATTGGACACATCTGGATTTCCGTGATCCCTCTGATGACACCAAGAGTCGTATATTGTATATTTGGGATATGACCCTGACTACAGGGACGAGCACCCCTTACCATAGGGATAACACAGTATTTGCAGGACTGGACTATGGTGTGGAATACACCAATACACAAATTAATAACGAGATTGATGGTACTCCTGCTTCAGTTGTTCTAACAAAAGATACCAATGGTCATGGAACTGAGGTTACTGGTGCTGCTGCTGGAAATGGCGCATCACTTTCAAGCAGGAAATACAAGGGGATGGCACCTGATGCTGATATTGTAGTGGTGAGAGCAGGTGTAAACAGTTTCGAAGATGCGAAGGTCAAAGATGCTCTAACTTACGCTCAAAAAATTTCTTCAAGTGAAAGTAAACCGGTGGTGGTCAATCTTAGTCTGGGATCACAGAGCAATGCCCATGATGGTACCAGTACCCTTGATGCAGCGGTCAACAGCTTTACCTCATCAGGCAATGGAAGAGTTGCTATAGTTGCTGGCGGAAATGCTGGGAATGAATTGATCCATGTAACCGGGACTGTTAATGCATCGGCTACTGGAAACATTGTTGTAAATGTGCCATCGTATACACCAAATGGTGGAACGGGTGATGATGCATTCTTTTTAGAGTTGTGGTGGAATAATGGTGATGATGTTACAGTAGCAATAGTTTCTCCCAATAGCCAAGGTTTCTCGCTTACGGCCGGTCAGGACCCAGGCGGAGGTGTGGCAACGACAGATGGCGCAGTGGATATGAATAACATCATTGATGCTGACCATAGTAATGGTGATAGGATGACCGAGCTTATCGTATATGATGGTCAAGCGGGCGTTCCAGTTGTTTCAGGGAGTTGGACATTGCAGATGACCAATAATTCTACCTCCACCATGACCTATCATGCCTGGATGTACCAAAGTACCATGTCGGCGACAATTACAGGGGGGGATCATAATTCGACGATTGCATCACCTGGAAGCGCCAGTTCAGCCATTACTGTTGGCGCGTACACGGCCAGATGGCGCTGGACGAGCAGTAACGACGTGACACATTGGTTTGGAAGTTCTAGCCTCTCTGACGACCACTCTTATTTTAGTAGTTATGGACCCACACGAGAGGGGGGTGTACAAAAACCAGATATTATGACCCCTGGACAAGGGGTCATCACTACAACTTCTACTGACTATACACCGGACTCCGATTACGAAATCATTGCAGACAAATATCACCTTGAACAGGGAACCAGTGTGGCAGCCGGAACAGTATCTGGAGCAGTAGCGCTCCTGTTTGATTATAAATCCACACTATCTGCTTCTGAAGTAAAGGATTTAATTACTGAAAATGCTAGGAGTGACTCATATACCGGTTCTTCTTTACCCGATGATGAATGGGGTTATGGGAAATTAAATATATTCGAATCCTTGGCCAAGGAAATCAATACTTCCACCACTATCCACCATGATGTTTATGCTTATGACTCATGGAATACCTTAGGTGCCAATGAGATTGCGGATACACATAAAGG
>JABIFG010000334.1 GCA_018650795.1 Fidelibacterota bacterium
AAGATCTGTCGCCCAACCCAGACGAGCCTCTAGTGGAGTGGTAGTCTCATCAATATCATTTCCATAAAGGCAAAACTTCATTTCCATTCTTAAAGTGTCACGAGCCCCCAGACCGATTGGTGATATACCGTATTCTTCACCGGCTTCCATCAAAGCGCTCCAGAGTTTTTCTGATTCTTCTGGATCATGATATAGTTCATAGCCCAACTCACCGGTGTATCCGGTTCTCGATACAATCATGGGTAAGCCACTGACATCACCAATCCCAAAATGATAAAATTCAAGCTCATCAAGATTAGCTGAAGTCAATTTTGAAAGGATGTTCTTTGATTCAGGTCCTTGAATAGCAAGCAAGGCAATACCATCTGAACCATTGGTGATCTGAACATCTTGAAATTTCGACACCAGCTCAGATAAATGATTCCAATCTTTCTCAAGATTTGAGGCATTTACTACTAACAAAAAGCGATCCGCAAAACGGTATATAAGTAGATCATCCACAATACCGCCATTTTCGAGACACATTGTTGAGTACTGAACCTGCCCCTTCTCCATTGAGGCGACATTGTTGGCTGTAGCATATTCTACAAAATTAAGCGCCTGCTTACCTGTCACCCAGAATTCTCCCATATGGGAGACATCAAACAAACCTGCCCCTTTACGGACTTTCTCATGTTCAGCAATGATACCTTCGTATTGGACTGGCATTTCATATCCAGCAAAGGGTACCATTTTCGCATTGAGCGATTTATGAATGGCATTGAAAGCGGTTAGTTTCATGAATGTTGGTCCTTACACAATTATTCAGCTTTGAATCTAATAGTGATAAGATCAGGTCAAAATTGAAAATCAAGCCAATATCGAGTATTGAAACGTGTCTTGTCGGTTTAGAGCTGCCTTAGGCGACTTTACAAGCGGATTCAATATTCCCCCTTCTCTACTCATCTCAATTCATTATATTGATCAAAAAGGGATCAATATGGCTTCATTAATCAAACTCTCACTCGCAATGATTTTCGCAAGTGGAACCCTGCTGGGTCAGACAGATATGCCAACGCTGATTAAATTTGCCTGGCTGACTGACACCCATGTTGGCGGAAGTACTGGAGCTAAAGACCTAAGCATCGTTGTGAATGACATCAATCAAAATGATAGTCTCTCATTTGTCATAATCTCAGGTGATATTACTGAGCTGGATGTTGGACAAAACCTGCATATAGCCAAATCCATTTTAGATAGCCTCAAATATCCCTACTATATCATTCCTGGCAATCATGATACAAAATGGTCCTCCTCTGGGAGTGGTCTTTTTGAACAACTGTGGGGCGCCGATAGATTTAATAAGGAGATTGGCGAATTTCGATTCATAGGACATCACCAGGGTCCGCTCCTCAGGATGGGTGCAGGGTATATAGATCCAGATGATATCGCCTGGATCGACTCAATTTTGAAATCAATGCCTGATCCCCGCCAAAAAGTTTTTATGGTCATGCACTATCCGCTGAATCCAGCAATTGACAACTGGCATGCGCTCCGGGATGTCTTGCGACCTTACAACATTCAGGCGGTACTCCATGGACATGGTCACGCCAACCGTGCGACCTCCTATGAGGGTATTCCCGGCGTAATGAGTAGATCCACACTACGGCGAGGCCAACAACCCACAGGCTATAGTCTTGTTGATCTCCATCCCGACCACGCAAACTTTACTGAAAGAATCCCCCTGACGGACAGTACCCATTTCTGGTATAGTCTCCCCATTGGCGATAAGAATTCTCAGGACTCCCTGAGCTTACCCTATCCAGACTATTCGGAGAATGATACTTCTGGAGTAGAGATTGTCTGGCAATACAAAACTGGCTCACTGATCACATCGGCCCCTACTGTGGATGATGATCAGGCTTATATCAGCACAGTTGGTGGTGAACTTATGGCACTTGATATTGAAAGTGGACATATGAATTGGAGCTGGCAGGCTGATGGTGCTATTCACTCCACACCTGCAGTTAGTGGAAGACGAATTGTGGTGGGCTCCGTGGATTCTACCATTTCATGTATCTCCTCCAAAAATGGTGAATTGCTATGGCAGGTAAAAACCAGTGCTCCAGTCTTGAGTTCAGCACTTATTGAGGGCAGGCATGTTTTTATCGGGAATGGTGATGGCCAGTTTCAGGCATTACTCCTGAAAAACGGGAAAACAAAATGGACCTTCAATGAGGGTAGCGGATACATAGAGACAAAACCTGTCCTGGCTAATGGCAAAGTGATGTACGGTGCCTGGGACGGTTCATTTTATGCCCTTAACACTAGAAATGGAAAACTCGAGTGGAAATGGAATAGTGGTAGACGTGGATTGTTGTATTCGCCGGCTGCGTGTTGGCCAGTCACTGCAGGAGAAAAAGTCTATATCGTAGCTCCTGACCGTGTGATGACAGCAATCAATATCTCAAATGGTCAGACTATCTGGCGCAAATCCGGTCATAGGGTCAGAGAATCCATAGGCATTTCTGAAGACGGGCTAAGTATCTTCGCCAGAACCATGCAAGATTCAGTTATATCTGTTAAAACTGCTGGCAATACCTTCGAATTGGATTGGACTCGACACATTGGATTTGGATATGACATTGCTCCCAACGCCATCAATGAGAAGGATGGTTATATCTTCTTTGCCACTGATAATGGTAGTGTTTTTTGTCTGGAACGATCGAGTGGTGATGTGGTCTGGCGGCATAGAATCAGTGATGGGCTGGTAAATACACTTGCTGTGATTGATAAGGAACATGTCATTTGTACTGCTGCAGATGGAAAAGTTAGTTTATTAAAATTTCAATTCTAGTAGGGACGTTGCGTGCAACGTCCCTACTAGTTTGCTGAACCGCGACTTAGATATAACACTTATCAGCAATATACTTCCCTATTTCCAGACTGGCAGTCGCCGCTGGAGATGGTGCATTTAAAACAAAGATGCCATTTTTTTCCTCCAGCAGATGAAAATCATCAATCAGACTGCCATCAGGGCGCAAAGCCTGAGCTCTCACTCCTGCATCTCCACGTATGAGATCATCGGATTCAATTTCGGGTATGAGCTCCTGAACACTCCTGAGAAAGGCTGCTTTTACCAGAGAACGGTACATTTCCTTTGAACCCTCTCCCAGATAAGTCCCCGCCAGTTTCCAAAAACCAGGATAGGTAAGGGTTTCGAATAGATCGGGAATTTTGATAGCAGCCCAGGAATAGCCTTCGCGACTAAAAGCCAAAACTGCATTGGGACCGGCGTGTACACTCCCATCAATGAGACGAGTCATATGGACGCCGAGAAAAGGGAAATTGGGATTGGGAACTGGGTATATCAAATTCTTAACCAGAGATCGTTTAGCCTCTTTCAAGTGCCAGTATTCCCCTCTAAAAGGAATGATCTTCATTCCTGGATCAACTCCAGATCGTCTTGCCATTCTATCAGAATAAAGACCTACCGTTGCAATGAGATATTTTGTCTGAAATAAGCCCTGTGATGAGGCGAGACTGTATCCCCACCCCTGCTGTTTGATACCCTTCACCTGACAATCAAGCACCAATTCAACACCTTTATCTTTAAGCAATTCAACATATTTTGCAGCAACAACCTTAAAATCCACGATTCCTGTAGAAGGGACATGAAGAGCTTCTACACAATTGATGTGAGATTCAAGTTCGAGGGCAGCCTCACGACTAATTCTTGAAACATCAAGACCATTTGCAATTGCGCGATCATTCAGGAGGTCCAGACCATGAATTTGTTCAGGCGAAGTCGCCACGATGAGTTTTCCGCAGCGTTCGTAGGGTATGTTATGCTTCTCACAGAAGGCAAACATGGAAACATTCCCAGCCAAAGCAAACCGGGCTTTCTTGCTACCTGGATTGTAATAAACCCCGGCATGTATCACACCACTGTTCCGACTGGATTGATGCAGAGCCCAAGCCCCCTCCTTCTCGAGGACAGCCAACTTGCAACCAGGATCCCGTTCCCTGATCGCCAGAGCTGTAGCTAAACCGACAAGGCCACCACCAATGATGATTTTATCGTAAATCATGCTGTTTTATAATGCAAAAGGTGTGCTAAGGAATAGCATTTGTTGAAAATCCTGGTGATAGGTTGTGACATGGTCGTAGAGGACGTGATGCGTTACGTCCGTACAATTATGCACACAAATGGAACCTTTTTCTGAAAATTACTTTTGCAGGGTTTTCTTAATAAGCTGTTCTGTGGTCAGATCTGTTTTGCTGTCTTTAACAATTTTACGGATTTTTGAATAGACCTCCGCCCGTGAATAGCCAAGGGCTTCCAGGGCCATGATAGCTTCGTCCTCAATGTTGCTGGTTCCAAGACTGGAAGTTAGGCCACCGGGTTCACTGCTCCCCAGACCTTTTTCAATCTTGGGTTTTAATTCAAGGATGATGCGTTTGGCTGTGGTAGGACCAATTCCCGGTGTTTTAGCGATGGTCTTGGCATCTTCAGCCATGATCCAGCTACTGATATCTGCCGGTGAGCCCCCTGATAAGATGGCCAGGGCGGCCTTGGGTCCGATCTTGGATATGGCGATTAATCTGAAAAAGAATTCGCGTTCATCTCGTTGAGCAAATCCATACAGATCAAAAATGTCCTCCCGGACATGCAGGTGGGTGTAAATCATGACCTTATCACCTGGACCTGGTAACTGTTCGAAGGTACTGTGGGATACTTTCAAGCGATAACCAATGCCTGTTGCTTCCACAATGACATGATCCGGTTGTTTGCTGACTAACTTACCTGCAATAAACTCGTACATTATAGACCCAACTTTGATAATTTGTAATTAAGACCATGACAAATAGCTATACCTAAAGCGTCTGAAGCATCCATGGTTACTGGATCTTCTTTGAGCTTGAGCAATCGTTTCACCATGTATAAAACCTGCTCCTTATCTGCAGCACCATTCCCGGTTACGGCAGATTTAACTTTACGGGCAGCATATTCATGTACTTCCAGATTAGCGTGCTTTCCTGCCAACATAGCGACACCACGAACATGTCCCATGAGTAGTGCGGTTCTGGCATTTTTGCCATAAAAGGCCTCTTCAATGGAAAGAACATCGGGTTCGAACTGTTTAATGGCTTCGAAAATACCCTTGTAGAGTACAGCTAGTTTATCGGAAAGTGAGTCACTATTTTTTGTTTTGATGACGCCAGAATAAACTGATTTAAACTGATTGCCGTCGTAGTCAACGACACCAACGCCTAGAATCCTCAGACCAGGATCAATGCCGATAATGCGCAGATTCTACTCCAGCCCTGCCAGCATTTCATCAGTAAAGTTCACACTGGCTGATAGTTTTTGCATATCGTCATGGTCGTCAAGGAGTTCCATGAGGTGAACAACTTTGGGAAGATCCTCTGCGCTCACTTCAGTAAAATTATTGGGTATTTGCTGAATCTGAGCCACTTCGACTGCGTAACCTGCTTCAACAACTGCCTCATTCACAGCGTTGAGGTCATTAGGAGCGGACAGAATCTCAAAAAAGTCACCTTCATTACTCATATCTTCAGCTCCACCTTCCAGAGCTGCCATCATGAGTTCATCTTCATCAACATCGTCAGCTGGGACATGGAGGACACCTTTGTTATCAAACATCCAACCGACAGCACCAGCTTGAGCAAGATTGCCACCATGCTTACTGAGCAGATGGCGAATCTCTGAAACAGTCCGATTGCGATTGTCTGTGGCAACTTCCATCATGAGTGCAACACCACCTGGGCCGTAGCCTTCATAAATGATTTCTTCGATGATGACACCTTCGAGATCACCCGTACCCTTTTTGATAGCACGTTCAATATTAGCCGTGGGCATGTTGGATGATTTGGCCGTAGAGATGGCTGTTCGCAAACGGGGATTTGTTGATTCTTCACCACCACCAGCACGAGCTGCGATAGTTAGTTCTTTGGCTATCCTGGTGAAGACTTTACCACGAGCAGCATCTACAACGGCTTTTTTTCTTTTAATGGTGGACCATTTACTGTGACCGGACATAATTCTCCCACTCTATTTTTCTAATTCTGGTGTATTCTCAGTCCTGATGACCCAAGCGCGCCGATACCCATTCCGAATCGCAAATTGTTGTAAACCCTGGGCATCTTCCCGATTATTCATCTTCCCCACTCTAATTTTGTAATAAGGGCTGTCAAACTGCATGATGATTTCGTCTTCAAAGGTCTGAGTTGCTCGGGTTTCCAGCGCAATTGCCTCGTCATAATTATTGGTACTACCTAACTGAACCCTGAATACAAAACCGGAATATTCAGATATTTCAACGGTATCTATATCATCACCTACTATGGCATAATAGGCTTTTAAAGATTTAATCTGCTCGATGCGAGCTTTTGAACTGGGCCAATCCTGCAACGTAGTAGGATCAAAGGACTCATCCAATTTGACCTTATCCTGCCCCAAAATAATGAGGGGCACTATCAAACTAATATAGACCAACAGCTTCATGAATTATCCATCCTGTTTTTCCGTCTTCCAATCTAAGTTCATACCAGGCATCTGTAGCATCTAAAATTTCTGCTGAAGTTCCCTCATGGATGACAAATAATGTACTCGCTCCAGGAATAGGCGCACTGCTAACTGCTGCCTCATCAACCAGTAGAATCGCATGCTTCTCATCCAGGGAAATAGTTCGATCCACCAGCCAACCAGCCATCACAAGAAAAAGCATACCTGTTACCAGTGTTGTAGGCAGGACGACACGTCGCAAGGCATGTCCTCCAGAAAGACGATAAAGAATGGTTCCCAGAATCAGCAGGCTGAACAGAATTTCCTCTAGAAATTTGAGTTCTCCAAGAGACAGACTCTGGCGAAGCTCTCTAACCCAGACTACAATAGGCATGGGTTCAGGCAGGTCAAACCGATCTTTCAGGAAGAGCTTGGAATATTCAAGATTATGCACAACATCAGGATCCCTCGGGCTAAGCCTTCTGGCTTTTTCAAATTGCAGAATAGCCTGGCCGTACATTTTCTCAGAGAAATAGGCACAACCCAGATTGTAGTGTAGAGCCGCTGACACCCTGTCTGTTGCTAAAACTTTTTCGTAGAGTCTGATTGCAGATTCGAATTCACCGCTCTCATATTTACTGTTCCCCTGCGCCATCAATCCTTCCACATCTACTGCAAATACAGAGTTTAGGATGAATGCAAACATGAGAATGCTCATCTGGAAGGTTCTCATTATAGGACCCTCCTTAACTTCTGAAAGAGTTCCTGGGTAGCGGATATCCATTCTGAGGCCGAACGCTTGACCGCTCCAGGAGCAAAACGATCCATGGCCAAACCTTCGAGGAAGGCTTTATTTTCATCAATAAGTTCAGATGGAACCCCATGTTTACTCAATAATTCTGTAAATTCTGATGTATCCAGAGTATTCTCAGAAACATTTAATCGAGCTCCAATAAAGCCAGTTATACATTGATGTAGCAAGGCTCGCAATTCTTCAGAATCTTCGGAAAGTTTTGTAGCTTTGTTCAATTGTTTTCTGGCTGCTTTGATGGCATTGGTTCGACGACGCAGATCCAGATTTCCCTGTAGACGACGGGATTGATATTCATAAGCATATGCACCCCCAAGAGCCAATAAACCAATGATGTGAATAATCCAGAATCTTCCACCTAGAGCGGAGGTCTGAGCACGGGTAAAATGGTTGTCAGCTGATTTGATGTAGCGAATATCTTCCTGCATCAATTCGACCTCTTCCTTGCTATAACCTGAGGTAACCACAGGTTGGGAACCCTCCGCATCATAGACACTCATGCTTATCTGGCCACTGCTTCTGGTAACATATTTCTTGGTCTTCAAATCGAAATATGTGAATTCAATGGGAGCAATAACAATCTCACCGGGAATTCTTGGTACCAGCAGATAGGTAGATTTTTTTGAGCCACTATGCTTCATCCCTTTGATACTGATATTATCCGTTCGTTCCGGTTTGAAAATGTCAATTCCCTCGGGAAGTTTTGGCTCTGGGAGCTGCAGGGCTTTGAAGTTACCTGATCCTGTAAGCGAGATGCTCAGTCCAACTGCATCGTTAGCAAATACGGCATTGGTGTCCAAGCCAGCACGAATGCGGAAATTACCTACCGCACCGCTAAATTTTCTTGGTCTGGGTTCAGGGAGGCTCATGACGTTAATTTTGACTGGATTAGAGAGAAAATTTTTAGTCGCTTTTCTTTTGCCACTAAAGAAAGGATCATTAAAGAAGGGATCATTGAAGCGACGGTTGTTTCTCTGGTTAGACTTGACTTCAATTTCCAATTCGGTATTCAGTGGATCAATAACCAATTCACCTGATTTCGTGGGGTAATACAGAACGGTTTTTAAAACAGCTGTGTTATAGCGTTCACCATCAATAACCTCAGAAACCAGTCGTGGCTGGGCAGATTGAGGCACTTCTTCAGCCCAGAAGCCTACGGCATCGGGAAGTTTTTCAACCTGATAATTATAGACCCCCACCTTGGTAAAGAGCTTGTAGCGTACGGTGAGTGGCTCTCCAACGTAGACGCTTGTTTTAGAGGGCATGGCCCTCAAATAAACCGATTGTTTTGCAGCGACCTGCTTACCGTTAGATCGTCGTGATGCAACAATTTCCAGTTTTAATTCCTGAGTTTTAAAAACTTTCTTTCCAATGATGACATCAACTGGAGGGAAGACCACTTTTCCGGTTTCCAGGGCGACAAAGGTATAGCTAATGGTTTTTTTGCTACTGGTCTTTCCATTTACAAAGGTGTAATTCGATGATTGCATAGGTCCTGAAAGCAGGGCAATCTTATCTATATCACCCAGCCGTACATTGGGCATTCCATCACTACCTACGACTTCCAGCTTCCAGGTGAATGATTCCTGCACTAGAACTTGTTTAGCATCCAAACTCGCAGTAACCTTCGTTTGGCCAAATACCATACAGCTCATGCCGAAGAGCAGGAAAATGAGGATATTTCTATGCGGCATCACTTTACCAGTCTTTCTCATTGTCTTGGCCTGAGGTTTTTAGGCGAATCTGTTCACGCATGTTTTCGGTCTCACGATCCTTTAAAGCATCCAACAATTGCTCTGCGTTCATTAACTCTTCCTGATCCATTGATTCTTCGCCATCAGAAGGGTTCTCCTGCTGTTGCTCCTGCTCCTGTTCATCCTGAGATTGCTGTTCTTCGTCCTTTTGTTGGTCTTGCTCAGAGTCATCCTGATTCTGTTGTTCTTCTTCTTGTTGTTCATCATTCTGATCTTGAGATTCAGAGTCTTGCTGCTCCTGTTGATCTTCTTTATCCTGCTTTTCCTGGTCGTCCTCTCCATCCTGGGATTGTTGATCCTGAGGTGGAGGCGGAGGCATCTGGTTCAGCAGTTCCAGATTTGCCTTGGCATCCTGGTCTTTTGGGCGAATTCTAAGAGCCTGCTTATAAAATTCTCGGGCCTTCTCCACATCCTGCTTATTCAAATAGGCATTGCCCAGATTGTAATATACATCAGCCAGGGCATTTTTATCCTTGAGGCTCAAAGCCTGCTCATAGGAACCAATGGCTTCATCAAGCTCGCCCAACCTATAATTGGCATTCCCCTGGTTGTAATGAATATCCTTTAATTCTGGATTCTCTTCCAGCAATTTATTCCAGACTTCCAGGGCATCTTCATATTTTTGATCATCAAAAGCTTTTTGAGCATCAGATTGACCCATAGCGCTGACCATGGGAACAAGCACCAGCAATATACTTATGCAGCGAAGAATGATTGTGCTAGTCACGAATATAATCTCCCTGCCAGTTTCTTTCTGTACCATGCAAATCTGTAATCAATAGATCCAGGATCAGGAAAAGGAGTGCTATCCATGTAAACCAGTGGAATTGTTCTTTATAATTTGTGAATTCATGCCGACTGAATTCCTTCTGCTCCATTCCAAGGATATCATTGTAAATATCTTCGAGACCTGCGGTGGCTGTGTTGAGATGCACAAATCTGCCACCTGTTTCAATACTGATAGATTGAAGGGTCTCAGTATAGAGTCTGGTTGTGACTACTTCGCCAGTACTGGTTTTACGATAGCCTTTTAAGCTTCCTCTATCATCGTATATGGGAATAGGTGTTCCAGAAAACGAACCAATGCCAGCAGTATGGATAATCACATTTTCTTTGCGGGCACGTTCCAGGACTTCATCTAGATTGCCTTCATGGTCTTCACCATCGGATATGACAATCATTGCTCGGTGTTGTTGATCATCTGGGTCAAAAGCACTAAGACCTATTTCCAGAGCATTCTCAAATGACGTACCCTGAACACCGATCAAGGACTCATCCGATATATCCAGAAACATATCAAAAGCTGCATAATCTAAGGTCAGGGGTGTCTGGAGGTGTGCTTGACCAGCAAAAACAACCAGCCCTATTCGGTCACCCCGCAAATCTTTTATTAATTTCCTTAATTCGAAACGTGCTTTTTCCAACCGGTCAGGCTTAATGTCCTGCGCCCGCATTGAATTTGACACATCCAGGAGTACTACGATATCAACACCTTCGCGATGAATCTCAGTAAGTTCATCTGAAAATTTTGGACCCCAGGCAGCAAAGAGTAGCAGTAGAATTGCCATTAGTCTAAGTATGTCTTTTGTCAGGCGCTTTTTCTTACTGACACTCCGGGAGAGCTGTTCAATTAGATCAGGGTCACCAGCTCTTTCTAAGATTCTCTTCCGAGTTAATCGAAACCAAATGCCAATCAAAACCAAGAGCGGAACAATAGCCCAGAGCATTGCCTGCAGCCAAATGGGGTACGCTTCAAATTGAATCATCAGGGAAATCTCCGAAAGACAAGACGTTCCAGTAAAAATTCAAGAATCAAAAGCACAAGAGCAAGCAGGAGTGGATAATAGAATAGCTCAGCGTGCTGAACATACTCCCTGACACTGTATTCCGTAGTCTCCATCTTAGAAATTTCCTGGTAAATGGCAGCCAGACTTTTCTCATCAGTCGCTCTGAAATATTTCCCACCTGTGATGTCAGCAATGCGAGTCAGGGTTTCTTCATCAACATCCACCTGAACCTGAACGTTTCTAACACCAATCACAGTTTGAACCGGCATGGCTGCGGTGCCTCGAGTACCAGCGCCAATTGTGTAAATCCGAATGCCAAATTCTTTAGCCAGATCAGACGTCGTGATGGGATCCAGTTCACCAGCGTTGTTGCGCCCATCAGAAAGCAGAACGATAACCTTGCTTTTAGCATCCGAATCGCGCAATCTGTTAATAGCACCAGCCAGGGCCATCCCGATAGCTGTACCGTCAAATTTTTCATTTACGATATCGATCCCGGCAATGAATTCATTCAAACGAGTGAGGTCAGTTGTCAGGGGACATTGCATGAAGCTTTCGCGGGCAAATACGTTGAGACCTATGCGATCATTCTGTCTCTGGGAAACAAAGGTCTGGGCAACCTTCTTAACCGCTTCCAGGCGATTTGGTTTAAAGTCCATAGCTCGCATAGATCCTGAGATATCAATCACCATCATGATGTCGATACCTTCAGCATTAATTTCTTCCAATGCATTGCGCTCCTGGGGTCGCATCAAGGCAAGAAAAATGGCCATGATGGCCAGAAGTCGTAAAGTATAGAGAACATGTTTTCTCCACATTCCTGTGGTTTTGGAAATGCCCTCAAACATAATCAGGGATGAAAACCTTAGGGTCCCAAAACGCTTGCGTGAATAAAACAGGTAAATGATGAGCAATACGGGGATGCTAAGAAACAACCATACTAACCAGGGATTTTGAAATGCAATTATCACTTTATTTCAAACAATCTCTTTTTCTATTTTACGAGCCATTGTTACTCAAATCACCAGTTATAAGCATGTGTACAATATTTGTTTCTTGAAACTGTATTTTTTTGAAAATACTTCGGTAATGGATAGCATAGAATAATCCACATTACTTGAGCTTCTCAAAGATCAAGTAATCAAAAATAATGTAGTATTCAGATAGGTAGAATTGACGCGTTTTCTACAAATTTATATTGAGTTCTAATCTTCTTTTTTTTCGGAAGGTTTTTCTTCAGTTTTTGGTTCAGCTGGTGTATTGCCAGCCTTTTCAATTTCATCGGTGATTCCACTTAAGGCGCCTTTAAACTCTCGAATACCTTTTCCAAGACCCTTAGCCATTTCAGGTAAGCGTTTTGCCCCAAAGAAAATCAATATAAATAAGATTATTATTAGCCATTCCCAGCCACCAGGTAAACTCATGGGTTACTCCTTACTAAATATGCTTATACATTTTTATCATACAAATTATTATACCCTATAATATCGTAAAAGATAATAGGCTACACCCATTCCCACGACACCCATAAAATTTACTTTTAGAGTAAATCCAAATGTTAGCGAGAATATCCGCAGATCCAAGACAAAGGGCTCTGACAGCCCATACTTTGCTGTATCAAAGGACAAAACAAAGAAATCCCGAACCACACTTTCGGGGAGCAAAGCTGCGGCCACATCCCCCAGTACAGAACCAACGATAGCACCGGTTACAATCATGAGAACAATTACTTTAATATTTCGGCGTCTTGGATCCATTATTTAATCACAGGCTCATCTTCGATTTCACGCTGCGATCTGGTCCATTTTAATAAGCTTGAAAGAATAAGTAAAACAGCCAGGGGAAACATGAGGAAGCCCTTAGTGACGATAACCAGAGCAACCATTACAACACCAGATATGAGAGACCATTTCTCTTTAGTAGAGCCTTTCAGGTCCATCCGTGGTGATTTTGAAAACGGTATCTTTGATAGCATCAGGCTTGATATAATCATAACGAGGGGTAAAACAATACGAGCATCGCCACCCGCATTATGCGGTTCCCACCCCAAAAATGGATATTGATTGATCTGGCTCATAAATAACCAGATTCCTACGACCGTCAGAGCCATGAGGGGTGTGGGTACACCATAGAATTGGTTTTTTTGATCGCCTTCAGCCTCGAGATTGAATTTTGCCAATCTAATCGACCCTAACATAAGTGGCATGAAGGCATAGAACCCTCCTACCAGCTGTCCCAACGGTTCCGCCCAGACCATGTATACAAATACTGAAGGAGCCAGGCAAAAAGTGATAATATCAGCTAGTGAATCGAACTGGATTCCAAAATCGGAAGTACTGTCTAGCGCTCGAGCAATTTTTCCATCGAAGCCATCGAAGATGGCTCCAAAAATGATAAACCAGGCTGCCCAGAAATAATCCCCATTTGTTGAGGAGAGGATGGACATAAAGCCCAGGAACATATTAAAGATGGTAAATGAGTTGGGAATAAACCTGCGGCGAGGGTTTTCCTTGAGGGGTCGTCTTTTGCGAGCAGAATTTTTTACCATTATTAATCCATTTTTGCCAGGACGGTTAAACCACCACGCACTGGCTCTTTCATCTCTACCAGAATTTTTGCTGATCTGGGCATGATAACATCCATCCGACTACCAAATTTGATAAGACCATAACGATCACCTTGAGTGACCTGGTCAGCTTCACGGAGATAATTAATGATTCGTCGAGCCAAGGCACCAGCGATTTGGGTAAATTTTACCCTCATCAAGTCATTTTCGATACCGACCACGCTCTGTTCGTTCACTTCGGAGGCATCTTCAGCAAAGGCCGCCTTGAATGCGCCGTATTTATAATTGACGAAGCTAATTTTACCTGAGATAGGCACACGATTGATATGAACATTCAAGGGAGATAGAAACATGGTGATGATAGTTGCCTCACCCACGTAGTCATCTTCAACATCCTTGATATCAACGATGACTCCGTCGCCAGGACTTAAAATGTGTCGAGGATTGATGACTATATCACGTTCAGGATCCCTGAAAAAGTACAAAGTAAATAGTAAGAGTAGGCCGCTAAGCATGGAGGGAATTTTCCAGTAAAGGGAACCCCCATTAAAAAATGTTATAATGGTTAGGATCAGTGTAAGTCCCAACACTATTGCGATATTTGGATATCCTTCACGAGCCATAAATGTCTAATTTTTTCCTCTTCTTTAAACCGCGCAAAGATAAACTCAGGGTATCCAGAATAAAACACGCTTTTCCATGGGAAAAGCCAGGAAATACAAGGGTAGTATCAAGGTTTTTTATAAACTTTAATATTTTATACAAGTGGATGATAGACTAGCTGAATTGGCCATCACTCCGAGGGCACAACCGTTTCACCGAGGATGATGGGAATGGCCATACTGTCTTTCTGACGCAAAACATTAAGCGTAAGCTGGTCTCCATTCTTCAAATCCTGAAGATTGAAGTAGGTAAAAATATCATCATCAGTTTGGATACGCTGACCATCGAGACCTACGATAAGATCACCGACTTCAATGCCTCCCCGATGTGCTGGTGAACCATCTTTTACGCCTACCACCACCACACCTACATCGGATCCCAGATTCAATAGTTGAGCAGTTCGGGGATTGTTGGGTCGATAACTGATTCCTGTAGAATAATTTCTATCAATAAAGCCCTTGGATCTCAGTTCATCGATAATCCCTATGGCGCGATTGATAGGTAAAGCAAATCCGATCCCAATCGATCCACTATTATTGCCCCCTGAAAAAATAAAGGTATTGATTCCGACTACCTGTCCTGCAGAATTAACCAACGGTCCGCCACTGTTACCTGAATTGATTGAGGCATCAGTTTGGATCATATCTTGATATATCCGACCAGGTTGCTGAAAGCCAAAGTCCATATGCAGACTGCTAATAATTCCGGCAGTTGCGATGGGCATTTTACTTTCACTAAAGAGGCCAAAAGGATTGCCTAGAGCTATGACCCATTCGCCCATGATGATATCATCAGAGTTGCCCAGTGCGGCTGCTTGATATTTGCCTGGCTCAATAATTTTTATAATGGCTAGATCAGTTTTTTCATCGATTCCAACGGCTTCTGCACTACGCGAACTTCCATCTGCCATGGTAACGGTAATATCAACTGCATTTTCCACCACATGAGCATTGGTGATAATGTATCCATCTTCATCATAAATAAAGCCTGAGCCAATTACTGCGTTCTTCTCCTGGAACCAACGCGGGGTGCCTGGCATCATAAAACGCCAGAATGGATCAGCCATAAGTGGGGATTGCGAGTATCTGATTTGTGTGGTTGAGATACCGACAACTGCTGGAGATACATCAGCTATACCGCGTGTAATGGCCGTCTCTCGAGAATCATATAAAGAGACTTTTTCAGGTATTTCTGCGGGAGAAATATTTGTAGGCACCACGTTTTCGTCGACAACAACTGATATAGTGGGCTCATTAATCCCAGGTATCCGCCAGTTTCTCAATTCTCTGAGGGAAAGAGTCAACATTCCCAGGAATAGGGCGAGTGCAAATATAAATATGGTAATCTTTTTCATTGTCTTCTTATCAATCCATTTTATGAATGTGAATAATAAGCACTAATGTTCGATCAGACAAGTTCATCCTCACCGTGCTGCCAAGCTGGTTGTAAAGTATCTGGATAGCTCACCTGCATTAATGCCAGGCCATTGGCTGGAGCAGTGATGGTGTGTGATTTACGATTTGGTGAATTTAATAGATCTGAGAAGTGATCTATTTCCCACTTCCCCCGAGCAACTTCAATCATGCTCCCAACCAGCATCCTGACCATATGGTGCAAAAATCGATCTGCACTGACTTTGAAATACAGTATCCCTTCTGCGTTGGCATCCCAGCTGGCTGATGAAATGGTACAAATCATGTTTTCGGTTTCGGTACCGGCATAACAGAAACTTGAGAAGTCATGTTCACCAATGATAAGACTGGATAACTGCTGCAATTTTGACACATCAAGCGGATAGCGAACATGCCATTGTGTGTGACGGTGTAAAACATTTAGATGCGTGGCAATCTGATATAAATATCCGCGTTGATTCGCAGCGAAGCGGCTGTGGAATTTATCATTTGCTTCAGTTGACGCAATGAGTCGGATATCATCAGGAAGTTCCCGATTCAGAGCCTTCCACAAATTCCCCACCGGTATTCCGGATGTTTCAACTTCAAAGTGGGCAACCTGGCCAAGCGCATGAACACCACTATCGGTCCTTCCTGAACCCACCAGACCAATTTGCTGACCGAGAACCTTATGGAGGGCCCTCTCAAGATGACCCTGTATTGTCTCAGGATCCTTCTGAATCTGCCAACCATGGTAGGCAGAACCATCATATTGAATCAACAGGGCTATTATCATGCCGATATTTCCTGTTTGCTGGCGAGGCTAACTAAACCTAGCCAGGTAGTCATCAAGGACCAGATTAAGATCATCTTCTCATCGATAAAAAAGAACATCAAGCCAATAGCAAACCACATGATACCCACGAGATACAAATATTTAGATGTCTTCTTTGCATTCACAGTAGGCAAACCCCGGATAGCTAATAAATCGCCTAATGCCATTGAGCGATGGATGGTGTGAGCAATCATGGCCTTAAAAACACTCTGCCAAAATCTTAATTTTTGAATATAGGTCTTCCTGGGCGAACCAGAAATAAAATAGAGTTGAAATCTGGAGAATCGCTCCCACTCAAGCTTCAAAGCAGGAATAAATCTCAGTGATAAGACCACCAGCGTCTGTAGTTTACCAATTTGAAAACCCAGCCACTTCAGGGGTGAGAGAAGTGCTGTCAACTCAGCAATAATGGCTGGATTACTGAGCCTGGATTGAAAACTTGTAACAATGACCAAAGGCCAGGCAAATCTTTCTACGGCAATAAGAAGATACCGCCAATCCGACCAAAGAAAGCCGTCCTGCATGGATTCCAGAAAAAGATCTCGCATGAATGGGGAAAAAATGATTTGTAACAATGCCAGGAATAGTACCAAACCTAAAATGAGGCCCAGTGTTTTCAAGGGAGATTGAGCAGTTACCCAGAGAACTCCCAGGGTGAGTATCGTGATTCCTGCGTGCCACAGCGGGGATGAAACAATAAAGAGTGAGACAAAGATCAGGGCTGATGCAAAAAAGGTGAACCAGATCAGCCAGGGATCTACTGTTGCATTCGAAAACTTTGTATGAGGATTATAGTCTGCCAATTAATAGTCGTCATCAGAAGGTTAGAGCAATGCGTAATCCAGCACTTCCGTCATTAATTTGAGGTTGAACGGTCATTGATGTATTCAGACGTTTTAAATAGAGGGCATCCATAGTACTGACCAGATGATTGAGCGCGATGGCTCCGAAGGTATAGGTCAGACGTTGCCTCCACAAATAGCGCTGAGTTTTAATATCAAAATATTCTCCACGCTTCGCTTCAGATTCCCACTCCCAATAATACCCATTCTCAGCTGAATAGAGTCGATCCCATTGCCGGTTACGGAGCATCTGTTCATTGTATTCATCCATACTGTTATATTTTGATACACGATCCAAATAAACATCTGATTTATCCTGAGGATTTGCTATCTGCCCATATTCACTTGCAAAATAATAAAGATCATTTTCATGATTGGTAGCCGTTGAGCTTGCAAAACCTGCGAATATCCACAGAGCGGCTTCAATCCCGTTGAATAGATAGCCCCTGCTATGGGCATCGTAACTATGCTCCCCCCAACCAGGAATCAACGTGCTTTTTAGTACGGATGGTTTAGGCTTAAGTCCGTCCGAAGATTCCCCAATAATTGGGAAGACTATAGCAATGGTCAGGAGTAAGGCTTTTAGTGTCTGGTATCGCAAATTTTTAGGTCCTTATAAAAAAGAGGGCAGCGCCTAATGAAAATACACTCAGGGTGGTCAATACAATCATAATCACAGCAGGTTCATCTCTTAAATAATCACCGGTAATTCTGATGGGAAAATCGTCTTCTAAAAGTGACTTCAACTGACCTTTGGAAAGGTTGTCTGAAATTTTCCCCTGCCAGACATACTCGGTCTGCATGTGTGAAAATAGCACATTGAGTTCTAACTGCCGAAGGTATCCGGAGTTCCGGACAGTTTTTTTTGAAGCATGGTTTATTGAAAGGTTCACGTCCCTAATGGTAATAGTCACTGGATTGTTAGTCAATCCTGACGGGTTTGTAGCCTCAGGAAGACATGTATTGAGAAAGTTCCCTAGATTCGAATCATCTATAAACTTCAGCTGTAGCCTATCCCCTGGAATAGAAGTGGAGTCTGCAATAGCCTGATGGAGATCCTTAAGCAACTCGGTGCTCAGGTTCCGATGACTGGATTGACCATATCCTAACCCAATGAGCAGACAAGTAATAACGAGATATTTTAAGTTGGAGAAACCCAATATATGTTGCTCAAGCAGGTTTGGTGGATTTACCAAAGACGACCAGCAAAAGACCCAGGGATGAGAACAGGAGAACGCCAAGTGCAAATACATTGCCGTATCTGCTATAGAAAGTTCGCTCCAAACCCAAGGGGGCGTCATAAACAATCTCACCCTTTTCACCAAGTGGAATAGATGCTGCTATTCGACCACTGGGCAATATCATGGCACTAATCCCCGTTTGAGCCGCCCTCACAACACTAATGCGGTGCTCAATTGCACGTAATCTACCTGCAGCGAGATGTTGGTACGGACCTGGTGATTTTCCTAACCAGGCATCATTGGTAATGATGGACATCAAATCAGCATCATTCCTGATAAAATTTCGAAAGATATAGGGGTCAGCAGATTCGTAACAAATCATGGTACCCAGGTCAGTGACCTCATCGCGACTACCCATAGGATATACAACAGATTCTTTACCAGGTTGAAAATTTGCCTGTCCAAAATTTAGATTTGACAATATTGGAAAGGTTTCTACCATGGGAATTCGTTCAGCAAAAGGAACCAAACCTTGTTTGCTGTAGATAACAACTGGCATCCCTGGTGAATAGTAAAAAGCAGAATTAAAGAATTGGTAGTCACCATCCTTCTCTTCGTGGTGAAGCGCACCAGCCAGCACAGATACTGCATTTGTCTCAACAAATTTCCTGATCTTACGGTCGAATTGAGGGTAATAATGCAGGTGAGCTGGTATCGCACTTTCCGGCCAGATCAGAATGCGCGCACTATCCTGAACAGCTTTCTTCGATTGCTCGAGAATGGCTGCCACATGCTTGGTCTTTTTTGAACGAACCCATTTTTGATGTGGATCAAGATTGGTCTGAATAATTCCTACTCTAATCGTTGAAGTATTTAACTGTCCTACAACCTTCATACGAACCGCTCCAAAAATAAAGGAGCCAACGATAATGAAACCCAAAACACCCCAGACCAATTGCTGAGTTCGAACGGTTAGCTTACCAAACTCCAGTTGAAACAGAATAGTGTTGAGCGACACTACCCAGAAACTTATGGCATAGATACCACCATATTCGGCGAGCTGTTGGAGGGGCAGGGCAAAATTCTGGGTCATCGCCAGTGATAACCATGGGAATGCCAAAGTATATCCATGGTAGCTGTACAGGAATTCTATAGATACCCAGAAAGCAGGTGCCATCCAGAGACCTTTTGTCCCCAGGTTTCTCCCTGTTCTGGCTATTATGAGTCCAAATAAACCGAACCAGAGTGACAGGTACGCCACACTGCCCATCATGGAGGCTGAGGCAACCCATATATTGGTTCCGGAGTTATTGGCTATCCAATTCAGACTGGTTAAGGTGAAGATGAAACCAGTGATGTAGCCTAATTTGAAGCCTCGTTGCCAACCATCTTGCTGCATGGCTGCCCAAAGGGGTATCCAGGCGACCCAGGCAATAAAGAACATATCAAAAGGTGGAAAACTCAGGGTAAGTAAAAGCCCCGAAATGATAGCAAGTGTTTCTGGAGTGAATCTCTTCGTCATAGCCTATCTACCGTCGGTTTATCCTTGGGTTTCCTGAAGATATTGTTTCAAAATGATTGCAGCCGCAATACGATCTACGGCACCCTTGTCGTCACCAACCTTTTTTCCCATATGATGTAGAGATTCTTCAGCTTCGACTGAACTATAGCTCTCATCAATAGTAAATACAGGTTGATCAATCCTGGATTTCAGTACCTCTATAAACGCCTCGACCCGTTTGGCTTGCTCGCTTTTATCTGCTCCGGGTCTGAGAGGTACTCCAACCACTACCTCTGTCACTTGCTCCTGCTGAATAACCTTATGAATCTGCTCAGCAGCATCATCATTCCCGGAAATCAGCAGTGTCTTGTATGGACTCGCAATTATCCTCAGAGGATCAGTAAGGGCTAAGCCCACACGTCTCCCACCGGGATCGATTGCTAATATTCGCCCTTGCATGCGACTGTATATCTAAAGGCTTACTTTATTGGTTTCTTCAGGACTTCCTTGAGTAGTTTACCAGGTTTGAAATGAGTTTTTCTTCTAGCCGGCACATAGATTTCTTCATTGGTACGAGGATTTCTGGCGCGCGGTTTTGCCTTGGTAGGTTTGACTTCAAAAACTCCAAAATTACGGACTTCAATTCGGATGGAAGGTTCATCACCACTCATCATTTCGCGGAGAACGGTGAAAACACCATCAACGATTTCCTCAGTCTGGAATATCTTCTGTCCTAATTTCTCAGCAGTTTTTTTTGCAACATCTTTTTTTGTGTATGTAATTGACATGGGTTATCCTTTCTTAGCCATGGCTCTACTCGCGTTCTACGCTTATAACGCCTTCTGACGCAAGTAGTTTTGCTTTTAATCGATCTAATTGTTTGACACCTTCTACCTCAATAATGACCAAACCGGTAACTACGTCACCGTCGACCTTCATGGATAGGGTATCAATGTTAATATCATAGGCAGAGATCATCTCCGTGACGTCTCGTACTAAATGTTTGCGTTCCTGGGCCAATATCTTGAGCCGAACCAGAAATTTCTGTGCGCGGGCTGCAGCCCAATCCACATCAATAATTCGCTCTTCTTCTGGAAGATTAGTTGCCACAGTATCACAGTCCTTCTGATGAACAGTAATGCCTCTACCCCGTGTGATAAAGCCAACAATAGGATCACCGGGAATCGGATTGCAGCATTTACCAAAGCTGATCATCATATTGTCGATACCGTGAATTGAAACTCCCTTGGTACTCCGTCGGGCCCGACTGAGAAAAGACTCAGAGTAATAGCTGTCTGGTTTTTCCTTATGAGGCTTGGCATAATCATCTGAGAAAAATTTGGAAAGAATGGAAGCAACAGTACGATGGCCAGACCCAATTGAGGCAATCATCTTTTCTTCAGATTCGAATTTCAGTGTGACATATGGATCTTTAAGATGTTTCCAGTCCTTAGCCTTTTTGATCTTGCGCAATTCTCGCTCGAGAATCTCTTTTCCAAGGCGTATACTTTGTTCAAACTCCTGACCCTTAATCCATTTACGGATATTTGATTTGGCCTTCGAGGTTTTCACAAATTTTAACCAGGAGGAATTGGGTTTTTGAGAATCACTTGTGATAATCTCAACCTTATTGCCACTTTCCAGCTCACTGTTCAGTGGTTTAATGCGCCCATTTACCTTGGCACCAATACAGTGCAGACCTACCTGGGAGTGGACATCAAAAGCAAAATCAAGGGGTGTGGCACCTAGAGGTAAAATGCGAACCTCACCTTTAGGGGTATAGACAAATATTTCATCTTTGTAGAGATCAATTTTTAGCAGATCCATAAACTGATGCGAGGTGGTTTTATCTTCAGTCTGTAAAATATCAACCAAATTCCTTAACCAGGTCACTTGTTGATCAATGTCTTCCTGACTTGATTTTGAATCCTGCTCTTTATATTGCCAGTGTGCGGCCACACCTTCTTCAGCAGTATCATCCATATCTTTTGTACGGACCTGGACTTCAACGGGAAAACCTTCTGGTCCGACAACGGTGGTTTGGATACTCTGATATCCATTGGATTTGGGTTGAGCTATAAAGTCTTTAAAGCGTTCCTGGATTGGTGTGTAAAAGGCATGAATAAGCCCCAGGACACTATAACATGCTTCCACCTTATCAACAATGATCCGCACAGCATAAATATCAAACACATCCTCAAAAGGTCGGTTCTGATCGCGCATTTTACGAAAGATGGAGTAGTGTGATTTAAACCTACTTTTGTAAACGGCTTCAAAACCAGTCGCTTCCATCTTCTCTTTGACAGGCTCCAGAAATTTCTGGACATATTTCTCAAAAAACACCTGTCGCTTGGGAATGAGTTTGTTTAGTTCCTGAGAGGCTTTGGGTTCCAACACATCGAAAATGAGGTCTTCCATCTCAGACTTGATTCGATACATGCCCAGACGGTGAGCCAATGGGGCGTATACATCCCGGGTTTCTCTGGCGATGCGTCTCTGTTTCACAGCAGGAAGATGCTTAAGGGTCCGCATATTGTGAAGCCGATCAGCGAATTTAATGATGATAACACGGATATCATCAGCCACTGAAAGCAGCATTTTTCTGAAATTAATAGCCTGTTTGTCTTCCTCACTGCGGAATTTAATATCGGAAAGTTTGGTGACTCCATCAACCAGACGAGCTACTTCTTCAGAGAATTCTTGTTCCACATCGCTGTGCGTATAACCTGTATCCTCAATAACATCATGGAGCAAGGCTGCTGAGATGGTCACTGGATCCAGCTTCATTTCTGCCAGAATAGTCGCTACCTCGACACAATGTGTAAAATAGGGTTCACCAGATTTTCTCAACTGTCCCTGATGGGCTTTTTTTCCATAATTATATGCTCGCCAGACAAAATCTTCCCCATTGGAACCAACTGAATTGCTACCCCCCATCAATTCGATGATTTTCGTGAAGTCATTAGGATATTTAGACCCTTCCGCATTCAGGATTCTATCTAGTATTGCTGCAGCCATTAGAAGGGTTCAGGAGTTCCTTCATTAGGTGGGGCCGATGGTGAATAGGCCGAAAGATTTTCAAATGAGGCAAATTTATCAATAAAACTGAGCCTTACAGTTCCTGTAGGTCCATTACGTTGTTTAGAAACGATAAGTTCTGCAACACCCTCCTGGGTATTTCCATTGTCATCAAGAACGCCATATTTTTCAGGTCGATATATAAACATAACCACATCAGCATCCTGCTCAATGGAACCAGATTCACGTAAATCAGAAAGGATAGGGCGTTTGTCCCCACCCCTTGTTTCAACTGCGCGGGATAGCTGAGAGAGGGCGACAATGGGAATATCGAGCTCCTTGGCTAGCATTTTAAATGAACGGGATATTTGACTAATTTCCTGCTGTCGGGATTCTACTCTTCCGGTCCCTTGCAGGAGTTGCATATAGTCAATAATGATCAGATCGATATCCTTGTCCGCTTTCAAACGTCGAGCCTTGGCTCGGAGTTCGGTGATATTAAGAGAGGCAGAATCATCAAGAAAGATTTCTGCTTCAGCCAGATTTCCGGCTGCTGTACTCAGACGGGGCCACAAATTGGATGGTAGACGTCCAGTTCTTACGAGATGGGCATCAACTTTGGCTTCACTGCAAAGCAAGCGCATAGCCAATTGATAATTTGACATTTCCAGAGAAAATATGCCAATCTTGGTACCAAATTTTACAGACGCGTTCTTAGCCAGGGAAAGTGCCAGAGCAGTTTTTCCCATGGACGGTCTGGCTGCAATGATTATTAAATCAGATTTTTGGAAGCCTGAAGTGATGTCATCCAAAGCATCGAAACCTGTCGCCACACCACGGATACCACCTGGATTTTCATGAAATTTATCAGCCTGGGCAAAGGCCTCATCGAGAGCACTACGAATTCTGACAAAGTCTGCAGTTTTAAAACGCTTCTCAGAGAGTTCGAAAATCTTGCTTTCGGCCTTTTCTAAAAGATCGTCTACTCTTTCACGGGTCTCATATGCTTCCGTCGATAATTCTGCTGAGAGTTGGATCAGGGCACGGAGGGCCGAACTTTCCATTACCAGTCTGGCATAGTAGCGAGCGTTAGCTGTGGAAGGAATCTTTTCAGTCAGCTCAGTGATGTAATATGCACCACCAGCAGCCTGGAGATCACCACTTCGTTTTAGTTCATCAACAACGGAAATCTGATCAACTGGCTCACCACGTGCATCCAATTTGAGAATGGCATTAAATATTTTTTGATGAGCAGGGCGGTAAAAACTTTCAGGTTCCAGAAATTCCATGGCTGAGGAGAGGGCCATGCGATCCAACATCATGGATCCAATGACACTTTGTTCGGCTTCTTCGTTGTGAGGTGGTAATCTTAAATTTTGACTGGTTTCACTCACGCCTGTGCCCCTCTCTTTTCAAGATACATCTCACGGATTTTTTTGAAATCTTCCCAGGCAGGTCGTTTCCAGTTTGGATTTCTCAGCAAAGCAGCGGGATGGTAAGTCACAACCAAATCTGTACCGTGATAGTCAAATACCTGACCTCGCATGGATGTCAGAGAATCCTTGGTCCGAAGTAAGGTGGTGGCTGAGATACGACCGAGAGCAACCAGAAGTTTCGGCTTAATCAACTCAATCTGTTTTAGGAGATAAGGCTCGCACTCTTCAATCTCTGCTTTATTTGGATCACGATTATTGGGTGGCCGACATTTTAGTATATTGGCTATATACACATCTTCCCTGGTGAGATCGATGGCTTTGAGGATATCTGTGAGCAATTTGCCTGAGCGTCCTACAAAGGGCATGCCCTCAAGATCCTCTTTTTCGCCTGGTGCCTCACCAACAAACATGAGATCTGCATTAGGGTTGCCTACACCAAATACAAATTTGGTCCGGGAAGCACCGAGAGGACAGTTCATGCAGTCCTTAATCTCACTATTGAATTCGCTGAGCGTCTGTATATCAGTACTCACTGAGGTTTTCTCCGTATCAGATTCCTGACGTGTCTCAGGCATGTATAATGGTCCACCAAAAATCTCTAGCTCTTCTTTGACAAAGGCTTTTATCTGGTCATGTTTATCAATCACCGGAATTGAAACCTGGTCAACTAGGCTTCTTCAGTTTCTTCTTCTTCAGAGCTACCATCGTCAAACATGGCCTGTTTTTCCCATTTCAGATCACCGGATAGAAATTCTGTAAGACCCACTGTTGTAGGTTTCACGACGGCGTCATAAGCCTCTCTATCAATTTCAGTGTCAACTTCATAGGCTGGTGCTATTTCTTCTTCACCACCGATCTCTTCGAGGTTTTCTTCTTCACGACGACGTTCTTCTTCGATGACATAGCGATCTCCAATGATCTGTCTCGCTCTTTTAGCGATCACAGTCACTGCTTCAAAAATATCTTCAGTATGCTCCTCGATTTTTCTGAACGGTACTGTCTGTAAACCCATTTATATACTCCTTTGTTGTTGATATATTTCTTTTTCTAATATTTCGGTAAATGCGCTAACTGCTTCATTTAGCTCAGAGTTAACGATGGTATAGTCAAATTGTTTTCCCAATTGCATTTCTTCAGGCATGCGATCCAGACGAATCCTGATTTGTTCTGGACTGTCAGTATTTCTGTTGATAAGCCTTTCCTCGAGTGCCTCCACAGAGGGTGGTTCGATAAAAATCGAAATGCTGTTGTCGGGGAAGGCTTTCTTTAAATTAATTCCGCCCTTGATATCAATATCTATGAGAAGCTGCTGACCCTGTTCAAGAGCCGAATCTACATAGGAGCGCAAGGTGCCGTAGAAATGGCCATTTTTTGAATATACTTCTTGCCACTCCACCAACTCATTACGTTCAATACGTTCTAGAAATTCGGCCTTGCTGATAAAGAAGTAATGTTGGCCTTCTACCTCGTAGCTCCTCTGAGGACGTGTAGTAACAGAGACCGAGAATTGAATCTCAGGAAATTTTTCCATGACCGCATTTTCAACTGTCCCCTTGCCGGTACCAGAAGGGCCTGCTACTATGATCAATTTACCGCTGCGTGATGTCATTGAATATTTTGCACCTGTTCTCTTATACGTTCAATCTCATTTTTTAATTCAACAACTGCATGGCCGATGGGTGTTGAGTTAGCTTTACTCCCTATGGTATTAGCCTCACGATTCATCTCTTGAAGCAAGAAATTTAAGCGCTTGCCAGCATCGCCATTCTCTATCATCAGTTCACGGAAATGTTGGATATGGGCATCCAGCCGTGTCATCTCCTCGGCAATATCCAGCTTATCACTCCATAGCACGATTTCTTGTTCGAGACGCTTCTCATCAATTTGAGACTCACCCTCTAAACTACTGTCTGCTATCTTCTTACGCATCTTTTCCGCAATGTGTTCCAAGCGACCACTGTCTTCAGCTTGAATCCTGGCATTAATCTCAACAATATTGTTCAGTTGTTCCAGAATGGCTTCTTCCAACAATTCACCTTCACGTAAACGCATGGCCTGTAATTGATCTCCAGCCGTTTTAACAAGCTTTAAAACAGCGGCATTAAATTTGACCTGATCTTCAGCATTGGTGTCATAAGTGATCACGTCTGGGAAGCGAAGTAGTTCAGCAATAGATAAAGTTTCGCTCTCACGACCCAGAGCCTGAGCACTATTGTTAGCAATTTGTTGGTAATGCTGGAGTAATTCTGTATTCATACGAGGCTTACCAATGGCAGATTGTTCAGTCCCCATATTCATGGTTAAGGTCACTCTTCCACGGGTCAATAATGACTGTAAATGGGTTCTGGCACCATCTTCAACTTTTTCGTATCCACGAGGCAAACGCATGACGAATTCAAGGAACCGACTATTCACAGCTCTCAGCTCGATAACTACCTTCAGATCACCAATTTTTTCTTCGGCCCGGCCATAGCCGGTCATACTTATTAGCATAGTGCTCTCCTAAAGCCGCATAGTATAATTTTTGGCTATAGCTATGTCAAAAGATATATTGAAGTTAGGTCAATATATTTTCATTTAGATTTCAGAATTGATTCAGATGGGCTTCAGGAATGATTGGAAGGCATGAAAATGGGTCTCTTCTCCACCCCTTTGACTAGGGGAGTTCGACCGAACGATTCACCTTGCGCAAGATACTAAAATCAGCATTTATTCCGCTGCTGACCAGTGTAAACATTTGCATAAAATCAGTCCTACCATTTTCAACCTCAGAATTCTCAAAAGTTGCCCAACCTGGTGTATTCTGCAGGGGGATATTTAAACCGATTGAAGTGATCAGCCGTTTATTGTCTAGATATAGAAATCTGTCTTCACGCGTTGCATCAACTGGGACCCATCCTTTTATGGGTAAATAGATTTCTGACCAGACATGTCCGCCTGTCTTATCACCCACGAAGTTAAAACCAGATTGCTGGCGGGCGGGAATACCGGCAATTCTGCACATCGTCATAAATAAAGCAGAATATTGGCCACAATCCCCACTAAGGGTTTCAAAGGCAAACTGAACACCTCTCTCTTTAGGAGGATAGACATATGTCATGGATTTCTGAACCCAGTTGTATATGGCTTCTGCCTGACTTATTGGATCGGCAATGTTCTCCAATAGTTGGAATACGGTATCAACTAAAGCATCCTCCTGTTCCAGGAATCTTTCTGGTCGAGTATATTTCTCAATTATCTCCTGGGGAATTTGATCCCAATTGAAACGTTCGGCTACACCATCGATTTGGGGACGATAATCAAAGGTGATATATCTGAATTTTCGCGTAATGACAAAATGGTCAACATCATCAAGAGCAGGGTTCCAATACAAAATCTGATTTCCGTACTCAGGATCGAGATAGCTGTTATCCGGTTGTGGATGGATAGTGGATTCGGAGATTAGTTTTTGAGTTTGATAATCACGAATACCTGAACTCCAGATATGCAATGATGGCGGTTCATCAGGCGGAAGGCTATCAGCCAGGTTAGATTCGGCCAGAGCTGCACCTGATAGAAGCTCAATATTTTCCACACTAACAATGAGTTCACCAGTCACTAATCGCGGATTAGAATACTCAGCTGATACATTTTTCATGGCATTCTGGAGGATGAGTTTTTCTTCGGGATCAGGACGAGCGCTCTGGTGACTGCATGATATGAGCAACAGAATAATAATGCTGGTCAAATAGTATAGTGACTTGTTATTCAGCGACATACAGGGTTTCCTTAAATCATCTTTACAGATGTATATTCGATGGAGTGTTGAAAATGAGACTAAGTCCAAACAATCTTACTTTTTGATATTCAAGCGTGCTATAAGGTAAGTGTCCCTGATAATAATTGAGCAATAATTTTAAGGGTGAGGGTGTGCCTCTGGCAAACTCAATTCCTACACCTAATCTCATATTGGGGTGAAAATCATTGTGCTCATATATCTTTATATCCACCCCTGCGATAAGCCCAATTCCGGATTGCTCTACCACGAACTGATGCCAATCGCCCCCCAGTTGAAGCATTAGGCGTTTTCGAACTGTATTGGGAGAGATATTGTATCCAGTTGCAGCGTAAATATTCCACCTATCAAATCTTTTGTACAGACTGATGTCCAATTGCTCATAGTTTTGAGTTCGTAGCGTAGGTGTTACTATGAAATTGCGAATGATATAATCATCCCCTAGGTGCGATGATTGATGAAAGAGACTCAACCGATATATAGTGGACAGGTTCTGCTGGTAGTGAAATACTGAGGAAATCCGGTAATCTGCATTCTGAAGTCCTCCCATGAATGCCTCACCCACATCCACGATGGAGAACTGTGAAAAGATGGTGAATTCGATACCCAGTTCCCACTGGGAGATTTCAGATTGTGTTGAGCGTACAAATTGCTGCTGCATACTCAATGAGATGGGGACATACATGAGCTGCTGGGTCTCCCCTTCAACTTCATAACTCAAAACGCTTATACTTTGTTGACAAGCTGCCGGATCAAGGTAACGAGTAGGAAATAATGATCCCTGGGGTAACCAGCTCAAATCAGCACCCGAGAGTGGACTTAAGCATAGGATACTCACAAGAAGGACTCTGTTCACCATTGACATAACTTTGTTCAGAATTTCTTCCCTACTTATAACACTTATTATTTTGATATGGCATCTGGAGAAAACTATTTTCCACGCAGGATTGAACAACCCTTATTTATATGTCCAGAGTATATGATCTAGAACAAGTCTATTTAGGAGAATATATTTATTATTGTGTGCGTTTGGAAATTAGTGCTCTTCAATTCTTTTTAATTCGATGAAAGAAAGTGGTTTAAAATATTGATTAAAGCTAAATCCCATAATTATGTAATCATCCTAATTTCCGCGCTAACTATTGCATTCCTGGTCATCTATTCTGTCCAAAGCCTGAGCTATTTGAATACGCCTGTTGAGGAACGATACCTCTTAAAGGAACTGGACGGACTCTACGGTCCCTCCGGTCTGTATGGACATGGTGTTGGGTTCCTCGCTGCATTCTTCATGTTCTTACTATGGGTATATATCATTCGCAAGCGTTGGAACCGTTTACGGGGCATCGGTCGGCTGAGTCAGTGGCTCAAGTACCATATGTGGTTTGGCATTGTGGCTCCACTTCTGGCTGGCTATCACGCGGCTTTCAAATTTGAGGGTCTTATTGGTGTCATGTATTGGGCTATGATTGCCGTCATGCTCAGTGGCATCGTTGGGCGATATCTCTATGGTCACATTCCGCGTCGGCGGGATGGTCATGAAATGAGCATGAAGCAGATAAATACTGAGAAAGCATCGAAACTGCGATCCCTCCAGATGGAATTCGGAATTACACCTGAAGATATCAATCAGCTGCAGGGTTTAACCCCTCAGTTGGGTGGAGCTGGTACCTTAGTTTCCCTTTATCACCTGCTTGTATTTGATTTTAAACGGCGCTATCAGTTAAATCACATTCTTAAAGATTTTGAGCAACGTTATGGTGTGAGTAATCAGAATCTGCTCTTTTTTAAGGCAACTATTGAGAAGCAGCTCATTATGAGTCAGCGAGTGATTGTGCTGGATGCCGTGAGCAAAGTGTTTCACTGGTGGCATGTCATTCATAAGCCTTTTGCCTACGCAATCTTCATTGTTTTGACCCTACATATTATTCTCACCTTAAGTTTTGGATTTACATGGATATTCTAAACAACGAATCCGTATTATCATGGTTACTAGGCGCTCTGCTCATTTTTGCCTTCACTTTGCCCTATCTCATCCGGTGGAAACGTAAGCAGAATCAGACTCAGCAAAAACTAAATGAAGCTGTCCGTATCGGCTCCAATAAAGCTCTGATGCAGCACCCAATCATCGATTTGTCGAAGTGCATTGGTTGTGGAATCTGCACCAAGGTCTGTCCAGAGGGTGAAGTCCTGGGTCTCGTGGGCGGTAAAGCCGTACTCATCAATGGCAGCAAATGTGTGGGCCACGAAGTCTGCATGGAGAGTTGCCCAGTGGGTGGAATTGAGGTTGGTTTGGGTGACATATCCAGTAGAGAGGATATTCCTCAACTCACTTCAGAACTTGAAAGTAATTTTAAGAACATTTATCTCATCGGGGAATTGGGTGGTCTGGCTTTGATTAGAAATGCCGTGAATCAGGGAGCCAGAGTTGCTAAATCCATACAATCAAAGCTAAATGGCTCAACTCCTTCCCAGCCGATTGTTGTGGTTGGTGCCGGTCCAGCAGGGCTTTCCTGTAGCATTTCTCTAATGGAAATGGGACTCCCGGTTATTCTCATTGATCAGAATGAACCAGGCGGTACCATCCTGCAGTACCCCAGACGGAAGCTTGTCATGGTGCAACCCATCGAAATGCCTGGCTATGGTGAAATGAACAATTCAGAATATTCTAAGGAAGAATTGTTGGAGATTTGGGACCAAATATTTGAAAGTCATCACCCAGATTTTCGAACTGGACATCAGTTGCAAAAAATCGAGAGCAAGGGCAATGGATATAGCATTTCAACAAGTGCAGGTGAGCTGAACACTGACTATATAGTCTTGGCTCTTGGCCGAAGAGGCACCCCGAGAAAGCTGGATGTTCCTGGCGAAGACTTAAGTAAAGTGGCATATAAATTAATGGATGCTGAGTCCTACCAGAATAAGCATATCCTGGTGGTAGGTGGTGGTGATTCTGCAGTGGAAGCAGCTGTAGGACTGGGCCAGCAAACCGGAAATACGGTGACCCTCTCCTATCGTAAAAAGGGCTTCGCAAGAATAAAAACCAGAAATGATGAACAAGTTGCCAAAGCTGTGAAAAATGGATGGATAAATATTCTTTATGAATCTACCGTGGATTCCATTCATGAGGATCATGTAATCCTCAATCACCTCGAGCAACAGAAGAAGTTGCAAAATGATTATGTCTTCATTTTTGCTGGTGGAATTCCACCCTTCAAGCTTATGAATTCGATAGGTATAAAATTTGGGACCTCAACGCTTTCATGAAAATGAGATTTTCCTTTCTCGCATTGTTTTTCATCCTTTTTAATCCTCTAATCCTGGAGGCTCAATTGAGTCCTGGACCACTATCAGAGGCCCATGCCCATCTTTCAGGATTTACCAACTGTTTGACCTGTCACACCTGGGGTAGTAAAGATTTAAGTCCGAAGTGTCTGGCATGTCATACACCAATCCAAACCAGGATTGAGGAAGAGCTTGGCTTCCATGGCAATATC
>JABIFG010000335.1 GCA_018650795.1 Fidelibacterota bacterium
GCCTACATCCCTTATGATATTTTGACCTGGTTTGTGGTAAATCTGGTTATTCTGTTGTTCATGCTTGGTGCGATGATGACCAGCCTGGGGTCGGTGGCCAACGATGCTAAAGATGCTCAATCCCTGTCTTTTCCTGCCATGTTTCCTATGATGATTCCCATGTTTATCATGGTACCTGTTTTAAAGGAACCCCTTTCAAGTTTTGCCACAATCATCTCACTAATTCCCCCGTTCACACCTATGGTCATGACACTTAGATTAGCTTCACCTGTTACTATTCCAGCCTGGCAACCATGGGCTGGCCTCTTCGGAGTGATCATTTTTACACTCCTTGTTGTATGGGGCGGTGCCAGAATATTCAGGGCAGCTATACTCATGCAAGGGGTGCCACTTAAATTTTCAAACATTATGCGTTGGATGACCAAAGGATAAAGGAATAAAAAATGGCTGAGAACAACATGATCTCATGGGTAAAAGATCCATCCATTCCAAAGACCTACAGTTTTCGATTGAGTTCAAAACTGATGGGCAAGTTAAAACGCAAGGGCATTTGGAGCCCAGATGGGTCAGGGGAAATCGGAAACCGGAAACTCAGGTTTTCTTCCAATGGAAAAGCCAATATGGTCCTGACCGTTTTTGACGGAGACTCGGAACAAGAGCTTGGTAAAATAAAATTTTACTGGAAGGATTTTCAAAGAAGCACATTAAAACTCACCGATGGTGCAAGTTATACTTTTCGCTCCTTTGATCTCATCAGGGGTGTATGGAGCTGGATCAAACAAGATGGTGTTAATGAGCAATTTATTTTCAGGATGGATACACCTATACAGCGCTCCGGCACCATTGAGAATCAAGCCAAGGACCTCTCTGCGCAGGAACGAGATATCTTACTGCTGTTAGGTCTACACCTGCAGCATTATATCAACAATTGGATGATCACTATTGTTCTTCTGGTCGTTGCTTTAATAACCGGTAGGTAAACGGTTTTATCAGAGAAAATTATTAATGCCATGGGAAGCAAACAACTTCCCGTGGTGAAGTATTATTCTATTCTGAACGTAATTTCACTAACGCATCAACCGCATAGACCACGATTAAATTTGTCAGGACCGAAAATCCGATAAACCAGGTCCAGGCCAGGCCAAAACTCTTCATCACAAACACAATCGCCATTGATGCTACCAATCCGGTCATGAGACTGATCTGAGAAAAATCCCTGTCAATCTTGGTCAACAGGAAGAGACCCAGCAAACCACCATAGGTGAAAGAGGCAATTTCAAGACCCATTACCACTATCGCCTTATCCGATTCATCAAAAACCAGAGCGATGCCAATCAGGACTATCGCCCATCCCAAACTGATCAATCGAGAAGTTTTGATTGAGGCTGTTTTTCCCATCCAATCTGTGGTGGTGGAGGAGGCCAACGAATTGATTGATGAACTCAGCGTGGACATGGCTGCTGACAAAACACCAGCCAATAAAAGACCCTTAAGGCCAACCGGAAGCTCATTCACAATAAAGGTTGAAAACTCACGGTCCTTTTCCAGTTCAATGCCACCGAGATAGATATAGATAAGTGATCCTGCCAACAGAAATACACTGAATTGGATAAAAACAAAGATGCCGCTGCCAATCATGGCTTTTCTAGCGCCAGCCAGATCACGCACAGACAGAACTCTTTGAACCATCATATAGTCCGCACCGTGTGAGGCAAAGGACAATAGCATTCCGCCGAATACAGCTGAGAAAAACAACCATGGATTTGAAAATAAATCCCAACCCCAACGGGTAATATCCAGCTTGCCCTGATCATTCAATTGGGCCAGCATGCTTCCAAAAGAGGCATCGCTGTGCATCAGGATATAAAAGACGGCGACTAAACCACCCCCCAGATAGAGCACAAATTGAAAACTATCGACCCAGACTACGGTGCGAATTCCACCCATGAGGGTATACACAACGGTAACGGCTCCAATAACCAGCACGGCTACTGGCAAAGACCAGCCAGTCACGACCTGTACAATCACTGCTGTGGCCAGGAAACGAATTCCATCTGCCAGAATGCGCGTAAGCAAAAAGACACCTGAGGCCGTTTTCTGGATTTTTTTTCCAAAGCGCTCACCCAGTACTTCATAGATGGAGGTAATACCGCCCTTGAAATAAGCCGGCAATAAGAACATACTCACCAGAATGCGACCCAGGATATAACCCAACGCCAATTGTAGAAAGAACCAGTTATCTCGATAGGCTAGGCCAGGAATACTGATAAAGGTTAGGACTGACGTTTCAGTTGCCACAATGGAGAGCATGGCCGCCCACCAGGGCATATCCCGACCAGCTAAAAAGTAGTCTTCTGATGTTTTATTGAAGCGACTGTTATAAATACCGTAAGCCGAAATACCGGCTAGAAAAAGAATGATGATGCTGAAGTCTAATGTGGAGAGCATTTATTGTCCTTCGTTAATCGTTGAAGAGAATATCTTTTTCGTCATCCCGAGCGGAGTCGAGGGATACAATCTGTCCTTAAAAACTAGTAACCAGAGTTAAACCTCAACATTTCTTATAGTGGGTCTTGAACATTATCCCTCGACTCCGCTCGGGATGACGGCCAAAAAGGTTTTAATTATTGAGCTTCAAATTGAAATACTCTAGCGCTTCCAGATACGAATCCACTTTTTTACCGTAGAACTGGGCAGCGCAGACATCTTTTGTTACTGAGACGCTACGAAAATCTTCACGTTCATAAATATTTGAGAGATGGGCTTCCACCACCGGGATTTGAATGCCTTCAATGGCATCGCGTATGGCATAGGAGTAATGTGTGAAGGCACCTGGATTAATAATGATGCCATCAGCCCATTTCCGGCGACGATGCAACAGGTCAATAATGCGACCCTCATGATTGGTTTGAATAATACGGGTTTCCAGCCCTAGCTCACGAGCCTTTTTACGAATCGACGTGTTGACCTTATCCAGAGTGAGGGTTCCATATTGCTCAGGATCCCGAGTTCCCAGAAGATTCAGATTGGGTCCATGAATTATGAATATCTTTGGCTTATCTATTGGAGCACCTCTTGTTTGTTTTGACATAGTCCAATCTAAACGGTATGACCTAATCCTGCAATCAGATGTACCGAGGTAATCGAAACGATTGACAACCAGAAAACAGCCTTTATCAGGCGTCCCAGCTGAAAGATGTGCTGGACAGACATTATGTATTAGCCTTGTTTAGGCACTTCAATTATTTTCAAAAATACAAAAAGGAATACCATGAAAAAACTGCTCTACCTGTGCTTAACCCTGACAACCATTTTAAGTCCATTGTCTGCTCAGAATGACCTATGGGGAAATGACAGTCTACGCTACAAGATCGGACAAATGATCATCTTCGGTTTCTGGGGGGAAACGGCACCACAGGTGATTCTAGATGAAATAGCAGAATACAATGTGGGGGGCGTACTCCTCTATCGCGTCTATGAGAATATAGAAAACGCTGCCCAGGCTGCCCAGCTCACCTCAAATCTTCAGGCAAGTGCTCTTGTGCCACTCTTCATGGTAACTGATCAGGAGGGTGGTTCCGTAACCAACCTGAGACTCTCAAATGGCTTCCAGGATTCTCCAGGTGCTTATGAACTGGGACAGCAAAACGATGAGACAACCACGCGTGATATGGCGGCCATGTTTAGCTCCTGGTTCAATGATATTGGACTAAACACCAATTTTGCACCCGTGGTTGATCTACGCCTGAACCCGGGAAATGTTATTGGCGACCGCAGCTTTGGTGCTGATCCGGATATTGTGACCCAAAATGCTTATTGGTTTATGGATGAACTCCACCAGAATAATCAGTTGACTGCGTTAAAGCATTTTCCAGGGCATGGCAGCTCTGTCGGTGATAGCCATTTGGGGTTTACAGACATCACCAATACCTGGCAGGAAATAGAGCTGGAGCCTTACTACGCACTCATGGATTCCGGTTGTGTGGATATGATCATGAGCGCCCATGTTTTTAATACGGATTTGGACCCGGTATATCCTGCCACGCTTTCAGCGGCCACCATAGACGGACTCCTGCGTGAAACCATGGGATACGATGGCGTCGTGGTAACTGATGCCATGATGATGGGGGCGATCACTCAGAATTATGGCTTGACAGAAGCCGTCACTCTATCCATTAATGCTGGTGTGGATATATTACTTTATAATTGGGATGACGATTTTGAAGGACATAGGCTCGTACCCCTGTTGGTGGATCATATTGCCGCCCAGGTCTTAAGCGAAACCATTCCCCGTGCTCGCATAGAGGAATCATATCAACGCATTATTAATTTGAAAAATCGTTTAAATACGAGCCCAGTTGCCTTAAATCCAAAACCAACTCAAGCGAAGATTTCCATGTTCAATTACCCCAACCCCTTTAACCCCAGTACAACACTGAGCTATACCCTGGAACGGGATATGCTGGTGTCGATCTCTGTCCTGGATCTACGGGGAAGAGCGGTCAAGACCCTGGTGAGCAAGAGTTTGTCGACTGGTGACTATTCTATTGTCTGGGATGGAAACAACAATCAAGGTTTACAGATGGCTGGTGGTATCTACTTTTTCAATCTTCAGGGTCCAAACTTTAACCAGGCAATCAAGATTGTGAAACTCGACTAGCCCAGTTTTTGAGCTATAAAAAAAGGCGGGGTTTTAACCTCGCCTTTTTATTTGATTCATATTTTGAGTTTTAACTCTCCGCGGAAAGATCAGCCTCTTCCATAATCAGGTCATACTTGTAGCCTGCTCCAAAGTCTTTATTCAAAGCGACTTTACCGCTAAACACCACCACATCATCTTTGCTCACTACTGCCTGAGTGGTAATGGTAAGATCGAAGGCATCCCCTGATTTTGTACCATCCTGGAGATGAACCCAGTTGCGACCCATGATGCCAGCATTGAATTTGGTGACCTGGCCACGTACGCTGACAACCTTGCCATCATAGTCAGCTTTGTTAGCATAAAGTTCCTGAATGCTTACACCACCAGCAACTTTCTCAATGGAAATATCTTTAGAGGGCTCCATAGCCTTTTTCCCGCTTGAGGCTTGGGCTGAGGCACTCGAAGTACCGCGCATCTGTCCGACAAAGAAAATACTGTCAAACGTTCTCTCAATTTCTTTGCTGGTAAAATCCTGCATTTCCAGACCCTCATCATAATGCAGCGTCATGCCTGCATCAAAGGGTTGCTTGGCTGTGGCAATCCAGTATTCCTGGCTGTCTTCAGTAACAAACAGGTAGGTATAGCTCTTAGCCTGAATGACTTCTTTTACCAGAACGGTGTGTGCATTACCCATTGCCTGTTGGGGAGCTGCAGCTTGTGGATTGTGCCCTGGAGCCTTAACTCTTTCTTTAGAATCACAGGCCACAATCATCATCACTGCCATCATTGTTATAACAAATATTTTGAACCGCATTTTATTCCCTTTCAATAATTTTTTTAGCCGAGAGATAATAGAATAAATCACCTCCGATATCATCGGTTTATTTGACATCAGGATTAATTACTTTTCATGTTGTGAAACTCAATCAGTTAATGATTTAGGTCTCTCTCTGTTTGACATGCTGAAGCAGGTCGGGGAAAAACTTTAAAAAACCAGCCTCAATCGATTCGTAGTGTTGATGGACTTCCTCAATGGAACCGTGAAAATCATGCTTCAGTTTCAGTCGCCCCGCCAACCCATCCAGAGCCCGTCCTACATGTTCCAATTCAGCATAGGATCTAATCCAGTCTCGCTTGATCATCCACCCCACCACCATCTCCATACGAGCGGGCATAAGCTCACGATGTTGCCAGAGATCTTCATAAGACCGATCTACAAAAGCATGAAACTCATCTGCTGAGTATTTTTCCCAATGTTTGATCAGGAAGTGGTCAAAAACAACATCCAGAACAATACCTGAGAAGCGACGTTTTTCGGGACTGAAATGCTTACGCAAATCCTTAACTACTTCGTGAGAGTCTGTGTAGCCATCAACTGAACGATGAAGCTGGATACCTTCCCAGACTTTTTGTGGTAATGACTCCTGGTTAACATCCCGCATAAAGTCGGCCATAATATTTCCAAGGCGAGACAAGCCATCCTCGGGGGAGATCAACAGGTGTGCGAGATAATTCATATCAAATCATCTATATAAATAAATCAAACTAGGCTGGATGCCAAAGTGAACCCAAAGAAGAGCTTGAGCTTTATTCCGGGCAATTAACAAAGACTGATTTATAATTTTAATTTGGGCTGGTCCTCCTCTGGCCTGGTCTGTTTATATTTACCCTCTAACCAGTCTTGTAATCCAGAAGTGTACCACTTGGAGAAGCGCCGATCCGTTGGCCCTCCAGCCAGATTGGAATGCATCTCTGTAGTGGCCATGTCCATAGTCATCCGGAAAGACGGCATAAAGGTGGTTACCCGACCTGCACTGCGGTAGATTTGACCCTGATGGATGGTTGCCCGACCACCCACACCGGTGATTGGTCCCTTATCAAAACCAAGAAATCCTGGCATTTTGCCATCAAACAAAATGTGATTCATGGAGAATTGCTGGACTGACCCCCAGGTTTTGACCTCAATCGATGAAATTTGCTCCAAGACCAATTTGTAGATCTGATCGCGATCTCTGTCGCCAAACCAGGGACTGGAATCAGCCAAAAGAACCATGTCAAAATTGGCATAAAAATCAATAAAGGTGCCTGTTTCACTGGAGAGGTAGTCAGTAACTGTTGCCCCAAGACCGCCCTTACCAAAGACCTCTCTGATTAGTTCCTTGTAAAATTGTTCAAACAGGAAAGCACCTTGGCTATGCGCATCATAACACAGGTCCCACTCCTTGAGAATTTTGCCCTGCTTAGTCTCCGGCAGCATCGGTTTTAGAATTTGCATAAAGATCTGGGCTTGCAGCGAATACAGATCACCATGCATTTTGAAGATATCCTCAACGCCAAAGGAAGAGCCCTTGTCAAGCAGAGCGTCAATCCGGTTGGACCGATAAGAACCCATGGGCATATTGATTGGACTGATTTTCCCCAGATGATTCAGATCATGATTAGCTGTAGATATATAGCCCTGTTCCGGGTTCAGAACCCGGGGCATATCCAGATATGAATGATAACCTTGCCAGTCATTTTCTGATTTCCAGCCTGGTAGAGGTACAAAACCACTAATTCCTTCCCGACGAACAGGCGCCCTGCCTGACATCTGAAAACCAATGTTGCCTTGAACATCTGCTAGTACGAAATCCCAACTTGATTCCATGGGTCCCAAGGCCTTCATCCCGTCTGAAACGGTGTTGACAGACCACATGCTTAGAATGGCAGTTACTGCTTCAGCACCTGAGTCAGAAGCTGCCCAGCGTGTGCTTAAATAGTAACCGTCTTCAACAGGTGGGCCATCAAGGGATCCATGCTGATTTTCATAAAATTTAATGGTGACGGAGTCTTTTTTCTTGCGTTTGATTACTTCCTTACGAATCTCAAAATCATGCCATTGATCATCTTCTGTGCGATAGTATTGGCCGTCTTTAACTTGCTCAATCCAGGAGTCCACTGCATCAACAAATGAGTAGGTTGCTCCCCAGGACAGGTCCGGATTGCGCCCCACGATTACGGCAGGCATACCGGGCATAGACCCGCCCATGGTAGTCCGGCCAGCACATCCAAGCACGATCTCGCTCCAGATATTTGGTAGTCGATTTACTTCTAAATGAGGATCATTGGCTAAAATTGGTTTACCCGACTGGGTCTTCTCTCCTGAAATAACCCAGTTGTTGGAGGCCATGGCTCTGGGAACTGCCAAATTCCACAGGGTGGCTGGATTAACAATGCGTTCATGAAGTTTGACCTGCTTGATCAGATCAATATCCAGACCCCCTAAAATGCCTGGAAAAAGAGCCTGCAGTTTTTCAGCACTAACCTCTGCCTGGACCATTTCAACAAAGAGTCTTTCAATCTCGCCTTGTGATTGAGAGAGGGTTAAATAGCCCACCATACGTGACAACATGAAGCTGTCAGCAGGTAGCCATTTTTCAAATTTATAGCCCAGTAATTTGAATTCCCAGGGTGTTTTTTCCACAAAAGCAACATTAAGACCATCACAATAAGCCAGCAGGAGTTTTTTGTTTTCCGGGGATAATTTTTCAAGTTCAGGTTCAGTTTTGCTACGCCAATTCATACGTCGAAAAAAGGTGTCAATGGCCAACATATCATCACTGGCATCTAGCAATTCACTACCACGCCCCTGTCCCAGGATACGCATGAGCAGGATTTGCATACCTCTATCACGGGCATGCACATAACCCTGTCCCCAATACATATCCTCCAGTGACTCTGCCATAACATGAGGAGTACCGTTCGCATCTCTCCACAACTCAAGCTTCTGTTTCATAGTTACCCAACTCCCCTTTATTATTTTGATTTACACAACCAGAGTTGTATCGTTCCCTTGCCTGTAATTTGGGTTTCAATCGTTTCCAGCCCAAGGGTCTTTATGAGTGCTGGCATCCCGCCCTGTTTTATAAAAGATCGAAAGCCGGCGTAGTGTGCTTTGCCTGCCATGCGCTCAACAAAGTGTGTGCTGAACTTTTTCCAGAGACTAGGCTGCGGGGAAATCCAATCGACCAAAATAAGTTGTTTCCCCAGTCGAATCATCTCCCTTAGTACAGGTATACGAAGCTCTTCAGGCATTTCATGAATGACCATACTGGTAATGGCATAGTCAAATGTCTGATCGCCATGAGAAGCTATATCCCTGGCATCAGCCAGCAGAAAATCACAGTTTGTGATTTTCCTAATTCTGGCTTGTTCCTGACAGGTATTTATCATGGTTGAAGATAGTTCAATTCCGACGCCAGCTCGAATTTGCCTGGAGATATAAAATAATTGATCACCAGTGCCACATCTAATATCTACAACCGTACTGTTCTCAGGTATGAGTCGTGATACTCTTTTTCTTATGCCTGTCAGGGATGGATCGAGAATTTTACGATAAATCCAACCATCATAAAAATGGTTTTGTGCTTGAGTCTCTGCCGTCATGTAATCCTTTCAGATTGATCAACTGCGCCCCGCTGGTTTTTGTTACCTCCCCATGGGTTAGGCCATGGTATTCTAAGAAGACTGATAAAATAACAATCCCAGGCCATTTCCACAGCACAGAGATTTTGAACATAAATCATAATAATTTGTCACTTTAGCTCCCTTTTTTAATCTAATGAATGCTTCCTTATCCCTTGACAGGTGTAGGGTATAAAATTAATTTCGCTGGCTTTGTATCAATTGCGGTCAAAGTAGTAACGGAAGGAGCCTATGGCTAAAAAAGTTAAAAGGATCGGTGGAGACACAAATCGCAGCCTCAGTAAGTATCTTGAGGAAATTGGTCAATATGAACCGCTGGATCCAAAAGATGAGATCTCTCTGGCCCAGAGGGTCA
>JABIFG010000336.1 GCA_018650795.1 Fidelibacterota bacterium
CAGCTCTCCAAATTACTGAATTCCTCCACGTAGCCCCGGTTTTATGGGAAGATAACGCGGTTTTTTTACGGAATAGAGTATGTATATGGAGCAGTCCCTGAATCTTTCTATTGTGATCCCCGTCTGTAATGAGGAGGAGAGTATTGGAACACTGGTCAATGAGATTGATCAGGTTTTAGAGCGCTCACTTGGCTATGAGATTATTGTGGTCGATGATGGCAGTCGTGATGCGACGCTCTCTGTTCTGAGTGAACTGAAGCAGGGGTTGGATCAGTTGCGGGTGGTACGTCATCTGCAGAATAGTGGACAGAGTACTGCAATCCGTACCGGAGTGAAGGCTGCAAATGCACCATGGATCGCAACACTGGATGGGGATGGGCAGAATGATCCGGCGGATATCCCCAAGCTCTACTGGAAGCTGACCGGAGAGGAGAACAGTGACCCTCTGTTGGTGGTTGCAGGGCATCGCAAGAAACGCAAGGATCACTGGTTTCGTAGCTTCTACTCACGGATTGCCAACCGTATTCGGGCCAATCTACTGCGTGATGAGACCCCAGACACCGGGTGTGGCTTGAAGATTTTTTCGCGAGACCGTTTTCTGGATCTTCCCTATTTTGACCATATGCACCGTTACATCCCTGCGCTGTTTATTCGGCAGGGGGGGCGCGTAGTTTCGGTTGAGGTCAACCACCGTTCGCGTGAGCAGGGAAGTTCTAAGTATGGATTCCATAACCGTTTCTGGGTTGGGATTATGGACTTATTGGGGGTGCGTTGGTTATTAAAACGTGCCAAGACCCCTGCCGTAGAGGAGTTATAGAGTAATGCAAGATATCCCAACTTCCTGGCTGGTTCTCGGTTTTGTAGGACAGGCGCTCTTCTCGATGCGTTTTCTGATCCAGTGGATCTACAGTGAGAAGAACAAGCGCAGCATGATTCCGACGGCCTTCTGGTATTTTAGTCTGGGGGGGGGCTTGACGCTGCTCTCCTATGCCATCCTGCGTGAAGATCCGGTTTTTATTGTAGGGCAGGGGACGGGGTTACTGATCTATATGCGTAACCTGATGCTGATTCGAAAGGAGGCGGAAGCTAAGGAAGTCGAGAGCTAAGAGGTTTCTTGAAACTGTAGGTCATAGAGGTGAGTGTAAACCCCATCCAGTCGGTAGAGGGACTCATGTGTGCCCTCTTCTACAATTTTGCCTTCATCCATTACGATAATTCGGTCTGCTTTTGCAATTGTTGACAATCGGTGGGCGATCATCAGTGTTGTGCGGTTCTTGACCAGCTCATCTAAAGCCATCTGGATCTGCTTTTCAGAGTGGCTATCCAGTGCAGAAGTGGCCTCATCCAGAATTAGGATAGGAGCATCTTTCAGGAGTGCACGGGCGATAGCGATGCGTTGACGTTGCCCACCAGAAAGGCGGGTGCCGCGCTCACCGATAATGGTTTCAAAACCTTGTGGTAATTTCTCGATAAACTCCAGTGCGTGTGCTTTCTCTGCGGCTTGACGCACTTGATCAATCGTTGTGCCGGACAAGGAGCCATAGGCGATATTGGCAGCTACGGTATCATTGAAAAGGGTGACATCTTGACTGACCAGTGCAATATTCTTGCGCAGTTCACCCAGTGAAAGATTGGTGATATCGGTATTTCCGATTCGGATCTCTCCCTCGGTGGGCCTGTAGAAGAGGGGAAGCAAGTTAACAAGTGTGCTCTTGCCACTACCGGATTGACCAACCAGTGCCAGTGTCTCATTTGGAGCGATAGTGAGTTGGATCTGGTGTAGGGAGTTACTGTCATTACCTGAATATTTTAAGGAGAGGTTGTTGAATTCAATTTGTTGAACTTCTGATAAAGCTATTGGAGACTGAGGGCTGGCCTCAGGCACCTGGTCCACTAATTCAAATACACTCTCTGCTGCAGCGAGCCCTTTTTGTAGAATTTCATTTATCCCGGTAAGGCGCTTGACCGGTGTGATCAGCATTGCCATTGCGCTGAAAAAAGAGATGAATTCCCCAACGGTAATTTCATTGTTAGCAGACTGTACTGAGGCTATATAAACGACAGCGGCGAGAGCGGTCACTGTGATGAGCTGCACTACAGGGCTGTTAATGGCAGCTGTTGTGATGGTTTTCATGGTAAAGGTACGCACCTGATTGATGGCGTAGTGAAAACGGTCATTTTCATATTTTTCACCACCAAAAATTTTGATGACCCGTTGACCGGTAATGGCCTCTTCCAAAATTTGAGTGATGGACCCCATATGGTCTTGCAGTGAATGGTTAAGCCTTCGTAAGCGGCTACTGATGGATCGCACAATCATTACGATGATTGGTGCAGTCAGAAAAATGATAAGTGAGAGCTTCCAGTCGATATAAAACATCCATGCCAAGAGCCCAAGAATGGAGAGTGAATCGCGCACCAGTATGATCAGTACTTCAGTTGAGGCTCCGGCAACCTGGTTTACATCATAAGTGAGCTTGGAAATTGTAGTACCTGTGGGGTGGCTGTCATAGTAGTTGTTAGGCAGATTCAGCAGGCGTTGAAACATTTCAGTTCGCAAATCCATAATTACCCTGTTAGAGACCCAGTTAAGCCCTACAGTCGTGGTAAAAGAGGCAATGCCACGCACTAGGTAGAGCAGTATCAACAGTATAGGGACTAATACAATCATGGTTTCGTCCTTTTCAATAAAGCTGCCATCGAGCATGGGTTGCATCAGCGCAGGAAGTGCAGGCTCGGTTGCAGCAAAGACTACCATGCCTAGAATGGCCAATGAAAATTGCCCTCTGTAGGGGCGTACGTATTTCAGTAGACGCAGATAGTGCTCTTTACTCTGTCTCATTTTGTGTAGAAAGGCGGACAGCCCTCCGGTTGGCTCTTAAAGCGTCTATGGATCCACAAATACTGTTCTGGAACTTTCCGAATCTCTTGTTCGAAATGATCCATAATTTGCTGGGTATCATCCAGTGGGTCGTCTCCAGGGAAGTCTTCAAAGGGGGGATGAATGGTAAGACGGTAGTGATTTTCTGGTGCAATGCGTTCGGTGGTAAAGGGGATCACGGTCGCACCGCTACGTAGTGCCAGTTTAGAAGTGGCTGCTGTGGTTGAGCAGAGTACACCAAAGAAATGGGTAAAAACCGCACTGCTATCGGAAGAGTTCTGATCCATTGCATACCAGATAGTCTGTTTATTCTTAAGTAGGCGAAGCATGCCGCGTAAATCTCTCTTCTCCACAATGCTTTGTAGAAAAGAGTTGCGACCATTAACCATGGCGCTGTTAAAGAGTGGGTTGTCTTGTTTGCGATACATCGCATGAAGAGGCCTAAATAGAGAGAGTAGTCTTCCGCCAATCTCCAGTGTGGTGAAGTGGGCAGAGAGCAGTATTACCCCTTTTCCTTGTTCTAATGCACGGTCCAAATGTTCCAACCCTTCAACGGTAACACGTTCTTTGAGTCGATTATCTGTGCTCCACCAGGCATTGGCCATCTCAATCAAACCGATACCGAGTGACTCAAAGTGTTTGTGGATCAGTTGTTGCTGAGCTTGTTCGTTTTGCTCGGGAAAGGCCGCTTGGATATTTCTGCTGGCAGTTGTACGCCACTTCTTTGAGAGGGATTGGGCTGTACGCCCTAGCCGTCGCCCCAGTCGAAGCTGTAGGGAGTAGGGGAGATAGGTGGCTATCCTCAGTAGCAGTAAACCGATTCGGGTCATGATTGCGGTTAGGAGTGTATGAGACATGAGGTGAGTGAAAGCTACTCTATTTTAAGGTTTATGTAGGTTGTTGATAATTGGCAAGCATTCAGCATTAGAAATCTCTGCGACATCCAGGCTATATTGTACCTCGCCTCGTTTGTTTATATATCGTTTCCTCTCTCTGTCTTTGATGAGTTCAGAAGAGCTGAAGGAGTCATCATTATCATATAGGAGTAGACAGCTTTGGAAGGGAAAGATAAGGCTTCTGTTATATAGGGTGCGTTCGATGGCAACAGCGTGTTTAGGGTAGTGGGCGAGTAGATGAGCGCCAAGAAAATCATCTTGAGTGATGAGCAGGGTAGTTGTTGGCGGTGTTGGGTGCTGTTTCAGGGTTTCAATGATTGGACGGTTGAGACGGCTGTAGTGCCCCAGTTCCGGGCCACTGGTCACTTGCACAATGCGAATAAAAATGATCAGGAGCGTGAGTCCTGTTGTAATGCCGACAACCCATCGAGTTTTTATAGCTGTTAGTGGGGTGTCACCTTCAACTTGTGCCAGCCACCATAGAGGGAATAGCATCATTAGAGGGTGGAACCAGCGGACCTTAAAATGGGGCATGGTGAAAAAGAGAGAAAGCAAAACAACAATAGCCAGAAGAGTCAGGTAGAAGCGGGAGAGAAGCTGTTTTGCCGGTGTGGTTTTTGAAGGGATAAAGAGCTGCTTTCCTGTGAGCAATGTGAAAAGCAAGAGCCAAGGGGTGACAAACGCCAATGCAGAGATAACAAAGTACCCAAGAGACTGGAGACGCTCCAGTAGTGGATTACCCGTTGTGACCTGTAGCTTCTGGTTGATTACTGGAAAAACCTCTAAATAGTGTTGAGAGAGCCAGTAGAGATGGGGGGTCGTGATTGCTAACAAGGCTGCCAGGGTAAAGAGTATTTGATGCTGCAGCAGTTTCTTGCGAAATTTCTGTATGGAAAGAGCAGCAAGCAGTAGTGGCACCATAAATAATAGAAAACTGTATTTCGCCATGATACCGATGCCCAGTGCGATTCCAAGATAGAGGTAATCTCTGGTTTGTTGGTGTTGTTGCAGTCGCAGCAGGGCGTGCAGCGTTGTAGTGATAGCAAGCCCCAGTAGAATGGTGTGTGTAAAACCCTGATGCATGTGCCATGCAAATGAAGGCATCAACATAAATGAGAGGGTAGCTAGGTAACGGGACTGTAGATGGTGGAACAGATAGCCGGAGCTGAGCCAAGTGGTCCAGAATGTAAGCCCAATAATTGAATATTTGAGTAGTGAGAGAGCGAGTAGCCCGGTACCCAGTAATTGAAATAGCCCCCAAGAGATCCAGCTATAGAGAGGCGGCTGAGGGATCGGGTAGCCCAAGGCTAGGTATTGTGAGAAACGAATCTGTTCAGCGTCGTCAACCTGTAGGGTGGGGGTGAGAAAAAGCCGAATAAACAGATGAGTAAATATATATGTAAGAGCTAAAACCAGATATTTTTTTTGAATATTAGATTTATTGAATAATTTTGTTTTCATGTCATCAGTGCCTGACCTTTATACAGAATTTTTCTGGAGGGTGATGGTCGTAAAATTGATGGGGCTCCTTAGATCGCACAAGTAATAAGCCGCTTTGAACGGTTCATGAAAAATACTCCAGATTATCTGGAGTATTTTGACTTGCTCTACAGCCTGTTTTCTTCTGTTACTGTGTGATGCCGTACTTGGTGATGGTGCTTTTGTTTTTAATAGATTGTCTGAGGCGGTCATGATTTGTTTCTGACAGTTGTCGGTCATTTTCCGGGTGCCATAAATGGATAACGCCAGTGGCATAGCGCCCCTCTTTTCTGTAGCAACCCGCATTAATTAAGCGGATAGCAAGATCACTATCTTCATAACCCCAGCCTTGGTATTCTTGGTCAAATCCGTTGATTTTATATAGGTCTCTCTTCCATGCCGCCAGATTACAGGTGATCGCACCTTGCCATTTAGTCCGGTTATTATAGCGCCACTTGGAAAATGGTAGTGTAAATAAAGGAAGTATGCGGTTAATCTTTCCTGTTATTCTCGACCAGAGCCACTGATAAGAGAGATATTTTTCAATGGCTAGTTGTGCCGTAAGTACTTTATGAGTCTCTTTGCGGGAGAGTAGTATGCGGTTTCCGGTAACAAACCAGTCAGGTTCTGCCAGCTGTGCATGTCTGGAAATAAAATGAGGACGGGGAATACAGTCACCGTCCAGAAACAGAATATATTCTCCTGAAGCCTGTGTAATAGCTCTATTTCGAATTTCAGCAGCACGGAACCCATCGTCAGCTTGCCAAGCGTGATGAAGAGGATAAGATTGCTTTTCTTGATGATTTTTTATAACTGATTTTGTATCTTCGGTTGAACCATCATCGGCAACAATGACCTCAAAGTTATGGTAGTCCTGATGAGCAATGGCAGAGAGAACACGGTCCAGTGCTTCTGGCCAGTTATAGGTGGTGACAATGATGCTAATTTTTAGAGTTTTCATTCTGTTCTTTCTCGTGCAGTAACATTAGCTTGAGATACTTGTAGTAGGTTCCTTCTGCGTTGGAGATGGCAAGCATTACCCCTTTTTTACCATCAAGAAAACCTGCTTTTAGAATGAAGGTACGGAAAAATGCCCATCCTCCCTTAAGGATTGCCTTTGTCAATGACGCACTTTTACCACTGTGATAGAGCTGCTCAGCCCCCAGTGACGAGTAGTGGTTGACCTTGTTCAGTACCTGTTCAAAATTTTCAAAACTGTGGTGGATGAGAGGTGCTTTTAGTTGCCCTATGGTTCCGTTGATATGGAGGCGCTCATGGATCAGTGAGTCACTGAACTGCCCTTTACCAGACTGAAACAGGCGAAGTACATAGTCAGGCCACCAGCCACTGTGTTGAATAAATTGCCCACAGTAGCTGGAGAGCCGAGGGATCTCAAAGCCAATAAAGTTTCCATCTGAAATGGCCTGCTGAATTTCTAGTCTGAGTTCTGAGGTAACTATCTCATCAGCGTCTACAGAAAGTATCCACTCCCCTGTGGCTTTTTCAATGGCGCGATTCTTTTGCTTGCCGAATCCGGGCCAGTCTGTTTGAAAAACCTGTGAAGTGAATTGCCGGCATATTTCTACGGTGTTATCACTGCTGCCAGAGTCGAGTACGACAATCTCATCAACCCAGTCAAGAGATTGTAAACAGGATTTAATTCGAGAACCCTCGTTCTTTGTGATTATCGTCGCGGTGATAGTGGGCATCGGCTAAGATTGTGCAGAAGACTGGTTGTTGGAAGCAAAGAGTATTGCTACGAAAAAGGCCCAGAAGTGGCCCTCTCCGGAATCTAACAGTACTGAATTCCCAAGGCTGGCAACCATAACAAGGGCAATTAGTCCTTGAGCAAGGTATCGGTGCTCTAGTGAACTGATCTGTTGACTCTGTATGTATTGTGTTGCGAATAGCAAAAGCAGTCCAATAACCCCGGCTAGCCCCAGTTGCAACGCAGTTGCTGCATACTCGTTGTGAGGATTTGTGGTGATGGCTGTTCTGATTCGATCCGTCGGTATCTCTGAATAACGTTGGGATACACTGCCGGTGCCACTACCCAACCAGGGGTTTTTCTGAATCAGGTAGAGGCTATTGTCGACAAACTCACGCCGCTGACTGGCAGTACCCCCATCATGCTCAATACCTCCGAGTATCTTATCGATTGCAAGGTTGATTGAGGTGCTTGTGTTGTATTGACTATAAGCAAAGATAATGGCTAATAATAGAGGAATGATAGCAATGCTTTTCCATTTTAGGTGCTGGATAAGGAGTAGTGCGAATAACCCAACAGTCAGTATCTGTCCGGTTGTACCGGTACTGATAAAGAGAGCGTAATAGAAGGAAGCGGTAAACAGTGTCGCATAGAATACTCTTGTGATCCCTGTTTGTAATAGGGCGCGGTGTGCAAATATAAAGACAGCAAA
>JABIFG010000337.1 GCA_018650795.1 Fidelibacterota bacterium
CAGCTCTCCAAATTACTGAATTCCTCCACGTAGCCCCGGTTTTATGGGAAGATAACGCGGTTTTTTTACGGAATAGAGTATGTATATGGAGCAGTCCCTGAATCTTTCTATTGTGATCCCCGTCTGTAATGAGGAGGAGAGCATCGGAACCCTGATCAAAGAGATCGATCAGGTGCTGGAGCGGTCGCTCGGCTACGAAATAGTCGTAGTTGATGATGGTAGCCATGATGGAACACTCTCCGTGCTCAATGGACTAAAGCAGGAGCTCAATCAACTGCGGGTGATTCGCCACCTGCAGAATAGTGGACAGAGTACCGCGATCCGCAGCGGAATTAAGATGGCGAATGCGCAGTGGATTGCCACACTGGATGGTGATGGTCAGAATGATCCTGCGGACATCCCCGCGCTCTATCGAAAACTGGTCGATGAGGAGGACGGAGACCCTGCGTTGATTGTTGCAGGACACCGCAAAAAGCGTAAGGACCACTGGTTCCGCAGCTTCTATTCACGCATTGCCAACCGTATCCGCGCCAACCTGTTACGCGATGAGACCCCAGACACCGGCTGTGGTTTGAAGGTCTTTTCGCGAGAGCGTTTCCTCGATCTTCCTTATTTTGACCATATGCACCGCTATATTCCCGCGCTGTTTATTCGTCAGGGGGGACGTGTGATTTCAGTGGAGGTGAACCATCGCCACCGTGAGCAGGGGACATCCAAATATGGATTTCATAACCGCTTCTGGGTGGGAATCAGTGATTTGATGGGGGTGCGCTGGCTGCTCAATCGCGCCAAAACTCCGGATGTAGAAGAGCTATAATCATGATTGCAATCTATGCTCCCTTCTCCTTGCAGGGGGAGGGCAGGGGAGGGGGTAGAAACCACAAATACTTCAGGAATAATTAATCGCATGGAAGATATCCCAACCTCATGGCTCATCCTCGGTTTTCTCGGCCAGGCACTGTTCTCCATGCGCTTCCTGATCCAGTGGATCTATAGCGAAAAGAATAAACGCAGCATGATCCCGACCGCCTTCTGGTACTTCAGCTTGGGCGGAGGGTTAACGCTACTCGCCTATGCCATCCTGCGTGAAGATCCAGTCTTTATTGTGGGGCAGGGGACGGGACTGTTTATCTATATGCGTAACCTGATGTTGATCCGCAAAGAGGCGGAGATGAAGGCTCAGGCAGAAGGAAAAGTAGAGTAGTAGACGTGGGGCAATCGCCTTTAGCCCCTTCCCCATTAAGGGGGAAGGATGGGATGGGGGTGAGGAGTCCAATAAAGTGCTCGAGTTTTAATTATAAGTGTTAACATATTGACGAAAAATCCAAATTTTTGTTAATATCTAATAAAATGTTAACACTTGATCTATATACGCCAGAAGAGGTTTCTACGCAGATTGCCAACAGCGCGAAGCAGTTGCGCCTCTCTGCAAATATGAGCAGAAAGAGTCTGGCACAGCACTCTGGTGTAAGCCTCGGCTCTATTCAGCGCTTCGAACAGACAGGGAAGATCTCTCTGGAGCATCTACTCAAAATCGCTCAGGTTCTCTCTGCGCTAAAGGAGTTTCAGCAGCTATTCCCGCTGCCAGACCCCAAAACTATTCAGCAGCTATTGGAAAGAGAGAAGCTACCGAAGCGGGGGCGACTATGAGGCGGCTTAACGTACTGCTTGCGCTCGATCCGGCAGCCCCGATAAAAGTGGGTGAGCTGTTCGAGCAGCAGAGGAGCATCTACTTCCAATATGATCCAGCATGGTTACCGGATGGGTTTGCGCTCTCCCCCTACCATTTGAGGTGCTCTCCAGAACTGATTCAGGATGAGGTCGGTCTTTGGCAGGGGTTGCACGGGGTTTTTAATGACTCTCTTCCTGATGGTTGGGGGCTGTTGTTGATGGATCGAGAGTTACGCAAGTCAGGAGCTGATCCGCATCGTGTCAGTCCACTTCACCGGCTTGCATGGCTGGGTCACCGCACGATGGGGGCTTTGGTTTATGAACCAGTGAGTGGTCCAGATAGTGACTCACTACTGGTTGAGTTGAACCGCCTTGCAAATAATGCACAACAGGTTTTTTCCGGGCAGAGCGATGAGGTGTTACCGGAACTGTTTCGAGCAGGCGGCTCTCCTGGGGGTGCCCGCCCCAAGGCACTGATTGCAACCAAGGGTGATCAGGTGATCACGGCCGATGGAGAGATCCCGCAAGGGTTTGTCTCCTGGTTGGTGAAATTTGCTGCAAAAGATGACTTTCCTGATGCAGGCAATATTGAATATGCCTACTCTTTGATGGCCAAGGATGTGGGTATTGATATGCCAAATACTCAACTGATGGAGGGGCAATACTTTGCTACCCAACGTTTTGACCGGACGGCGACTGGACGGCATCACATACACACCTTTGGGAACATGGTCGGGGCTGATTTCCGGATTCCAAACCTAGACTATGAAGACCTGTTTCGAGTGGTGCTGGATGTGACCAAAAGTAGGCAAGAGCTACTGAAGAGCTTTCGACAGATGATCTTCAATATAGCGACTCATAATCGGGATGACCATAGCAAAAACTTCGCCTTCTTCTGGAGCCAGCCAGAGAGGGGGTGGCGCTTAACACCAGCCTATGACCTGATGTTTAGCAATGGCATACATGGAGAGCATACGATGACCGTTGCAGGAGAAGGGAGGCAGCCAGCCAAGCCTCATATTATGCAGCTGGCCAAACAGTTCTCAGTAGAAACAGAGGCCAAGCAATACTTGGATCAGGTGGGAGCTGTCGTTCAGGACTGGGGGCAGTATACAGAGCAGGCAGAGGTTTCTGTGGCAAGCAGTGCGCTGTTTGAGCGCTTTCCAGTGTTGTAAGTCATGACTCCTGAAACTGCAGATCATAAAGGTGGGTGTAGATCCCTCCCTCTGCATAGAGAGAGTCATGGGTGCCCTCCTCCACAATTTCCCCCTCGTCCATCACAATGATGCGGTCTGCCTTGGCGATGGTTGAGAGGCGATGGGCAATCATCAGTGTGGTGCGTCCCTTTACCAGTTCATCCAGTGCCAGTTGAATCTGTTTCTCAGAGTGGCTGTCGAGTGCGGAGGTGGCCTCATCCAAAATCAGGATTGGCGCATCTTTGAGCAGGGCGCGAGCGATGGCGATACGTTGGCGTTGTCCGCCTGAGAGGCGAGTACCACGTTCTCCGATCAGTGACTCAAACCCTCCGGGCAGCTTCTCGATAAACTCCAGTGCATGGGCCTTCTCCGCAGCGTCACGAACCTGCTCAGGTGTGGCGTGGGACATTGCCCCATAGGCGATATTGGCGGATACGGTGTCGTTGAATAGTGTGACATCCTGACTGACCAGCGCGATATGGCTGCGTAGATCTTTGAGTGATAGCTCCAAAATATCAACTTGGTTGATGCGGATAGTGCCTTCGGTTGGACGGTAGAAGAGCGGGAGTAGGTTGACCAGAGTGCTTTTCCCACTGCCGGAAGGACCAACCAGAGCCACTGTTTCATTGGGCTGAATCGTAAGTTGAATATTGTGAAGTGCATCACTGTCATTGCCGGGATAGCGCAGTGTAAGGTGGTCAAACTCAATATTGCTGGCCTGCTTTAGCGTGGTAGGTTGTGCTGGGTCAATCTCAGGCTGTTGGTCAATGAGTGCAAATACGCTCTCTGCAGCGGCTAATCCTCGCTGGAGAATTTCATTGATACCGGTAAGTCGTTTGATCGGTGAAATCAGCATGGCCATTGCACTAAAGAATGAGATGAACTCACCTACGGTGATCTCATTATGTGCAGATTGGATAGAGGCTATATAGACAATAGCGGCTAGCGCAGAAACAGTAATCAGCTGAACTACAGGACTGTTAATTGCTGCTGTAGTTACGGTCTTCATGGTATAGGTACGAACTTGATTGATAGCATATTGGAAGCGATCAGTTTCATACTGTTCACCACCAAAAATTTTAATTACGCGCTGCCCGGTAACACTCTCCTCCAGTACTTGAGTGATTGACCCCATATGACCCTGAAGAGAGCGATTGAGTCGCCGCAGGCGGCCACTGATTGAGCGAACGATCAGGACGATAATGGGGGCAGTGAGGAAGATGATGAGAGAGAGCTTCCAGTCGATGTAGAACATCCATGCCAGTAATCCAATAATGGACAGCGAATCTTTTACTAAAATAATCAGTACATCCGTGGCTGCGCCAGCGACTAAATTGACATCATAGGTTAGTTTGGAAATCGTTGTTCCAGTAGGGTGGCTATCATAATAATCATTTGGAAGAGAGAGCAGGTGTTTAAACATCTGATGGCGCAAATCCATGATTACCTTGTTTGATACCCAGTTCAACCCAACCGTAGTGGTGAATGATGCAATGCCACGTACCAGATAGAGCAATACCAATAAAATGGGTACCAGTACGATCATTGTTTCATCTTTTTCAATGAAGCTACCATCTAACATAGGCTGCATCAGTGCAGGTAGTGCAGGCTCAGTTGCAGCAAACACCACCATGCCGATAATTGCAACAGAGAATTGCCAGCGATATGGCTTTACATATTTCAGTAAACGTAGGTAGAGGGCTTTGGTGTTGTTCATCAGAATGAAGTTATGTGTAGAAAGGGGGATAGCCTTTGGGTTGTCGTTTAAAACGACGATGCACCCAAAGGTATTGTTCTGGGCTTTTCCGAACCACCGACTCAAATAGATCCATGATCTGTTGGGTATCAGCTACGGCATCCTTACTAGGGAAATTTTCCAAGGGAGGGTGGATCGTGAGGTGG
>JABIFG010000338.1 GCA_018650795.1 Fidelibacterota bacterium
GCTACCTATACGGTAGGGGTTGGTGAAGAATCCACAGATTTAGCAGTAACATCCATTTCGCTTTCGGCTGGATCACTTGTTGATATTGCTGGTAATGGTCTGACAACGACATTGCCTGTTGGCCAAAACCTGAGTGATAACAATGAGATCCTTGTCGATGGAATTGTACCTCTGGATTTCCCCGTCGGTAATGTTTTGACCCTTGGGGCGCCTGTTGTATCGGGATATTGGAATCTCAGCAATACAGGTGCGGAAGTTATTTTAACTGTAACAGGTAGCGATCTGTCTCTTGATGGAGGAACCGCTCAATTAGAAGCCCGCATAGGTATCAATGAATTTGCAGTGATTGGAGGTGCAGAAACAGTGGGTACCAACCCGGTAACCCTGAGTATACTCAGATCACAATTTGAAACAGAACTAGATGGATATTTTGCCGGTGGAACGATTGATATTAGAGGTGTACTCACAGATATTGCAGGTAACAGCACTGAATCGATTGGTGTTGTAAGCGTTATAATTGATCAAGATGCCCCCACAGCACCACCGACAGGAATCTTAAATGTTGTTGGTGGCAATGCCTACTCTGGTCATTGGAATGATACGAATACAAATCTTATTGTATCTATTCCCCTGGATGCTGATAACACCCTGATAGATGGAACTATTCAATTGGAATCTGATCTCAATGCCGCCATTAGCTTTGCGGTTATCGGAGACGATTCGACTATCAGTTCAATAAGTGCCAACCATGACATCACATTAAGTGCTGACGATATTACTAATTATGGGGCAGCTGATGATGATGAGATGACATTCCGGGCGGTGGTCACTGATGTTGCTGGAAATGAAACCGTGGGCACAATCGGTCTAAATACAATCCATCTTGACTATACTTATCCTACAAACTTTACAGTCTCCACAGTCACTGCAGTCAGCAATTCTGTGGTTTCAGGATATTTTAATTCAACGAACGATGGGGCTGAGGTTACGATCCCCATTGAAGATGATGCAAGCCTGATAGGTGGACAGATCCAACTGAGGGCTATCGTCGATGCCTTTGCTGCCGAGACTATATTGGCACCTTACGACATCGTTGATCTTGATGATGTCACCTTATCAGTGGATAGAATCGTTCTGGAGGCCTTGACATTTTACGGTGAAGGTAGAGTGATATCCTTTGATGCCATCCTAACAGATGTTGCAGGAAATGCAACCGCTGGAAATCCAAGTCTTTCCACGCTTGAAGTGGATGAAGTAGTTCCTGTCGCAAATGACTTTACTGAATTGATCCCACAAGGGGATTATTCGAATGCAGGTTATTGGAATGCAGACAATTCAGCCCTCCAAATATCCATTCCCATCGATACAGGCGATCCATCCCTCATAGATGGTCACATAAAGATCGCCGGAAATATTGTTCCCGGAGATGGAATTTTTGAAATATATCCATCTGAATTGGTGATTGGCTCATTGATAGCTACCCAGACCTTCACGCTCCTGAAATCTGAGCTGGAAACTGTGACAGGCTTTACCGACGGATTGACCATGGAATTCCAGTACATTATTGCAGATGTTGCCGGAAACGAAACAGTGTCCACAACCAGTGTTACCACTTTAATCATAGATCAGACCCTACCCGCAGCACCTGACATCACTGACTACACCATCAAAGGTCAGAATATCACACCGCTCATGTGGAATGCTACCTCTGATAGCTTGTTATTGACCATTCCTGTAAATACAGTGTCTGACTTGACCCTGGTTGATGGTTTCTTCCAGGTTCAGATGTCGGTAGGAGCGACTTTCGCTGAAAACTCATACTATGCTGTACTACCAGATTCATTCACCATTCCAACATTTGATGATACTATACGTATTGGAGCAGCTGATCTTAGGGCACTTCCAGATTATGATGAACTGAACCTGTACACACGGATACTTATTCAGGATAGAGCTGGAAATGAAACTATTGGGACGACCGAGACGGAAGTTATTCTCATTGATACAAATGGTCCGGCTGATTTTACCTGTGGTCCCTTGACTTCAACCGGTGGAGTTGTGGTTGAAAATGCCTACAACAATACCAATGCAGGTATATTATTGGAGATACCTATTGCCAATGACCCCAGTCTGCTAAATGGAATCGCCATTATCCGGGGTGCAACGCGTAACCTCCTTACATTCCCACCTGATATAATCATTCCAGGCTATACTGATACTATAAGTATCTCTGAGATAAACACTACACTTGAAATGACTCTGGATCATGCTGCCTTGACAGCATTAGGTGGCTTTATATCTAACTATGAATTATTTGTAAGTGCTGATCTGTTGGACGTGGCCGGGAATCAAGTTGAGGGAGCAACGAGTCCCGATGAATTGACCATCGATTTTGATGGTCCCTTGCCACCAGTTGTAACCGATACCACAACAGTGGGCGGTACCATCGTGGCGGGCTATTGGAATGCCTCAAACTCCGGGATCGACCTGACAATTCTTACACCAGTAGTAGCAGATACCTCGCTCCTGGGTGGCTACTTTCAAATTGAGGGACGCATTGGTGGCGATCCTGAAGGTACTCTCGTGGATTCCATACCAATTGAATCCATTAATATCACGGAGATAATTGCCAGTATCGACTCTGTTGACCTTGAAGCGCTGTCCATTAGTTCTGAAGGACAAGCCATTGACCTTCGAATTAAGATGTTCGATGGTCGTGGCAATGATACGCTGGGCGCCTGGATGGAAGACATTTTGATTATGGATCAGTTGGCTCCGAATCTTGGTGCGTTCACAACGCTTTTTACAACAACGGACTCATATATCACTTTTGATGACACTCTCAAAGCTCAATGGGATGGATTTTCAGATGATGTGTCTGGTATTGATTATTATGACTATTCCATAGGTCATTCCGTTGATACGGATGACTTTTTGACATGGGATACACTTCAAGGCTTATCAGTAGATACGCTCATGACTTACACCCATGCCGATGAATACTATCTGAATGTCCGTGCCATGGACGTTGCTGGAAACCTGTCTGATATTCTCAGTAACTCAGTCATTACTGCTGATCTTGAATTACCCATTACAGGTAGTGCCATGGATCCTTATTATTTCATAGGTGATTGGCCAGATCTCCTGGAGGGCACGTATTCAGACGAGCTGTCTGGTATGGAGGCTATTGAGCTCACACTTAAGCGCAGTTCCGACAACTTGTATTGGGATGGAAGTACCTGGCACCTAACAGATACGACTCGCTTCGATCTTGTACTGGGTGAGACTGTCTGGAGCTTTCCATTGTCATCTGACTCGCTGACAAATCGTGAGGATTATATATTTTCACTTGCCGGGACAGATATAGCTGGAAATGTTCAAGTTGCTGAGGGTGATCCTATCACTGCAACTCTCGACACATTTCAATTTGTGATCAATACAGCGCCAGTTTTTGTGGATGATAGTACCTATACAGATTCGTCCGCTGAAGATTCAGAATATTCCAGATTCTTCCTGGCAGATGATCCCGATGTCGGTTCAATTAGCGCAGACACACTTTACTGGAGTTTATCAACGAATGCTCCAGCCGGTGTAAGCATTGATTCACTTACAGGTGAGTTATCCTGGTTACCCGTTGACTCTGCAGTTGGCGATCATTCGTTTACAGCGTATGTTCAGGATTACTATGCTGAGATTGACTCAATTCTCATCTCGCATCGTGTTCTTGAAACAAATGATGCACCTGAGGCGGTGGCACTTCTGTTACCTGTCGATTCAACCCAGTTGACGCCCAGTGATAGCCTTTTATTGACTTTTACCTGGACCACAGCATTTGATATTGAGGAAAACCCTGTGACATATCTGGTTAGCATGCAGGGGACGGATTACGATACTTCCATTGCTGCACCTGATACATTTCTCACAGTGGATGTATCAGTCATGGATTTCCCCTCCAGTACCATCGAATGGTTCGTGCGAGCCTTGGATCAGGCTGATACCTCAGCCGTAGCTGACACTTTCCATGTGACGACCTCATCGGCCTTCGCCTCATTGAATACTGACAGTATATCAGTCAATATTGAACGCATGACCAACATTGATACTTCATTTACCATGGGTAATCTGGGTTTAACTGATCTACGCTGGTCCTTACTGGATGCCCCGTCGTGGATAAGCCTTGTTGCTGAGACTGGCACCATAGCATATGATACCAGTTCAGCTATCGCCTTCAATATCAATCCAACAGCATATACTGTTGGTGGTTATGGCGGTCAGTTCCGTATTCTGACAAATGATCCATTACAGGACACCATTACTGTCAAAGTCTCTATGGATATTTTTGATGTTCCAACACCAGTTATCGCATTTTATAAAAACAGGGCTTATCCGTCCTACTATGAAATGATGATTGTGGATAGTTTGGGCATGATTGACTCGCTGGTTGTTACTTATTCAGGACTGGAAGTTGAATTAACAACCGTAGATACTTTTAGCTACGTCGCCGTCGTTGAAGTATCTGAAGAAGGTCTTAATGCTTTCGAAGTATATGCCTCGAACTGGGTTGGAGACACAACCATTACAGTTAACGTCACGGTAAGCTTGCTTAAACAGGGGTCTGGATGGTTGGCACGCAGTCCTGATGAGCAATTCGAAATTAAGGGTGGCTCAAACAGCGCTGCAAAATCAACTAGAATTGCGATTTTGGATTCAATGCTAAGTGCTAACGCTGATGCGAGCTACAAAGTTCTGACTGATGGTGTGGTTCTCGCTGAACATGTATTGGTGAGTATGCCTGTTCTGACTAATGATCAGGCCATATACATTAGAGATGTGTCAGGTGATTATGTTGAACTGGCTTCCGTATCGAATGGTGAAAGGGTCAGCGCCTGGACCGCCACATTGGGTGCTTTCAAATTAGGACCAAGAACCATTATTGTTCCCGAGAAGAGCCAATTATCACAGAACTATCCAAACCCATTTAATCCTACGACCACTATTGATTTTGATATTGGCTTCCTGGATGGATTAAATCAGGATATTGGATTTAGTATCTACAATATCAGGGGTCAGGAAGTTAGGAATCTCATGGAAACTCAAATGCAACCTGGCAGTTACTCAATTACCTGGAATGGCCTGGATGACCAGGGTAAACAGGTAAGTAGTGGTATTTACTTTGCTCGACTCATGACGGGTAAGGGCTATGCGAAAACTGTCAAAATGCTGGTTCTAAGGTAGGAGGTGTGAAAATGAATAAAATGAAATGGCTGTTTGCACTGATCCTTCTGATAAGCTTTTTTGGCTGCCGCGAAAAAATCGAACCTGAAGTTGACGATTTTGTGGAATATGGTTGGACCTTGTATGCTGAAAGGGAATTCGTTGGAGCACTTGCTCATTTCCAGGAAGGTCTGGATATGGATACCCAGTACATTGATGGCTATAATGGTGCTGGTTGGTGCTATATCGAATTTAACAGCCCTGATACGGCAATTATATTCTTTAATAATGGTTTGGATCTAATTACCATTGATAGTAGCCAGGTTCGCTTTGAAATGTTAGCTGGTATTGCTTTGAGCTATCATGTCACAGGTGATTATACCAGGGCTATTTCAAGGGGTGAAGAACTCATCGAGTTTAGACCTGTATTCGAGTTTACGCACAATTGGCGTATTGATTATGCTGAAATCACTATCATGCTGGCCGCTGCGAATTATGCATCAGGAGATTTCGCTGCAGCTTTGGAATGGGTCCAGAATCTGGATGAGGAGTATGTTGTCGATGTTTCCACCAATGAGGGTCGGGCAGACCTCATTAAAAAGATCGAGACATTGCAGGATTTATAGCTATTTTGGTTTAGCCAAACAGAGTTAATACATTCATTAAAATGGGAAAAATGATGAAATCACTGAAAACAATATTAGCACTTACGATGATTTCGATGTTTCTATGGAACTGCTCATCCAACGCCGCCAACACGGAAGTGGATCAAAAGCTTAAAACACTTTTTGATCAAAATGAGAAATTCCAGCAGATGGCCATTAAAAAGATCAAGGCTCTTGAAAAGGATGTTACGACGCTCAAGAAAAATCAGAGTAAGCTTGGTAAACAAATTCCTGTCATTGTAAAACAGATCAAAATTCTGAAAAGAGCCGTTAATGCCAGTGGTAAAGGTATGCCACCCGGCATGGTAGCTCAATTGGATTCTATTGTGCTCAATCTTGAAGCGATGGAGCAGGAATTGGCTCAGGTGAGAGAGTATGGACTTACCGCTGTCGCTGATAATGGTGACAATGATGCACCACCGATATTAATCAAGGGTTCCGATCAGGAACGCATCTACCGTCAATATGGTGATCCCATTGAAAGATATATTGTAGATGAAACAAACCAGGTCTGGCTCTATGATAATGGTGTAGCCGTCTTCGACATGAATGGCAGGATTGTCTCTATCGAATTTAGATAAGCTTTTTCCTATAAGGGACCTTGGCCCGTCATCTCGAGCGGAGTCGAGAGATATGAATTGATACCTTATATGCTGTGACGCTAAAGAACTTCAAACCTGATTTACTTAAAACCTGCATCCTTTTGCAGGTTTTTTTATTATCAGAAGAAATCAGGTAATAATCACGACGAAACTAAGAATTTGCCAACTGTGCAGGTGAAGTGAAGTATGAGATGGTCATTCAACTCCCTCTCAAACCTTGCCTGATGACCAATGCCTGAATTTTTTGCAATATAATTACATCATTTACTTGATGTACACCTTTTGTACACCTATATTGAATGCATGAAAAAGACTGAATGGAAACCTGGAGAGAAAATGCATCAGAACCATAGAGAATTTGGGCATGGAGAACGATTGACCCAGTATGCCATAGAAATTTTTGATCTTGTCGACATAACTCCTGTTGCAACGGCAGAGAAAACTATCAATCCTGGATTTATCCATGCTGATGTCTCACTTCTTGCTGCACAACATGGCAAGCTGGTGGTAGCCCAAAAGGGTATGAGATTATGCTGACAAAAAAACAACGCGAACTCTACGAATATATCTCGCAGTTTATCCAGAGCCACCAAATGGCGCCAACTATCTCTGAGATACGGGAATTCTTTGGACTAAATTCCAATTTCTCCATCCAGAAGAAACTGAATATTCTGCGTGAGAGGGGCTATATCGCTTTTGATAAAAGTAACGCTGCTCGCAATATTCGGCTGACTGGCCTGGTAGGAGAGACGGTTGTTCTGGATATCCTGGGACAGGTTACTGCTGGTATTCCCATTGAGGCGATTGAAATCCCTGAGCCTGTGGAAGTACCCCGTTATCTTCTAAAGGGGACCAATAATTTTGCATTGCGGGTTCGTGGAGATTCCATGATGGATGCCAATATAGAAGATGGTGATGTCATCATTGTGAAACCCCAGCCCAAGGCCGAAAGTGGTCAGATTGTGGTAGCCACCATTAATGGAGAGGCCACAGTCAAAAAACTGGATCTGCACCCAGGTGGTATCACACTGCGTCCCTGTAACCGTTCAGGTCAGTATCAGCCTATCCAGGTAGAAGCAGACGATGAGTTCGCCCTGAAGGGTGTCGTTGTGGGGCTGCTCAGGCAGTATCAGGCATGAGATATTCTTCCCTTCATCAAAGCAGCGCAGCCATGCTACGTGGTCCTCGCAGTAGAAGCAGATCTGTACTGGCTACCAACTGTAAACGTATTCCTCCTCGACGCAACAGCACAGGGAAGGCACATACAGCTCCCAAGCCAATGACCCATTCTGACAACGTACATATTGTGTATCACGCAGTCCCTGTTAATCGCCTGGCAGGCTAAAGCTTGCACCCCAGGAAGCGTTAATTCTCTTCCCGACTCCACACTTTTTATCTTTTGACTTTCGACTTTTGGACTTTTGACCATGAAAGATGTTCTACACATAGAAGTTCCATCATTTCCTGCGACGGTAGAGCAGGCTGTCCATAGCAGTTATCGCAACCGACCTGTAGTGGTGGCATCTGGATCTGGAGGGCGAGCGATTGTCCTCTCAGCTTCTGGTGAGGCTCGTCAGGAAGGCATCCACAGGGGTATGCTTTTGGGACAGGCACTTAAGCTGGAGCATCGGCTTATTGTGGTGGATTCCAATCCTGAGCTATACCAGCGCGCAATGCATGCCATTACTGATCAGGTCTCTCGTTATTCACCCTATGTCGAACCTATCCGCTATGGACAGGTTGCTATCGATATGACGGGTACCACACGTTTGCTGGGACGTATCAAGGATAGTGCTTATCGTATCCATAAGGATATTCGTGAATCATTTCGCCTGACCTCCAGTATTGGTATTTCTGTAAACAAACTGGTTTCATCCGTGGCGGCTCGCTACATCCGCCAATATGCCGAGCTCTTCGATGTGTTACCGGGTAATGAACGCACCTTCCTGGATCCCCTGGAACTCAATATGCTGCCAGGCATTGGTCACAGTACCGATCAGGTGCTACTGGAGGAGTTGAATCTGACCAGTATTGGTATGCTGGCAGCAGTTCCCATCAATAAGTTGATTCTGGTCATCGGCAAGAATGCCTTGACCTTGCACCAGAAGGCTCTGGGCATCGATTTGAGCCCCGTAATGCCCCCGGAACAGCGTCTGGAGATAAAAGAGGAGTATACCTTCAGTGAGGATACCAACGATGACCAATTGATCATGGGCGTTGTCTATTATCTCATCGAAAGCGGCTGTACCCGCCTGCGCCAGAAAAACAAGAAGGTTAACAGCTTTCGCATATTTTGTCGCTACTCAGATAGTAAGATCGCCACGCGCACCATTCGACTTCCAGAAGCAACCCATCACGAGTATCTCATGTTTTATCACACCAGTAAGATTTTCGAGCAACTCTTTGAACGACGTACCCGGGTTCGTTACCTCTCCATCGGTTTTGAGAATCTCATACAGGCCGCCCAACAGATCAGTCTCTTTTCTCAGGTGATTGATCCTGATGCAGCCAAACACGGTGATTTGCACCAGGCCATGGACAAACTGCGCTCCCGACATGGTTACCCTGTCATCAGGTTTGGATTGACACGTCCAGTTATGTTAGGAGTTAGGAGTTAGGGGGGGGAAAGAACCAAGAAAGGAAAGGATAATCTATGGCTTCTTTCAAGGAGTTAGATGTTTTTCAACGTTCGGTGATTATGGTGAAATACATCTATGGTGTAACTAAGAAATTTCCAGAGGAAGAAAAGTTTGGGATTGTATCCCAACTAAGGCGCGCTGCTATTAGCATTCCATCAAATATTGCAGAAGGTGCATCACGGCGGACAGTCAAAGATAGGCAGTATTTTGTTGATATTGCTTTGGGGTCATTGAATGAGGTCTACGCCCAGTTTCTTGTCGCAGATATTTTGGAATATTTGCCCAAATCTGAGGTTAAGCGATTTGAGAGGGGCTATAACACCTTACGCCCAAAATTGATTGCTTATCAGAGATCTATCCAGGCTCGCCCAACCCCTAACGCCTAACATCTAACTGTAAAAGTATGATCCCCCTGGAAGTCCACAGCCACTACTCCTTGCTCAGAGGCACCCTGTCTCCAAAATATCTGTGCGATTTTATGGTCAAGAAGGGTTATACCCAGTTTGCCATTGCAGATACCAACAATCTCTATGGCATGATCTTTCTCTATCAGACAGCCCTGGAGCGTGGTCTGGATATGATCGTTGGAGCAACAATAGATGATCCACAAAAACGCAAGGCTGTGCTACTGGTCAAGGACAGCACAGGCTATTCCAACCTTTGTCACCTTATCAGCCAACGCCATGCTGAGGAGAGCTTCGATCTGCTCAAACATTTCACGGGACGTCTGGAGGGGCTGGTTATGCTAAGCCAGGACAGGGATCTGCTGGAGGCCTACCAGTCCGAAGATGTGTATGTCTCTCTGGGGTCGGGAAGTTATAGCCTGTACCATTGGGCTCGTAAAAAAGCTTTCCCATATGTAGCCAATATTCCAGCCTACATGGGTTCACCGCGGGGACATCAACTTCATCGTATCATGCGAGCCATTTCCCTGAATACCAAACTGTCGCGTTTGCCTGAGGAAGAGCTGATCCCCCTTGATAATTATCTCCATAGCCGTGCAGAAACACTTGATGTGCTGCCTTATGCTGAGGAAGCGTTAGATTGCACCCTCGAAATAGCTGCGAAATGCCAGTGGCGACCACCTCTGGACAACTTCATCTTTCCCGACTCCAATAATAGCAGGGACTACCAGGAATTAAAAAATCGCGTCTACCTTGGTGCTCAGGAACGTTATGGCAATATCACTGATCGCATACGCGACCGTATTGAACATGAATTGAAGACAGTCAAGGAAAAGCGCTTTTCGAATTACTTTCTTACGGTTCAGGATATTGTCCAGCAATCACCTATCACATGCGGGCGGGGGAGTGCTGCTGCCAGTATTGTTGCCTATACACTGAAAATCACCCATGTTGACCCCATCCGACACAATCTCTTCTTTGAGCGTTTCCTGTCGCCTGGGCGCAAGGATCCACCAGATATTGATGTGGATTTTCCCTGGGACACGCGCGATGATATTCTGCAGTACACCTTTGACACCTATGGTGATTCTCATTCTGCCATGATCTGCAATCATGTGACCTTCAAAGCGCGGGCTGCTATCCGAGAGGTCGCCAAAGTGTATGGCCTGGTAGAGAGTGAGATAGGGATTGTAACCAAGCGTTTATCCCATCTCTGGTATGTCAGCGACCCTTTCGAAGAATTGGCCACCAATCCTTTGCTCAGTGATCTCGACCTAAAGGACCCCTGGCCGGAGATTATTCGCAATGGCTTCTATCTCGCGGGATTCCCACGACACCTGAGTGTGCACCCCGGGGGAGTCGTCCTGACACCCCAGGAAATCCGCAACTATGTACCTATCCAGCGTGCACCGAAAGGGGTTCAAATCATTCAGTGGGAAAAGGATCAGGCCGAAGACTTTGGTCTGATCAAGATTGATCTCCTCGGAAATCGCTCTCTCGCTGTTATTCGGGACATTCTGGCTGATGTCCATGAGCATTATGGTGTGGATATTCCATATTGGAAATTGAACCCCCTGGAGGATTTGAGAACCCAGGAACTTATCCGTACTGCCCGCACCATGGGCTGCTTTTATGTGGAGTCCCCGGCCACACGGCAACTGTTGAGTAAGATGCAAACCGGTGACTATGAAAACCTGATCATTGCCTCCAGTATTATTCGCCCTGCAGCCAACAAATGGATCAGGGAATTTGTCCGTCGCCTCCATGGTGGTGACTATGATCCGCTTCATCCCTTACTTGATGAAACCCTCAAAGAGACCTATGGCATAATGGTTTACCAGGAAGACGTCACCAAGGTTGCTATGCGTCTTGCTGGATTTAATGCTGATGAGGGCAATGAATTACGCAAGGTCATGTCCAAGAAACACAAAGCGGCCAAACTGCGTGACTATTGCGAGAAATTTGTCAGGGGTGCCCGTAAAAATGGGGTAGCAGACAGCATCATCGAGACTCTCTGGGAAATGATCATGTCCTTTTCCGGATATTCCTTTTGTAAACCCCATTCTGCTTCTTACGCCCTGGTGTCATTCAAGTCTGCTTACCTGAAAGCCCACTATCCCGCCGAGTTCATTGCCTCAGTCATGACCAACCTGGGTGGCTACTACTCCACCTTTGGCTACTATTCGGAAGCACGTCGTCTCGGTCTGAAGGTCTTACTACCTAGTATTAATAACTCAGAGATTCGGCATACTGGTCTGAATGACTGGGTGCAGATTGGTTTTATGCAGCTGAAGGGTATTAAGCGGACGGCTCTGGAGTACATCATTGCTGAGCGAGAAACTAATGGCCGCTTCCTGTCATTTGAGACTTTTTTGAAACGCATGCCTGAGTTGGATCAGTCGGATGTACGCATCCTTATCAAAGCGGGGTGTTTTGATGGTGTAGAGGGCCTGGAAGCTCGTCCCAGTCTCATGTGGCAGCTATATCAGGCCAGAGCAAGTCAGCAACGACGAGATAAACCAGCATCTCTGCTGGACCTGAATGAGCGGGACAGCTACTACATCCCAGATACAGGTGCATATTCTGAAAAAACAATGCTCATCCATGAGGCTGATGCATTGGGTTTCCTGATTTCCCGACACCCACTTGCTCTGTATGCAAAGTTACTGCAGCATCTGACCTACGTGCGCGCCTGTGATCTGCGGAAGTACGTTGGGAAGGAGGTACCCGTTATTGGCTGGCTGATCACGGGGAAGGTGGTTCACACAAAAAATGATGAGCCCATGGAGTTTATCAGCTTTGAAGATACCACAGCCATATATGAAACCGTGTTCTTTCCTGAAGTCTATCGGAAATTCTGTCGCATGCTCAGCAATGCACGACCCTATCTTTTACGTGGTCTGGTAGAAGAGGACTTCGGAGCCATCTCATTGACAGTCAGACACATAGACTTCCTGGATAAGGTTAAACCTGCACGACAGATTGGTAAAACACAACCGCTGCTGCTGACCACAAATAACCAGGGATTTTAAGTCCTATGACACATCCATGTAAGTATCTATGTATCAGCGATATACGGCAATATTGAAATTGTCGTGTGCACTCGGTGTGCAGTAATGATAGCCCAATAGGAGGGATTATAGTCCCTTGTTAAGCTGAAAAGAGATACGCCTTTTATAACCAAATGAGGGAGTATTAGCTAATACACAACAAGTGCACTACATTCAAGGCATACAAAGCTGATCCACAAGTTGTATCTATTCCTTCTGATTCTCAGAGCTGATTGAAATCAATCATTACTTCAAGGGGGAATCATGCATAACCTACAAATGAAAATGGCCTTCAGATTAGCAATCGTATTTGTTTCACTATCCTTAGTTAATGCACAAGTATCTTTCAGCGAACCACATTTTGTCACACAGATAGATATTACTGCAAATTCAAACGATGCAATCTTCACGGATTTAATAACAGCTGATCTAGATGGTGACGGCCATCTAGACATATCATACACCTACTTTTATTGGAATGAAGATCGCTCATGTTTTGTTTATTGGTGCCCAAATACAGACGGAGTTGGTACATTTGCTGATCGAATACTTGTTGCTGATTCTGTCGGTGGTAGGTCCCTGAACTATGCAGATATTGACGAAGATCAGGATATTGATTTAATTGCGGGGGGTGATGGGATAGTTTGGCTGGAGAATACAGATGGCACAGGGACATTCGAGGAGCACTTTGTTACGGAGACAGGCACACCATTTACTGTATATGCAGTCGACTTGGATAGTGATGAGGATATGGATATTCTTTATTCAACCTATGCAGGAATTTCCTATACTAGCTGGGACGATGGAATATTCTGGTGTCCAAATATAGACGGTTCAGGAGCATTTGGCGAGAGGATCAGATTAGATCATGGAGGTGCTTGGGCGGTATGGGCGTCTCCAGCTGATGCTGATGGGGATGGAGATTTGGATGTATTCTATTACGTGGATGAAGAATCTCCTAGTGAATATTGGGCAGAAAATGTTGATGGAGCAGGAGCTTTCAATATTTATCACACTTTTGACAGTGATTCTACAGGATTTAATCCGCCAATTGTTGTCGCAGACTTAGACAGTGATGGTGATGTGGATGTACTGGGGAATATGTACATTCTTCAAAGTGATGGTAGCTATCAAGGCGGTACAGGCTGGTCTGAGAATGTTGATGGCTTGGGTTCTTTCCAGGAAGGAACAATTATCCCTATTCAAGAACTCGATGGACCCTATAGGGTAAATGCCACGGATCTTGATGGCGATGGTGATATGGATGTGATAACCTCCGCGGTGGTGGGGGTGTTTGACGCAAATCATTGGATATTGAGCTCTGGATGGTTGGAGAATATTAATGGTCAAGGATTCTTTGATCCAATTCAGATAATTAGTGACACTTTGGATGTTCGATCTTCCGCTGACTTGGATGGTGACGGTGATATGGATTTAATAGCTATATCTGTGGAAAACATCTATTGGCTCGAAAATCTGATGATCGTAACTGATGTAGATGGACAACATAATGCTATTCCTCAAAGATTTAGATTAGCAAACAATTACCCCAATCCCTTCAACCCTACTACTACTATCAGCTACTCACTGCCAGAACAATCAGTAGTCGATCTGACAGTATTTGATATTCTGGGCAGAGAGGTCTTAACACTTCAAAACACAGATCAACCGAAAGGTAATTATCAGGTGTATTGGAACGGGATGGATCAGTCAGGTAATCAGGTGAGTACGGGAGTGTATTTTGCTCGTCTCCAAGCAAGGGAGTATAACCAGACTATCAAGATGGTATATCTGAGATAAAGGGGAAGTTATGTACAATAGAACTCAGTTAACAGCATTACTGATCATAATCATTTTGGCTGGGACTGTATCTGGACAAGACAACTTCAATACAACCTTGATTGGCCAATGGGCAAATGGTCCGTGTCATACCGTGAATGTATCGGGCAGTTACGCCTATGTGACCGATGCGTCTGTCGGCTTACACATCATGGACGTCTCCACCCCTTCCTCTCCGCAGGAAGTGGGCTTCTTTGACGGACCGGGTGACTATACTTCGTCCGTTGCCATCAGTGGCAGTTATGCCTATGTGGCCGGGGGGTGGCCAGGTCCTTTAAGCGTTATGTGGACGAGTCTATTCGTTATCGATGTATCCGACCCTTCCTTACCCCAGGAAGTGGGTGGAATTTCTCTGGAGGATTATGCCCTATTTCCGAGCGTTGCTATCAATGGCAGTTATGCCCATGTAACCGATGGTCGTACTGGTTTACGCATCATCGACATATCCAGCCCTTCCTTATCACATGAAGTGGGTTTCTTAGATATAGGTCGCGACGCTAAAAGTATTGCTGTCAGCGGTAGCTACGCCTATGTAATCGGTGGTGCTGGTTTACGCATCATCGACATATCCAGCCCTTCCTTACCACAAGAAGTGGGCTTCTTTGACGTACAGGGTGACAATCCTTTGTCCGTTGCCATCAGTGGTAGTTACGCCTATGTGGCCGCTGCGTCGGTCGGTTTACGCATCATTGACGTCTTCACTCCTTCTTCTCCGCAGGAAGTGGGCTTCTTTGCTACGGATGGCTCTGCTCGGGATGTTGCCGTCAGTGGCAGTTATGCATATGTAACCGATGGTGGTACTGGTTTACGCATCATCGACATATCCAGCCCTTCCTTACCACAAGAAGTGGGCTTCTTTGCTACGGATAGTTCTGCTATTGGCGTTACCGTCAGCGGCAATTATGCGTATGTGGCTGCGGGGGACTCGGGAATGTATATTATACAGAATGATCTGCTTGTAAGTGTTGATGATGACAATAGTCATCCTGGGGGAATCGCATTCGGTGCGAATGGAACAGTATTTCTGGCAAATGGTGGTGGTGGATTGCGAGCATATAGCCCTGAAGATACCAGTTATATAAATGCAGCAACGATTCAAGTGGGTGGTGATGAAAGTTATGCCAAGAATGTCGCTATAGGATTGGATGGTAACGTATTTCTCGCTAATGGTCTGGATGGACTAAGAGCTTTTAGTTACGATGGAGATTCATTTGTCAATACCGCACATATCGATGATGGAGGTTCGGCTAATAATGTTGCTGTAGGACCTGATGGCACCGTATTCCTGGCAAACAGGAGTGATGGACTTCGTGCATATAGCTACGATGGTTCAACTTTTATCAATACGGCTCATGTAGATGACGGTAGTAATAGTGCTTCATCCTTAGATGTTGTTGTAGGACAAAATGGAGCCATTTTTGTGGCAATTTATAATGATGGTCTACGTGCCTATCAGTACGACGGCTCATCACTTACGAACACTGCTCATATAGAAGAAGGCGGGACAGCAGTCGCTGTTGGACCAAATGGAACTGTATTCTTTTCAGGAGGTGATGGACTTTACGCCTATAATTACGATGATTCTACATTTATTACCACAGCCTCACTTTCAAGTGCTCCCTATGCTGTTCGTCTTTCAGTTTGCCCAGATGGAACAATACTGCTAGCAAATGGAGATGGTCAACTTTTTGCATACAGCTACGATGGTACGGCTATTACGCAGATTGCGCATATTGGGTGGCCAGGTTTGTTAATTGAAATATGGGGATTAAACGTTGCGCCTGATGGTAAGATCTTTGTGAGTTACCAAGATGATGGAACTGATTTTGTTTCAGTCTACCTGTTGGAAGACTCTACCTTTATAGAGATTGCTCAAATACAGGACTGGGATCAAACAACAGGGTTGTCTCTGTATGAAGATGAAACACTTCTTCAAAAATACACCCTGCACCAGAACTACCCCAACCCCTTCAATCCCACCACAACCATCAGTTACTCACTATCAGAACAATCTACAGCCAAACTGACGATATTCGATATTCAGGGTAGAGAGGTTAGGACACTCCAGGATGTGGAAAGACCACCTGGCAATTATGAAGTTCAATGGAATGGGATGGATCGATCAGGCAATCCAGTGAGTACGGGGGTGTATTTTGCTCGTATGCAGGCTGGGGATTACAGCAAGACGATCAAGATGGTGTACCTGAAATAATACAGACCTCCACTATGGATGAAAACCCCTGGTATTTGCTGGGGGTTTTTCATGCCAAGGGATTTTAAGTCCGGAATAAGCCATTGATAGTCAGTATGTTACAGTATTTGTGTCAAAAATATTGAGTGAATAAATTGTATAATAATCTCTGATGAGAGTATGATTATACAGATGAGGCATTAGTGTATAAATCTCAAGTGTGTTATAACAAAAGCACCTCCAAACTGGAGGCGCTTTTGCTGTGGAGAGGCAATGAGATCTCCAAACACATGGTATGAATTTATGTTAAATACTCAGTGCTTTTTCTTTCAGTTGACCGGTGAGCTGCCAGAGAGACATCTCAGCCAGATACGCTGAATAGCGTGCCTGAATCTGGCTTGATTTTGCTCGACTCAAATTGAGTTGGGCATCTCTGAATTGTGTGGAACTCACCTGACCCAACCTGAAATATTCCTGGGTCTGATCAAAATTGAGATGAGCAGAGGAGAGGGTGTTAGCCTTCAACTCCAGTATCTGACGACTTTTCTCATAGTAAGCCAGGGCTGAACTCAGAGATTTATCTAACTCTCGCTTTGAATCCAGGGTATTCCATTCGCTGTTCTTCTGGAGCAGACGTCCACTTTGAATGGATTTCGATTTCATGCCATCAAAGAGGTTCCAGCTCAAAGACAATCCAGCTGTTGTCGTCATATCAGGATTATCGAAGGAGAAATCAACATCTGGATTGACCTGCTGAAGCCCATACGACCCACTCAAGCTCACCCGGGGAAGTACTGATCCCAGGGTGCGCTTCATGTTCAGGTCAGTCTGCTTTTCAAGATTGAGATTCAGGGCGTGACTTTTATTGGCTTTCTTCCCTTCTGATGTGAGCATCTGCAAGTCATAACTGCCAAGCTCATAACTGAGAGATCTGGGCTGATAATCCTGATTCAGATCCCAGCCAACCAGGAGGTTGAGATTCCTTTTGGCTTCCTGAAGGGCATATTCCGATTCTATCACTGAAACACTATCATTATCAAAATCCACTTGGGCCGCAAGAGCTGATAGAGAAGTTCCCATACCGCGTTCAGTCTGTTCCAGTGCTTGATCAAGACGTTGGCGGGATATTCCCACCTGTTCCAAACTGATTTGCAGATTGTCAAACCTGAGGAGTACATTGACATACAGGTTTGCTGCTGAGAGTAGAATGTTTTCCTCAATCATATCACTTTGGAGTTCACTTGCCTGAGCCTGAGTGTTGAGTAGTTGATACTTGGTAAGCCCCTGCATTCCATTAAAAAGCGTGTAGCTGCCATTTAGGCCAGCTGAAAGAGAAGTGTTTTCGACATCAACCTCGCCTGCAGGGGTTTGATTGATACCATTGATGAGCGTTGATCCAGAACTCAGATCAAGACGTGGCAGGAGACCGGCATTTGCCAGACTGGCTGAATTATCAGCGATTTCGAAGGAATTTCGCGCTTGTTTGATAGATAGATTCTGCTTGCTAGTCACCATAAGAATCTCGTTCAATCCCATTTCAAGCGTGGGCATTGACCAAAGTGAGAGTGAAGACAGGAGGAATATTGCAAATGTGCGCTGCATGATTATCCCTGCCTTTCTGCTACCAACTGGGCATCGATATCCGCCTCAAGGACAGCAGCTTCTACAGATTCTCGACTGGGCAATACACCAGTCACGAGCTTGACCTTGTAACGTTTCATATCATTCGCAAAACTCAACAGTATAGGGAGTATCAGCAGTGTTGAGAACGTGGATACGATGAGGCCATAGGCTACCGAGATAGCCATTGGTACTGTCATCTGAGCATCAGGATTATTGGCTATAATCAGAGGGGCTAGCCCAGCGATTGTCGTCAAGGAGGTAAGCAGGATGGGTCTGAATCGGGAAATACCAGCCTTCAGAAGTGCATCCATATATGCCAACCCTTCCTTGAGATTGCGATTAAGCGTACCGATGAAAACAATGGAGTCATTTACCAGAATACCTATGAGAGCCAGGACCCCAAAATATGAGGGCATATCCAGGGGAATGTCATGAATAGCATGTCCCCAGCCAATTCCAATGAAACCCAGGGGAATGAGTGACAAAAGAATCGCTGTCTGTCCAAATGAGCGGAAGGTGAATGCAATGACTGCGAAGAGTAGGACCAGGATAAGCGGTATGACGCTAATCATGGATGACATAGCCTCAGCTTTGCGTTCACCATGACCACCGATGGTATAGTTAACATCAGGATATTTTTCTAGTATTGAGGCAAGTATAACACCCTCAACCTCGGATTTAATCTGCGTGAGATCTACTTTCTTATTCACGGCATCTGCCTCAACAGTGACCTGACGCTGACCATTAAGGTGTTTGATTTTACTCAAACTGCTTGTGTAATTCAAATCAGCTATAGATTTAAGCTGGAAAGCCTGCCCTGTATTGGTACGAATCTTCATTTCTTCCAGATCGCCAATGGAGGATCGATCAGTATTGCTGTAGCGCACCCAGATTTTGACTTCTTCAGTGCCACGGTTGATTCTTTGAACTTCAGATCCGTAAAATCCACTGCGAACCTGGTCCATGACAGTTTGTATATCCAAACCGAGATTATAGGCATGGTCTTTCAACTCAATTTCAATCTCACGCATGCCCTGCTGGTTGTCATCGATGACATTTTTCAAACCCGCTAGTTGGTTGAGTTCAGATTTAAATTCTTCAACTGCAATATTCAGATCTTGGATGTTATCTCCCAGCAACGAGATCGAGACCGCCTTACCAAATTGGCTGGATTCTACATAATTAATACGGTCGACCTCAGGTAGCTGTCCCACAGCCTGACGCCAGGAGTTGGAGAAATCCGTTGAAAGGAACTTGCGTTCTCGCGTATCCAGAAAGTTGATGGTTACGCTACCAGCATCACTACTGCTGATTCGTTTCACCACACTGGTAACGACCTCCTTGCTTTCTTCCTCGGAAAATTTCTCGCCTGTGAGCACACCACTTGCTTCCAGTTTATCAAGAATTTCCATGGTCACGCTGGCTGGCGTTCCCGGTGGCATTTGTATGTCCACTGTGGATTGATTCTGATTGTCAAAAGAACTGCCACCCATTTGAATGATACCACCACCAACACCCCCGATTGTGATAATAAATAATCCGGTTACCACAGCGATGACTATGCCTCGATGATTCAGCGCATAGCGATACAGTGGGGCATAGAGGGCATCTCGCATCCAGGCCAGAGCCTGGTTGGATTTGACTTCGAGTTTTGTTGGTTTTCTATCTGCTGCAAGAGCCTTTGAATGCGCTATATGCGCAGGCAGGATAAGTGCACCTTCAATAAGAGATATAAAAAGGGCAGCCATGACAACAAAGGCCATTTCTCGGAAGAATTGCCCGAAGGTTCCTTCAATAAGAAGGAAAGCTGAAAACGCCACCATAGTGGTCAGAATAGCTGAGAAGACAGCTGGTAATACTTCCAGTGAACCATCAATGGCAGCTCGAATGCGTCGTTTACCCTTTTCATGATGCTGGTAGATATTTTCAGCGATGACGATACCATCATCCACCAGGATACCAATCACCAGAATCATTCCAAAAAGTGAGATGCGGTTCAAGGTAATATCCATCAGAGCGGCCAGCCCGAACATACCCAGAAAGGATAGGGGAATGGAAATGGCTACCCAAATGGCCATGCGTGGATTGAGTGCCAGGGATAGGAAGAGGAGGACCAAAAAGAATCCAACCATACCATTATTGAGTAGTATGCTCTGCATGCTTTCGATGGAGGTTGCTGCGTTGCGCAAGACCTGTGCTTCCAGCACATCATTTTTTTCATTAAAATCGGCAATGTAGGTCTTCACCATATCAGCGGTTTCAATGACATCTTCGTCACTGGTATAATTGACAGAGACCAGCACTGCCGGCTTACCATTTACATAAACAGCATCTGGAGTTTCAGCCCATTTCTCAGTGATATCTGCAACATCACCGAGGTATAGCAGTGTGCCGTCCTGGAGTATCCTCAGAATAATATCATGCATCTCTGACGCATAATAGCGTTTTTGACGCGTACGTATGCTCAAATCTTCGGTTTCACCACGGATGGTGCCACCTGTCAGATCGATATTGGCTTTGCGGACCATGCCCACCGCTTCGGCCATTGTGAGACCATAGGTCTCCAGATCTGATTCCCGGAAAGCAATCTCTATTTCCTCATCAGGATAACCCTTGAGTTCGATTTTTGAGATGCCATCCATGGCCAATAAATCATCCTCGATCCGTAGTGCAGCGTCCTTCAATTCGTGGAGATCAACATCTCCATTAATCATGAATTCAATGGCCTCAGAGCGGAATTCCCATTTAGCAGTGCGGGGTGGCTCAATACCTGAGGGGAAGGAACTAATACCATCGACGGCGTTTTTGATCTCTTGGAGGACCAGGTCAGGATCGCCGCCGCTGATGAGTTCTACGGTGACAGTTCCCACATTTTCCATTGAGGTGGAGGTGATTTTCTTTATGCCGCTGATACCCTGTATATTTTCCTCAATTTTGAGGACGACACCTTGTTCAACCTCCTCTGGGGAAGCGCCAGGATAAGTTGTCATAATATTGATTACGCCCAAGTCTATTTGGGGCATAAGGGTGGAACGCAGGGAGCTAAAGCCCATGAGTCCCAGAAAAACCAGGAGCAGGATAATGACATTCCCTGCTGTGGAGTATTTGATAAAATATTGAATAAGGGATTTCATGATGTTTCCTTAGCTTGCCATTTCTGAAGAATTATCTGCAGTATCTTCAATGACCCGAACGACGGTTCCATTTTGGAGATTCTGAGTCCTGAGGGAGATTTGAGTTCCATCACTAAGACCTGTAACAATAGCCTCTTCACCTCGGGTTGAAACCACATGTACTGAGAGGCGATTAATTTTCCCGTTCTCCACTTCCAGGACAGTATCATTTGATTCCAGAAGCTTACGAGGAAGAATGACACCTTCAAGTGATGAACTTGTCAGGATGTCACCCTTGAGATACATACCCTCCCTCAGCTCGGGACCAGAAACTGAGATAAAGACCTTTACCATTTGACTATTGACATCTAAACCATCGCTGATGCGGCTTACTGTGCCCATCCAAGTGGATTCTGAATTACCACTACTGAGTTTTACATCATCACCCACAGAGATATGCTCGATTTCATTGATTCCTACGGTGGCTTCCAGATCATACATCTCAGGATTTAGAAACACACCCAGTGTCTGTCCGTTGCGAACCAGGTTACCCGGTTTGATAAAGCTTTCGGTCACTGTTCCATCAAAAGGTGCTCTGATAGTGTACTTGGCCAGTCGAGTTTCTGAGGCTTTGATATCGTAATAGGTTCTGGCAATGCCCTTATTGGCCACAAAATAGCTCTCTCGCTCATTGAGAGGTTCAGGGAGGGGTTTGGTGTCACCATTGATATCAAATGCCTGTAAATACGCTTCCCAGCTCACATAACTCTCAGGATAATCGAATTTCAATTCAGGAAGTAAGGCTGCAACTGCGGTCATGAGGTTACTGCGTTGGGCTTTGAGATTAAACTCTGACTCTTCACTGTTGATACGGAGCATGACGTCATCCTTATCAAATTCATATCCTGCGAGAAATTCATTTTCAGACTGTAAAAGGATGCCGGATACTTCGGCAAAGAGGGTAATTTTTTCGCGAGCACTGATTTTTCCCATGACTGGGACCGTAATCTGGATATCTGAGTTAACAATTTCCTGAGTGGCTACAACAATTCTTGTGTCTTCCTGAACCTTGCGTTCAGGGGCGCTTTTCATACTCATTAGTAGAAACATTATTGCGAGCGATCCGGTTAGAACTGCAACCAGACTCATTGTGTTTTTAATAGTGATTTTCATAATTTGCTTCTCCATTTGATTGGTCTTCTTTCTCATTGCGGGGCCAACCTAGAACCAACCCAACGTGATACGTTTTGATATTCGATGAATACCGTTCTCATGCGATCAATTCATAAAAGGACGGGATATCCGCCATTTTGAAAGTTTGTCGCAGAAATAGGGTGGTTCGTCGTGTGAAGTGTTATAGACCTCGAAAGTTCGGGCTGAAGTGGGTGCTAAAATCTATATTCCGGCCATGATTAAACGAATGAAACTTCCAGACAATCGTATTGCACAGCACTTATTATTCTGGAGTGCCTATTTCATCTTTCTATTTTTGATCAGTTTGATGAGATCCAATGAGGGTAGGGATGTAAGCTTTCATTTACCCTTTGAATTTATGCAAATAGCTGTGATGATTTCTGTTGTCTATCTGAATCTAAACATCTTGATTCCAAGGTATTTTGAAAGACGCAAATTCTTTTTGTATGGTTTATTGATGATAACTCTAGTTCTCGTAAATGGGGGAATAATAGTTTCTTTCATGCGCTTGTTTCCAGAATTTAGCCCGCCCTTCATATTGAAGGACAGACCGTCTTACATGTTTGTCATTCCCATGGCGTTCATGCAGTTATCTTTAGTGGCCGTCACATCTGCTTTACATTTTATGCGCGTTAATCAGCGATTACAGCAGGAAGCTTTATCTGTAAAAGATCTGGAAAGTCGTCAATTAAAGGCCGAGCTTGATTCACTAAAAGCCCAAGTAAATCCTCACTTCCTGTTTAATTCTTTAAACAATATCTATTCACATAGCCTTCTGGAATCTCCACAAACGCCAGAACTAATCTTGAAGCTTTCTGGTCTCTTGAACTATATCATTTATGAATGTCAGGACGAGCAAGTCCCCCTGGAAAAGGAAATGGAATTTTTAACCAACTATATTGCTCTCGAAAAAGTTCGCATTGATGAATCGGTGCAAGTTGATTTAAGGATGGAAATTTCTGATACTACAATGATGATAGCTCCCTTGTTATTTGTACCGCTGATTGAAAACGCCTTCAAATACGGTGTAAATATCTCGAGTGATAAGCCCTCTATTGATGTAGAGTTTAAACAGGAATTTAGTGAACTCAGATTTAAATGTACAAATTTGAGGGACAACTTTGAAGACGAAGCGAAAAGTGTTGGGAGTGTGGGAGGTATTGGTCTCGAAAATGTTCGCAAACGACTAGATCTTATCTACCCGGGCAAACATAGCTTTGAGATCATGGATGATGGGCATCAGTTTAGCGTGGAAATGGTGATCAAATTGGAAAATGAGACCCTATGAGTACTCAGACCAATATTCGTTGTCTTATTGTGGACGATGAAGCTCCGGCTCGGGCAGTTATTAAGAAATATCTCTCTGATATACCTGGTTTTGAAATCCTTCAGGAGTGCAAGAACGCTTTTGAAGCTAATGAAGCGATACTCAC
>JABIFG010000339.1 GCA_018650795.1 Fidelibacterota bacterium
GGCCGAGGGATTTTAAGTCCTGAATAAATCTCTGATAGTCAGCAGGTTACGGAAATTGTGTCAAAATATTATGTGGAAATATTAGCAGAAAAGGTACCGATGAAGATGGTTGTACTTCGAGTGTGTGTCCCGTAATTACACCTTTTGCTTGAATAGCAGAGAACCAAGGGTTTATTCATGCCCGGGATATTTTCAGTCCCATTGTCTGGCTCTGTAAGTTACTGTGTATCAGTCTGTTAAAGGAGAGACTGATCAAGCAGGTGCAGTATGTGTGAACCAAGTTATACTAAATCTCAATTTCATACTCACCGACCTTCGAATAAAGCAATCGCCGATTAATCCCCAACAATCTGGCAGCCTGAGCTTTATTGTTCCCACTTTTGTGTAGCGCAGCAATAACGAGTTCTTTCTCCAGGCTGGAAACCCGTTCTTTAAAATTCAAGTTGTTGGCATTCTCGTCAAGACTATCCGATTTTTCTGGAGTTTCAATTTTTTGGAATGATAATACATTGTCTTGTCCCAGCACTAAACGACTCCGGATGGTATTCTCCAATTCTCTTATATTCCCAGGCCATGAATACTGCTGTGATCTCTCTAGTGTCTTAGGTGAAATCATAATCTTTTTATCAGGAGAGTATTTGGTGATGAAATGTTCCACCAAGGGGGGTAAATCTTCCATTCGGTCACGTAATGGTGGGACAGTAATTTTTACGACATTAAGTCGATAAAAAAGATCCTCTCGCAAACGACCATCAGCAACCTCAGACTCGGAGTCACGATTGGTAATAGCTATCACTCGTACGTTTGAATAAACTGACTTCTCTCCACCAAGTCGTTCAAAGGTACCAGTCTCTAAGACACGTAATAATTTCACCTGTAGAGGAAGAGGCATGCTATTGATTTCATCGAGCAGTAGGGTTCCACCATTAGCTAGTTCATAACGTCCTAAGACCAGAGAATGAGCTCCCGTATAGGCGCCTTTTTCATGTCCGAATATTTCGCTTTCCAGCAATGTTTCCGGTAGGGCTCCACAATTGACCTTTATGTAAGGTTTATCCTTACGATCAGAATGACGCTGAATTGCATTAGCTATCAATTCTTTGCCGGTGCCACTTTCACCCTCAATCAAAACGGGTGCATCTGATATTGAAACTTTGCCAATGAGTTTGAATATTTCCTGCATGACTTCACTGCGGCCTACAATTTCATTCCCGGTAAGTTGGGCGTCATGATCTTTCTCAGATCGCAGTTGCTGAACCTCGTTTACCAGGTCACTATAATTCAGAGCTCGTTCAACAATGAGCAGAAATTCATCCAGTTCAAATGGTTTTTCAAGATAATCAAAGGCCCCGTTTTTCATCGCCCGGATGGCTCGCTCACTGGTTCCATGGGCTGTGAGCATTATGACTGGTAACTGAGGATAAAGTTGTCGGGTCTCTTTCAATACTGAGAGACCATCAAGCCCGGGGAGGTTTATGTCTAGGAGTAACAGGTTCGGTTGACGTTGCTCAAGTTCTTTAATTGCATCTTTGCCATTATTGGATTCTGCAAATTCAATATCTTTGCGAGTCAAGGCATCGATAATATTCCGACGCATGAATGCCTCATCATCAACAATATGGATTAACTTTTTCATGAGTATACCTTATGCCCGAAATAATTTAATTTCGCAGGTTAATCCACCAGAGGGCTCATTATAAAAGTCTATTTGACCTCCGTGAGCTTTGATAATTTCGTAAGAGATCGATAACCCCAATCCTGAGCCATCTTCTTTCGTCGTAAAAAAAGGATCATAAATCTTATTCAAAATATCCTCTGCCATACCTGGCCCACTGTCACTGATCCTCAAAGTGATTTTACCACTATCTGTTGAAGAAGTTGACACCCTTATAGTACCATTCCCTCCGCATGCCTGAATAGAATTTGTAAAAATATTAAGGACAACCTGTTTCATGGCCTGGGGATCAATAAGTAAATCCGATATTTCTTCCCCATAGTGTTCAGTGAATTTTATTTGGCTATTATCCATCTTAATCAGGTCGATAGTCTGGTGAATAAGATCATTAATATTTATTTCTGAAAGATCAGTGGCAATAGGTTTACTAAAGACCAGCAGCCGGTTCACTAAACTTGTCAGACGATTAATTTCCTGTACGACCAATTCCATTGTTTCTGGAGTGACAACCTCAATAATGTCAGCAGGTTCATCAGAATTTGTCAATCTGCGTTGCCACAATTGAACCCGGGTTTTAATAATTGCCAAAGGAGTTTTTACTTCATGGGCCACACCTGCGATCAATTTTCCCAGAGATGCCAGCTTGTCTTGTTGATGCAGTTTATTTTCAAGCTCTTGAAGGTTCTTATGCTCACGGTCCAAATTATTGACCAAAGCATTTATTGAATCAGCAATAAAACCATAAGTCCCACCCTCGCTGAGAAATCGATAGCTCGGATCTTTTTGAATTCTTTCCAGGCCTAAACGGATGTTACGGGTTCTTCTGTGTAGACTCAGGAAGATAGCTACCGCAACAAAGAATCCTGATATGGATACAGTCGCGATAACATTTAAGATCTCTTTAAGACGATAGGCTGGTAGTTTTCGTTCAATATGTATGCGTACCCAAGTTGCACCGATAACCTTGTCACCGTTTATAATTGGAACGGTGGCTAAGGGGAAAATAGCTGGATCAAATTTATGATTTTGAACGATAGTCCGATTGTGTTCAATTGTTTGCTTTATCTGTTCTTTGATAATGTCATGTGAGCGCGGTGGGGGACCATAGGCCGGTTTTGGTGGAGGAAGTGTGGGGTAGGCATACCCCACAAATTTATCGAATGGCTCAAGATAAAAACCACCTTCTAATCCAATAATTTCAGACAACATGACATTCGATAGCAATTTCAAAGAGGAATCAATATGAATCAAGTCTTTATCATTTAAGGACTCTTTATCCAAAAGTGGCTGAATATTTAAACTATTAAAAACAGCTTCAGAATATTGTTGAAGCTGATGAGCGACGATTTCTGTCATGGTTGCATGTGACGAAAAGACCTCATCACTCCAGCGATTGATAATTGAGGTTGTAGTTAATGCGATACCACTAATTACTACAATCATAGTTAGGATAATTAGGGCAGTCTTCAGTCTGGTAGTTATGTTTTTCATATTTGTGTTAAGTAAGCATACATGTGTGTGCTAAAACCGAACACAATTTAGTTGGATCGGAGTAATTTCCAAGATAAGAATTAATCAACTTAATCAGCTGTAGGCCAATGCTGCCAAGGCTTTGAAAGGCTTTTTGAATGACATCAGGATTGTGGCCTACTAATTGCCCTAGTTAGGTTTTTATAAAACAAGAAAAACAATCAGCTTCAGTCGGTTCCACTTTAGTGAAAGGGATAAGCTGAAATTAACAAAGGAGAGAAGGAAAAATGAAAAAAGCTACTAGTTACTATGTCATGATGGTACTTTTGACAGCGTTTTCGTTGGTTTTCGCTCAGACCTCACCCAGTAAGGTGGGTACAACAGACAATGACAGAAGCATGAATTATCCTGGTGGTTCAACTATCGCTCGTGCTGCAAATGGTGAGATCATGATGGTTTGGGGAACTCTAGCAGGTCCAGATTCACTGGTATATGCAACGTCCTACGACGATTTCCTGGGAGCCTGGAACACACCAGTGGCTCTTGGTACAGGAACTGGAGAAGGGCGCGTCCTCAGCCACGCAAATATTGCCGCAGATGCTGACAATAACTTCCACGCTGTTTGGTCCAGCAACTGGAATATTGTACACTCAAAGTATGATGGCTCCAACTGGTCTACTCCGGTCTCTGTGACTGGTACTGCAGCACCCTGGGATACACTGAGGTGTGCCCAGACCGCTGTTGGTATTGATGGTTTTGGAGCTGTATGGGTCATCTGGAGTACAGGCTGGGAAGATGATAATGTTAATGAATGGATTTTTGCCAGTAGAAGTGTTGATGATGGTGTGAACTGGAGCGCCCCTGATACCTTGTTTAAAGATGCCATCATGGGCGAAATGCCTAACTATAGTTTAGGATTTCCACACCTGGCAACAAGTCTGGGTGGAAAAGTGGGTGTAACAGTTCGGGGACCTAAAGGACCTTTAGGTCAATATTCTGCTGCTTTTCAAGAATATAATGGAACAAGTTGGGGAGTCACCGAATACGTAGTTGATGCAGCAGGTAATGCTCTTTTTGCTGATTCAGTTGATATCTATCAACTATCCATGGATTACGATGCTGCTGGAGATCGTCACTTTGCTTTTTATACAGCAGAAGCTGATTTTGATGGAGATGTAGCAAAGGGTAACATCTATTATACTAAAAAAACAGCAGCAGGTGTTTGGTCTGATCCTAAAATGATTACTGACTTTGAAAATGGTTCAGCTGATTATCCTTCAATAGTATTTGGTGGCACTGATGATCTGTACGTTGTATTCTTTGCAACTAGTACAGATACAAGCGATGCACTCAGACATATTTATGGTGTTAACTCGGCTGATTTGGGTACTACATGGACAGGTGCTATTCAGTTAAGCTATAACACAGTAGGCTTAGATGCTCGTCCCCCTTCAATTAGCCAGACCATCGGAGCAGTAGGTGCAGATGTTGCCTGGATTGAACCAGAAGGTGATGTCTACGGTATCTATTATGGTCTGATTCCTAAAGCTGTTGTTAGTGTTGATGGAAAGTACCAGCCAGAAACCTATAGCCTATTGCACAACTATCCAAATCCATTCAATCCGGCAACAACGATTGAATTTGGAGTTGCTCAACCTGGTAATGTAAAACTTTATGTTTATAACATGGCAGGTCAGGAAGTTGCACAATTGGTAAATCAGAAAATGGAAACCGGAATCTATGAAGTTAACTTCAATGCCGGTTCTTTGGCTTCAGGTGTTTACTTCTATCGCTTGATTACAAGCGACCATACGATGACCAATAAACTGATATACTTGAAGTAGTTTTTATCTTGAGGGTAGTATGGTATCATACTACCCTCAATTTCTAATCCCGTAATATGTTTTGGGGTAAGTGCATCAAGGGGTAAGGTATAATTGCCGGTATTGATTACGAAAAATCTTACCAAGACTGTGGAGCATCAAAATGACAGGTAGAAAATATTCGTATTTAAAGAAAATGATAATCGCCATAGGTGTTTTGACCACGTTTGCGTTTGGTGGAAACACTGGAAAAATTGTCGGTCAGATTATCGATGGCAGCACTCAAGAGCCTCTTTTTGGAGCTAATATTGTTGTCTTGGGAACTGATTGGGGCGCATCTGCTGATGAAGAGGGTAGATTCTTTATTAACAATATCCCCCCGGGAGCCTATACACTACGTGGCATGATGATCGGGTATCGTGGACAGGATGTTATAGATGTACTGATAAAAACTGATTTGACCACAGAAGTTAATTTTGCCCTGGAATTCAGTACTATTGAGGGTGAGATAGTGACTGTTGTTGCACAACGGAGTTTTGTCGACAAAGATATTACAGCTAAAAGATCAATCATGTCTGGCGCGGATATCGCTGAAAAAACTCCCACAACTACTGTGGATGATGCTCTGGCAACACAAGCAGGATTTGTGGAAGATGAAAATGGAAATTTACACCTGCGTGGAGGTCGTAGCGGCGAAGTTTCTTACTATGTCGATGGTATTCTTGTAAAAGATCCCATTGGTGGTGGACTGGGAGCAGGAATCGACATTAACTCTGTTAGCGAATTGTCAATTCTTACAGGTGGCTTTAATGCTGAATACGGTGAAGCCATGAGTGGTATTGTCAATATCACCACAAAAGATGGTGGGCACAAAATGGAAGGGAAATTCCAATACGACTCTGATATGTTAAATGAGTCTCCCTACCATCAGAAAGACTGGTTATTGGAGTCAAATCTAGTAGAAGGAATGGATGATACCGAGAAATTAGAATATCTAGATGCTGTACGATACCTAACCTCTGAAGAAGATTCTGTTGGTACCTCACGATATAATCATACAAGCGTTTTAGACCATCCTTATGTAGAAGATAAAGTATTAATACCTATCCTGGGCCGATTTAGTGGAAGCCTCTCAGGACCGGCACCATTGGTGAAAAAATTATCCTTTTTTATTTCAGGTTTTCATGATAATCACGACTCATATCTACCTAATGGATTTACAATCGAAAATCAATTGTTTGGGAAATTCACTTATAAATTTTCGTCAACGAAGAGTCTGTCCCTTAATACTCAATCTACTTCACGCTACACTATGGGATATTCACATTATTACAAATACATCCCACCTGAGACCAATGAGATAACAGATTCTTTAAACTATAACGCCAAATTACGCGGTGAGCAGGATTTAACGTCCGTTACAACAAAGCGAGCAGTAATTACCTGGAAACATGCAATCAGTAGTAAAACTTTTTATGCACTGCATTTTCAGCAGCTGGGTCGGATCGCAAACCAGAATATCCCAGGAAAAGATGTCCCTTATGATCCTATATCAGGGGCCTTGATTGATTCGGTTGAATCACAATATACAAAAATGAGCTATATCTTTGGAACAGAGAGTGATTTCCGGGGAGGTGATGCACGGAGTTGGTATCGCGAAGAAACCACAACACTAAACTTAAAGGGTGATCTAACCAGCCAGATGACAGCTGTTCATCAGGTCAAGGCAGGTTTTGATTTAAAACAGCACGATCTTTTTCGTCACGCTTTGAGTGATCCTTGGCCAGGGGCTTTTCGTCACAGACCCGAGCTATATGAACGCCAGCCCCGGGAAGCAGCATTTTATTTGCAAGATAAAATGGAGTTTGACTTCATGGTCCTAAATCTGGGTCTTCGCTATGATGCTCTAGAGGTCAATGATCAATATTTTGAAGATGTTGGAGATATTCAGGAAACGGTCATGATCGATAATGGTGATGGTACAACCACCCCAGTATTCCAATTCAAAGCAATGCAAGAAGTACCCCTGCGCTACAAAATCAGTCCAAGAATTGGGCTAGCGCACGTAGTCACTGATAAATTGGTATTCCATTTCTCTTATGGCCATTTTTTCCAGAATCCTGATTTCTATCACTTGTATCGCAACGACAACACCCTTGCTAATCTTGAAGAATCAGATGCTATTATTGGTAACCCAGGATTGGAACCTCAAAAGACAGTCGCTTTCGAAGTCGGAGGAAAGTATCAGGTTAGTGATAATCTGGCTTTAGATTTTTCAGGATTTTACAAGGACATCCGGGATTTAACTTCCACCAAATATTATGCTCGTCAACCCTATAACTATACAGTCTATATCAATGAAGACTATGCTCGAATCCAGGGATTTGATATCAGTGTTAAACATCGTGCTGGTAGATTTATAAATTCTAGTGCCCATTACACCTATAGTACTGCACAGGGTTCAGGATCAGATCCATTAGCCGGATACTATTTTCGTGAAGGAGATGCCCATCTTCGTCCAAAACGCGAGTTCTATTTAGATTTTGACCGTACCCATGATTTTTCGGCCAACGTAGATTTACGTTTCCCTACAAACTTTCAAATTCGACCATTAGCCAATTTTGGTGTGAATGTGCTATACCAAATAGCAAGCGGATTGCCTTATACACCTAGCTACAGTGGTGCTTTGAGTATCGAAATTAACTCTGAGCGGAAAGCCTCCTCCAATTCATTGGATGTTCGCATTGATAAGGCTTTTATTTTTGGAGGGAAAAGAATGGTAGTCTACCTAAAGGGTATCAACATGCTAGACCATTTGAATGTCCGCAATGTTTGGTCCGCAACAGGTGATCCATGGTGGGGAGGTCCTGCCAATTACCGAAGTTATGATCGTCAAGCTAACCCGACAAATATTGGTCCTCGCAGAGATGTTCGTCTGGGTATGTACATCAAATTTTAACTGGCAATGAATGAGGTAGTGAAGTGAAAGTTTCTCGAATAAATAATATTAGCACTCTTATGTTGTTAATTGTCATTGTCAGTGTCTCCATGTTCGCACAGGAAATTGACGATGTGTCTTTGGCTCCCAAAAAACCATGGTACTCTAAATTGCAGCTTAAAAAGCCTGCCGGGCGTATTGACGAAGCTATTGGTGTCATGAACAAGGGGCAGCTTGGTAATCTAACCATGAACTATGGACAGATTTCAGACACACGCCTGGAAGATCCAGGTAACAACCCGTCAAAGGATTTTTATAATTTCCGATATCCAAAGACAGAGCCTTATGGGTCCATGGTGGATGACTTTGCCATATTGTTTGCTGTAAAGAAAAACTCTAAGAATGGCGACAATGGCAATGTTATTGATGGTTTTTCAGCCAATGGAAACGAAGACTGGGTTGCGAAGGATGGGAGTCTAGGAGCCACTCACTACGATGGCAGCGGTAAAGAGCCCATGCTAAAATATGTTGATGGTACAACGCCATATTTGGCTCATAGTGATATTCCTGTCACCTGGCCGATAAATGACACTGGGGAACACTTCTGGCCGGGATATTTCCGACGTGACTTCAATACTGGTGCTGTTTATCAAGATGAATTTGTCTCGGATCGTGATGTCTATGGAGTGTACACAGATGCCAGTAATGTTCAAGGAGAACCACTGGGCATAGAAATTGAGCAAATGGCTTATTGCTACGGTCGTTCTTATGCAGAGGATTTCCAGTTTTATGAGTTTTTTATTCACAATACAGGATCTACAACCATAGATAGTGCCTGGTTTGGCATGTACCAGGATCCTGACTGTAGTGATTATGGCGAGGAAACATTAATTACACCTGCTGGTCACAGCTTCTCTGATGATTATCCTATAATAATAAACCGTGATATTGATGGAGATATTGGCGCAGCTACAGTACCCAATAATGATGGACGGCTTGAGGATATGGACTATGGAGTGATTTATCTGGAGACTCCAAAGAATATGGGAATAACTGAATTTCACTATTATTCAGATACTGGACCCACGGCAGATGAAGAACTATGGCCTATCATTAGTGGTGATAAGGACGATCCTGACCTGGCCTTGATAAAAAATGATTTCTTCCATGGTGCTGATCCCCATATTGATGATCTGACCACAATGAAGAGTCCTCAGGATTGGGTGTATATAGTTGCAACAGGTCCGTTTAGTATCGCACCTGGAGATACTCTGAAGTGGACAATTGGTGTTGTTGTTGGTGATACAGATGATGAGTTCATGAAAAACAGTGCCATGGCTATCAAAATGTATGAAGCAGGCTTTGTTGGACCATCAGCGCCTCCAGGACCTGGATTGCGTGCTGTTTCCGGTGATGAATCAGTGACTCTTTATTGGGACAATAGTGCTGAATCAATAGCTGATCCTTCAACAGGGGAATTGGATTTTGAAGGCTACAAGGTTTATCGTAGTGAAGACGGGGGTGTAACATGGGGCGATGAAATCACCAATTATCAAGGAAATATCATTGGCTATGTTCCCTTGGCCCAATATGATATGGACAATAATATCCAAGGTTCTGATCCTCTAACACCAAGTAATTATTTAGGAGAAAATACAGGATTGGAATATAGCTTCACTGATAATTCAGTTCTTAACGGCATTACCTACTCGTATACAGTAACATCCTATGATCGTGGGGATCCTGAGGCTACCATATCATCCTATGAAAGCGCCAAAGGTACAAGCGTAGCTGAGAATAATTTTGTTAATGCTGTACCAGCGCCAGCTCCCATAGGGTTTACAGCTGGTCAAACTAGTGATGCAATGCAGATATCCGGCGTTGGCGAGGGAACAGTTATATTCGATATTATTGATTCTGAACAATACAGCACCTACAAATCAGAAAACAACTATACTGTTGACCCCACTTTTCAGATCACCTTCGACGGATTTCCGGCAACGAGCTTTTCGGTATTTGACGCTTCTTCAGATAGTGTATTGAAAGCAGGTATGGAGGTGAACTTTAACTCCTTCAATATTGTTGAAGATATAGGTCTAAAGATTAAAGTTGAATCCTCACAAGTGATTGGGACTATCGCTAGTATAAGTGACGAATTAGGCAAAGATATTTTATCAGCTGGGAGTGTTGATACTACAGAATCGTGGACTGTGTCTGTAACGAATGTAGTATCTTCATCCTCAAACTCCAGAGCTCAGGACTATGAAGTCCGATTTACAGATACAGGAGCCTGGGTTTACACGTTAAGTCAGACTCAACCATTGGCGATGTATTGGGTGCCCTTTGAAGTTTGGAGGATTGGACCTGATGTGATTCAAATTGTGGGTGTCTCAAAGGACAAAGATGGAGATGGGGCTTTCAGCGTGGGTGATGATATCTATGTTTGCGATGTACAGTATCCTACTGGCACGCCTGCTGCAGGAGACTCTCTCAAAGGCTTTGACCCTGCAGGATTTTTCCCGGGGAAATGGCCGATGAAATTAGTTTATTCTCTTTCAGGCGCATCGGGAAACCTGCCTGTCTCAGGACAGAAAACGACAGTTGACTACTATTCGGCATACTCTGATGGTTCAGGATTTGATGCTTTTTCAAGCTATCATGATGGGGATGTACTCGCTTTTACTATGAGTGACCCTGTAGTTGATAGGAGTCAAGAGGCAGGCTCACTGGGCGATATTAAGGTTGTTCCCAATCCCTACGTTGTCACATCCCTTTTCGATCCCCAGGAGAACGTGAGTAGTTTAAAATTCATGTTTCTTCCAGAGGTCTGTGATATACAGATTTTTACCATGAGTGGAACAAAGGTGAAGGAAATCAATCACACTGATGGTACTGGAATTGAGAACTGGAACTTGACCAATACCTTTGGACAGCAAATCTCGTATGGTGTGTATTATTATCTTATTTCTACTCCCGGGGGTGATCAAACAACCGGCAAACTAGCAATCATACGGTAGGGAGAATTATCATGAAAATACAAAACAGAATGATGGGTCTTCTAGTATTATTAATTGTTATCACCCTCCCGCTAAATATTACCGGAGAAGAATTTCGTAAGGTAGGTACTTCAGCTGCGCAGTTTTTGAAAGTAGGAGTTGGTGCTCGTGCTCTAAGTATGGGTGGAGCCTTCGAATCGGTTGCCAACGATGCCTCTGCTGTTTATTGGAATCCGGCTGGTATTACAAATGTGCAGAAGACCTCCTGGACATTTACACATACCAATTGGCTGGTAGATACAGGACATGATTTCAGCGCTTTGGTAGTTCCCGTGGATGGAAGTTCATTCTTGGGATTCAGTATAAATGCAATGACTGTTGGTGATGAAGAAATAACCACAGAGAGTGATCCTGCCGGCACAGGTCAGTTTTGGAACGCTCAGGGGATAGCTGTAGGAGTTACCTACGCCAGACGAATGACCAACAGGTTCTCCTTGGGGACTACAGTGAAATATATTTCTGAAAGAATCTGGAATGAATCTGCTTCAACCATCGGTGTAGATATTGGTACTTATCTGGATACCCAATACAAAGGAATTGTTATTGGTATGGCTTTTACGAATTTTGGTAGCAGTATGCAGCTTACAGGTCGAGATCTAATACGTGAATATGATCCTAATGAAGCCAATTCTCTAAACGCAAATGTTGACACACGTCTACATACAGAGCCATGGCCATTACCCACAAACTTCACGATTAGTACTGCTGTGGAGCTAATGGGCAAAGGTGATCGCCTCATTGAATCGAATGAGAATCGTATGACCATCGCAGTCAACGGGACACACCCCAATGACGATAGTGAAAAACTCAATTTGGGTGGCGAATATGCCTTTCGTGAGATGCTCTTTCTCCGGGGAGGTTATAGTAGCGGATACGATCTATCCCAATTTTCATATGGCGCAGGATTAAAACTGAATTTATACGGTCGTTTTCTGACCATTGATTATGCATATGCTCCTTTTGGGGATTTTGCAGATATCCAAACCTTTTCCCTTAGTTCAGATTTCTAAATAATATGAGATCATGCTGCCTATGAATCCTGAATTAATTGCCATGATGGCCATGATGGCCTTATTTGCCATCGCGGTATTTGTTGGCAAATTTCCAATTGGAATATCCCTGATGTTTGCCTCTATTGCAGGTGCTTTATTCACTGGATATGGCATACCATTGAGGCATCTCGTGGAAGGAAGTATTTCCTACCTTGATCCTATCTTGATAATCGTAACGGCCATGATATTTATGGAAATTATCAAGGAAACGGGTGCTTTAGGTGAAGCCAGCCGACTTATTGTCCATTATTTACATCCCTATCCATTTATGTTTTTTGTTGCCGTAACTCTCTTTATTATGCTTCCGGGAATGATTACAGGTCTTTCGACTGCATCTGTACTTACTACTGGTGCAGTGGTTGCTCCAGCCTTGATAGCTTATGGTATTCCAAGACTAAAAACAGGTAGTATTATCGCTATGGCTGCGCTCTTTGGGATGATCGCACCGCCCATTAATGTGCCAGCCATGATCATTGGAGGGGGAGTCGACATGCCATATATTGGTTTCGAGTTGCCCTTACTATTTGCCACCCTACCGCTGGCATTCTTTACCACGTTTTCTATTGCTAAACCACATACAAGCAAAGGAAAGCGTAAGGATATAGGCGCTAAGTTTACTAAACTATCTACAGAGATACCTCGTTTCAGACTCTTTTTTCCAGTCCTCGTTCTGGTAATCTTGATGGCACTCTCACGAATTATTCCTAATGATTTTACATCAATGGGCTTGCCTTTGATCTTTGTTATATCAAGCCTGTTTGCGTTTCGTTCTGGTCGTTCCTTTAACTATTGGAAAGTCGCTCAATCTGCTGTTAATAAAGCCATGCCTGTTATGGGGATTCTGGTTGGTATTGGAATGTTCATTCAAATTATGAGCCTCACAGGTGTGCGGGGCTTTCTTATCGTAAATATTGTTCAAATACCATCCTATTGGCTGTATCTGGCAATTGCAGTATCTCTACCGCTATTTGGTGCTATCTCATCCTATGGTGCCTCTTATGTTCTGGGTGTTCCATTCCTACTTGCCCTGTTGGGACGGAATGAGATTATGGTCGCTTCGGCAATTACTTTAATTGCTAGCCTGGGTGATATGATGCCACCAACTGCATTGGCTGGCATTTTCGCTGCTCAAGTTGTAGATGAGCCAAACTATTTTAAGATCTTAAGAATTTGTGTGCCCTATATCATCATTACGGCCATTTATGGAGTAATGATGATAATCGGGGCTAACTGGCTAGCTAAATATTTAATTGTGTGAGTCTAGTATGTTGAAATTGATCTATATAGGAATTGCATTTATCGTCCTGATCTTGACAGGGAGAGATCTATTCTCTGAGGAGAAATGGAAAATGCAATTGACTCACTTAATTGTTTTAATTCCGCTAATATTAAGAGTGTTGCAGATAAAATGAGTATACTCAAAATTCACTGGGCTAGATTTCTCATTCTGATCTGTGCAGTATCAATATCGGCTTATGTAGGCAATCAATTCTTATCCATGCATATACCTGATCCCATTTATCCAAATGAGTGCAAAAGAGCTCAATTAAGTGACTATTTCAGCGATTTAGCCGGTACAGCAGGGGATACAGACATCTATCTGTTTGAAGGTGATCAAGAAGGTGCAACTGCGCTTATCCTTGGAGGCACCCACGCCAATGAACCTGCCTCTCACATTACTGCTGTTTGTCTGGTTGAAAATATAGATGTTGAGATAGGTCGGTTAATTATTCTGCCCAGAGCAAATAATAGTGGTTTTACTCACAATGATCCTCAAGAAGGCAATCCTCAGCGCTTTAAAATTGAGACCCCAAATGGTGAGCGTTGGTTTCGTTATGGATCAAGGTATACAAACTCTATTGATCAATGGCCAGACCCGGATGTCTATGAGCATTATCCCTCCGGTCAAAGACTGTCTGGAGGAGAGACGCGAAATTTGAATCGTTCCTATCCAGGGAGACCCGATGGAAGCATGACGGAAAAGATCGGATATGCTATTATGCAACTTCTTAAGCAAGAGCGGGTTGATATCGCTTTTGACATGCACGAAGCTTCACTTGAGTACCCGGTTATTAATGCTGTTGTGGTTCATGAGCTAGCCTTTGATATCGGTGCTGAAGCTGTAATGTATCTACAGATGGAAGACATCCATTTTAATCTGGAACCATCCCCAGAAAGTTTCCGTGGTCTTTCTCATAGGGAATGGGGTGATGGTCTTGGAATTCCAGCACTTCTTATGGAATCAGCAAATCCTTTACAGGGTCGCTATCATGGAAAGGTATCCCCTGATATTGTAGTAACAGGTAAAGATAAATACAATCTTCAAGCTGCAAAAAGTGGCTTGATTGAGGTGGACTATCCGGAAGATGGAATACCATTAAATCTTCGTGTAGCTCGACACATGGCTGGTTTGGCCACTATTTTAGATGCTTGGAATAGCAATAATCCAGAAAATACAATTTCAGTGAATAATCTCCCACTATACGATGAAATTAACGATCGTGGTATTGGGGCTTTTTTAAAATAAATAACAAGGAGTTTATACAATGTTAGGGAAAAATAAAATCATAATAATAACCTTATCTACTATGCTGCTGATTTCCAGTTTGGTAGCAGGTGAATTCAAAGCGGAACAACCAATCTTAATTACCACAGCTGGGCAAAGTGCTGATGTTCTAATGGTGAAAGTTTTGGCTAAGAAGGCAGGACTGGATTTTACCGTAGACAAACTTGCCACGTCAACAAGTCTGGGGAAAGCCAAGTCACTAATTATCGTTACCGGAGGAAGTACCAAGGGCTTAGGAGCGGCGAAAATCGATAAGGATGATGAGATTAGTCGTGTTCAGACTTTAATAACAGCAGCTAAGAAGCAGAACATTCCAATTGTTACAATGCATATAGGTGGCAAAGCTCGACGCGGTAGCTTATCAGATGAGTTTAATTCAGTTGCGTCTCAAGCAGGTTCATGCCTGGTTGTGGTTGAAGGTGGAAATGAAGATGGCTATTTCACTAAAGTAGCTGAAACAAACAAGGTGCCACTGATAATGATTAAGAAAATCATCGAAGTGAAATCTGTGCTCACAAATATCTTTGGACCTGAGAAGAAATAGGATTGATTAATTCCTGACGGATCGGAGCAATGTTGTGAGAAATATTAATAAATCTCTACTAATTATAATTGTTGCAGCTCTTCTTGTGGGCTGTGCCAATTGGATTTCTCAGCCAGGCCAAGAATCTGGAGGGATGGTTGTCGCTGCGCACCCTTTTGCCGCAGAATTTGGCTATGAGATCCTACTGTCAGGTGGTAATGCTATTGATGCTGCGGTAGCTACTGCTATCGCACTGGGTGTAGTTGAACCACACGCCTCTGGATTTGGTGGCGGTGGAGGGATGCTCATATATTTGGATGATTCCCAAAAGCTTAGCTACATCAATTATTACCCACGGACAGGTATGACAATACCAGAAACCTTTGACTCAAAGCTGGATGGCCAGTCGGCAAAAGCTGTTCTTGTTCCGGGAACTGTATCAGGCCTATCTATGGCACTTGAAAAATATGGAACCATGAGTTGGAAAGAGCTTCTTGAGCGCACTATAGAGAAATTGCGTCAAGGGTTTGTCATAGATGATCACTTCAATAAGGTTATCCTTGATTCATACGAAATTTTGACGGACTATCCTGAGACCGAAGCTATTTTTCTAAATGAGATGTTGCCTTATGAAGTCGGGGATACTCTAGTCAATGAACCAGCACTTCATACGCTACAAATTCTGGCAGATAACGGCCCTCGTGCCTTTTATACTGGAGAAATAGCTGATTCGGTTGAGGCTGTTATGGTCAGACAGGGTGGATTTATTCGAAAGGCAGACCTTGAGTCTTACCGGGCTATTGAAATGGCACCCGTTGCTAGTGATTACCGAAATCATCGCATCGTATCTTCAGCCCCACCACAATCAGGGGTAACTCTCTTGGAAATATTGAACATTCTTGAGCAGAAGGATCTAAGTGAAATGGGGATATACTATGAGCATGATAGTACTCTGCACTTCATGGCTGAAGCGATCAAAGTCGGCTATGCTGACCGCGGGAAGTATCTTGGAGACCCTGCATTTTCAGAGATTCCGGTGTCAACCTTGTCAAGTGATGACTACGCAAGAACAAGATTTGAAGCTATTAATATGGGAGCGTTGTCGAACTCAGATTCAACGGCAACTTCTCCTGGATCAATTGATACCTTTATGGGGGAGCCCCACGACGATCCAAATGGAAGCACAACCCATATTTCCGTGATTGATAAAGAAGGCAATGCAGTATCATTAACCCAGACAGTAAGCTACTATTGGGGATCTGGGATCAGTGTTGGTGGCTTTCTATTAAATAATGCAATGACCAGCTTTTCCAAGAATGGAGGACCAAATTCCATCGCACCAGGCAAACAACCTCGCAGCACGATTTCCCCCTCCTTTATTTTTAAGGATGAGCAGCTATACGCAGTTGTGGGAACACCAGGTGGAGGTCGCATACCAGGAACCATGACAGAAGTGGTGACAAGTCTTGTTGATTTTGGAGCCAATGCGGAGCAAGCCAACAATGCCCCCCGATTTCACAGCACTGATAATTCTCAAAAATTACGAGTAGAATCTGGCTTTGATCAAGCCTTGTTGGATCAATTAGAGTCAAAGGGTCACATCATCGAGACCATGGGTGACATGAATAGTTACTTTGGAGGGGTCCACTTAATTGTCATTGATCCAGAGACGGGTGAATTGCAGGGAGCTGCTGATCCACGGCGCTCTGGTGTAGTAGCAGGGAAATAACTGAGAGCCCTTAATGCTTAAACCAAAAATATATCGACCACTTCAAGCTCTGTCAATAGTGATACTCATGCAGTTAGCGATTAACTGCACATCAAGGATCCCAGAATACCTGACTTCTGAAGCCAAGGAAATACGTTCCTCATACTTCCATTCCAGTGAAAATATAGACGGTCTAATGCTTTCTGGTACCATCAATGAAACACCATTATTCCGATTTCAGGGAGATGAGGCTGGACCAACTGCGCTGATCATAGGCGGCACGCACGGCAATGAGCCAGCAGGATTTGAAGCAGCCCATCGCTTGATAAAACAATTTTCAGATTCCCCACTGAAAACGGGAGAAATTTTTATTATTCCAGAAGCGAATAAAATAGCTGATCAAAAGAATAACAGACGCATTAAGGCACCTCGAGGTGTCGATATTGAAATGGGTAATCTAAACCGTTGTTACCCTGGTAATTCACATGGTTTGCCTATGGAAAAAATGGCCTTTGAAATCACAACGCTCATAAAAACACACGATATCGATGTTGTTATCGATTTACACGAAAGTCCAGTATTCCATTTAGAATATATTGAAGCGAATAGTCAATATCATGGTCTGGGTCAGACCTTAATCTATACCCCGAATGAAGAGGCATCCTGGATAGCTTTAATGCTTGTTGATGAAATGAATGAAGCTATACCACCAGGTCTTGAACAATTCTCTTTAGCTGCAGGACCCGTTCAACATAGCGCCGCTTGGTCAGCAGGAGAATTCTTTGGTATTCCCGGTTTCACAACTGAGACCTGTAAAAAATTGCCCCTCGAAACAAGAATAGATTATCAACTAAAGATGGTCGGTATCATTTTACGGGAAGCTGGTATCTCCCCCTAAATCGTAAAAGTTGTTATTCTGGGGGACATGTATTCAATTGAAATTCAGGAAAAAAATGATGTGGTATAAAGTGTATCGAAATTTCATCTGGCATCAAGTCCTAGTCCTGTGTGTTGCACCAATTATTATATTTGCTCAAACCGTTACCTCAGAGCAAGGCATGGTTGCCAGTGCAAACCCGCTTGCAACTCAAGCAGGTGTTGAAATATTGAAGATGGGCGGAAATGCTGCAGATGCTGCAGTTACCGTTGCCTTCAGTCTGGGGGTTGTAGAGCCAAATGCCAGTGGGGTTGGCGGTGGTGGATTTCTCCTTTATTCAAATGCTGGGAACGATAAAGTAACAATGCTGGATTTTCGAGAAACAGCACCAGCCAAATTCGATGTATCAAAACTGTACAGTAAGGATGGGGAAGACTTCCTGACCAATAACTCAAGCATTATGGCTTTTGGTGTGCCAGGAACAGTTTCTGGTCTGTTAAAACTACACAGACAGGAAGGAGTGCTAGATCTAGCCGAAGTCCTTCAGCCTGCAATCAAATACGCCAGAGATGGTTTTGTTGTGAGTGAGAAATTTGCTGATATGATTATGTCCAATTATGAAAAAATATCAATGAACGAGGGCACTTCAGGTCATTTCTTGATTGACGGCTTACCCGCTATGGAGGGGGAGCTGATCAAGAATGAAGAGCTAGCTAAGTGCTATGAAGAGATAGCAGAAAATGGCATGAACGGATATTACAAAGGGGAGGTAGCTGCATCCTTAGTAAATACTGTCCAGAAATATGGTGGCTCCTTATCGATAAGAGACCTGAAAAAATACAAAACCCATAAAAAGAAACCAGTATCAGGTAGTTATCGAGGCTACAAAATATTTTCGGCACCGGCACCGGCTGGCGGGACTCAGGTCATCCAATTACTTAGTATCCTTGAAAATTATGACGTGAGTAAATACAAACCAGGAGATGCTGAGTATTTACATCTTATCGCAGAGGCCATGAAAATGGTATATGTGGACAAAAGTGCAATTATGGGAGACCCAGACTTTGTTGATGTCCCTGTTGATCAATTATTGAGCAAATCCCATATTGAATATCAAAGTAACTTAATTGACCCATCAAAAGCCAAGTATGATTATAAATATTCACTCCCTTTTGAAGAAGAATCAGGCAGTACCACCCATTTTTCAATTATTGATAAAGAAGGGAATATGCTTGCTTTAACACAAAGTATTAACCATTGGTTTGGGACAGGAATATCAGATCAAAAATACGGAATTCTCTTGAATGATCATTTGAAGGACTTTGCGAAAGATGAAAACTCCCCAAATGCTCTGGAACCCGGAAAACGCCCCGCTAGTAGTATAGCACCCACACTGATTCTAAAGGGTAAGGAGCCATTCCTCTCTATTGGAACACCGGGGGCAACACGGATTATCTCTGCTTTGGTACAGATTATTGTGAATATCATCGATTTTGAGATGGATATTGATGAAGCAATTGAGGCACCTAGGATTCATGCTCTTGGGGAGAAACTATACATGGAGAACAGGTTCTCTGAATCTACCCAAGATAATTTGAAATCATATGGTCACGAGCTTGTTATAAAAAGTGCTTATGATAACTACTTTGGTGGAGCTCAAGGCATTATGAAGGACAATCAGGATTCTACATTGAAGGGTGGGGCTGATTCTCGTAGAGATGGGAATGTTTTAGGGTATTAGTAAGGTACTATCATGAAAAAAAGAATATTATTAACGATTTGTGTGTTTTCATTCATTCTGCTACAGAGCTGTGCCTCAAGTTCTCAGGAGAATATAGTCGAGGAGCCATTGAGCAACTTTTTTGATAAGGACTCGGTAGTAATTCTGGTAACCGATTCCGGTCTTGGTGGACTTTCGGTTGCAGCCAATGTGGCAAAACGGATGGATTCGCTGGGTATTTTTAGTTCTGCCCAAGTCATCTTCTTCAATACCCAACCAAGTAAAGAACAAGGCTATAATTCAATGAAGACTGCAGAGCAGAAGATAGCGGTCTTTAATAGTGCTCTTGAGGCCATGGCAACTAATTTTAAACCTGATATCCTATTGGTGGCATGTAACACTCTCTCAGTGCTTTATGAGTATACCGACTTTAGCAAACGCAATTCAATCCCCGTAATTGGAGTTGTTGAAGCTGGTATAAAGCTCATGGAGGAAGCAAATCAGAAAAATGAGAATACTTCAATCCTACTCTTTGCTACGAGAACAACAGTTAATCAAGATTCGCACAGGGAAGGCTTGGCAAAATTGGGATTAGACCCAGAACAGGTTATCACACAATCCTGTCCTAGTTTAGCCGGAGCGATAGAGCGTGGTACACATAGTACTGAAACCGATAGCCTGGTTGAACTGTACACAAAAAATGCTATTGCAAATCTTCCAGAAGGAACCGATGAGGTTTACGTCAGTCTAAATTGTACTCACTACCCATACGTTAAAGATTTATTTCGTGAAAAAATTGAGAGTGAAGGTTTGAGTGTGGCTGAGGTCCTTGACCCAAATCCATATATGGCAGATATATTGTTTCCGGAAAAATATATAAACAGAATTACTGATCCTGAAGTAACTGTTTATGTTCTATCCCAACCAGTGTTGGATGATGACCGAATAGCCTCTATTAGACCTCTGATCAAAAAAGTGTCACCAATGACCGCAGAAGCGCTGGAAAATTGGGATTTCGATCCTCAATTCTTTGAGTGGGAGTCAATCGTAAATGCTGAGTGACACAGGCACGAAATCTACTTGATGGGATCATGACTTTTATCCTGATATTACCGCTAATACTGATTGCAGTACTGGTGCTGGAAAAGCTATGGCATAAGAGCAGAATTGGTCGAATCCCATTGAGAGTATCAGTAAATGGAACCAGGGGGAAATCATCGGTAACTGAATACATCGTGGCTGGTTTGTCAGCGGCAGGTAAACGTCCACTGGGTAAAATAACGGGTACAGAGCCCCTACTATTAATGCCTGGTGGTGAGAGACAAAGTATCAAACGCCGGGGAAATCCACGTATTCAAGAGCAAATGAAAGTGGTTTATCTCGCCGCGAAAGAAGGTGTGGATACTCTTGTTGCTGAATGTATGGCAGTTACTCCAGAATATCAGAAAATAGATGCCCGTATTATTTGTCCTCAGGTTTATGTCATAACCAATATTCTGGATGATCACAGAGAGCAGTACGGGGGAAATCTGGAATTATATGCAGAAGCCATCTGTGCAGCCATCCCATCTAATGCCACAGTTGTAACCTGTGAACAGACCCATCTCCCACAAATACGGCAGGTGTCTAAAGAGCACAATAGCCAGGTTATAGTTCCTCAAATAATGGATAATACAGATCTCCATCCAGATATATATCGGGCAAACCTGGAGATGGCTTTAGAAGTATGTGTACTTGCTGGTGTTGATCGCAATGTGGCAAAAGAGGGTATTCTTGTCAGTGTTAAAACTTCAAATAAACCGGCTGGTAAAAGGATGAAGCATGGCGTACGGCTGATCAATGGCTTAGCTGTAAATGATACAAGCTCTGCAGAAAAATTTCTACAGCGCAGGCAAGCTGAGCATGAGCACTCAATTATTCTATTACATACACGTAATGATCGCCCCTTGCGTACGATTCAGTTCTCAGAATGGATTGCTTCATTATCCGATATTGATAAAATCCTCCTGTCAGGATCTCATACTTTTGTAGCTCGACGAAAATTACAGAAAATGGGTGTCAAAGGGGAAAAGATCATCGAATTTGACCCGTTTCTCCCATCTATATTAGATGGGTTCTTTATTAAAGATGCAACAATCTATGGCTTTGGAAATACTGGTGATGGCGGAGTAGCAATGTGGAATAATTTGGAACGAGTCTTCGAGACTCAACAAGCTTAATTATGATAGCAGAAGCATTTTTTATTGGCTTGATGGTTGGCTTCATTTACTACGAGGCAGCGGGTGTGTCTCCCGGAGGTGTGATTGCACCAGCATATCTTGCACTTTACATTCACGAACCCACTCAAATTGTACTCACATTAGTTGTGGCTACCCTGACTTGGGGAACCATCAGCTTACTGATGCCATACCTCTTGTTATATGGACGTCGAAAAATGTTGCTGGCTCTCGTTCTTGGATTTGTCTACGGCGTACTAATCAACCGCGGGCTTGGGTTTGGCTCGTATCTACCACATGCGATCCACTCAATCGGATACCTTATTCCCGGATTAATCGCTTCTGAAATGGTGCGCCAGAAAGTCTTGCCAACACTTACCAGTCTAGGCATTGTTATGTCATTTGTATACTTAGTCCTATTAATCATCCCCTAATGGTATTCTCACGTAACACGAGACTGATATTTGGCTTGGTAGTGGCAGTCTTCTTGATCGTCTTCTCCTTAACTGTAGTGCACAACCCATCGTTGCGAAATAATGCTGAGCAGATGTATGAGGCACGCGACTTAGCGACGAAGTGGTTGACCATCATCGACCTGCAAAAGCAGAGTAGGGGAATTGTTGGGGGGCTTGAATCTACCATTCAATTCAAAAATCTACTGGGAGAGGAATATACACCTGTCACGACCACGCTGGGTTCTCCTGAAGCCAAAGAATTATCCACCAACCCCGATTTCTCTGCTTTGGTTGTCCGGTTGTTACAGGAAGCAGGGGTTGACTCTACGAAGCGAGTTGGAGTGACTATCAGTGGCTCTTTCCCTGCCTTGAGTATCTCAACCTTAGCAGCGTTACAAACTTTGAAAATAGATGCCGTCATCTTCAGTTCTTTAGGGGCATCATCCTATGGTGCTAATCAACCAGGTGCGCTCTGGATCGACTATGAACAATGGCTGAGAGACAGCGGTGAATTGAGATTTCAATCACGCTTAGTGACTTATGGAGGCGAAAATGACAATGGCTCGGCCATTTATCCTGAAGGGTTAGAGATGATGAATTCGTCTCTCAAAGAATTTCCCAATCTACTGTATGTCCCCTCATCCTTAGAAGAATCAGTTGTCTCTAAAGCATTAATATTAAATAATGAAAAAATCAGTTTACTGATCAATATCGGTGGCAACCAAGCCAGTTTAGGAGGCTGTGGCCATTCAAGGCAAATCCCTCCCGGCTTAAATTATCACTTACCTGATTGTGACCATTCAAATCGGGGATTGATCCTAGAATTGAACGCCCAGGGAATTCCAACGATACAACTATTGAACATTCGGGAGCTAGCAATAGAGTATGGTATTAAAAGCCCCTATGATGAAAATTTCAATACCTCAGAACATTTATATTTTGAATATGAGACGAACAAAGCATATGTAGTTATTGCACTCTTATTGTTATCTTTGAGTGTATGGTGGATAAGGTTGGCAAAGGATTAAAGCAGGGGCCTAGGCAATGAAAACAAAACATCTGAAAGTATTTATTTTGCTCAGCATAGCTTTTACCTCTGTTATACTTGCTCAAACATACGAACCAGGGCTGGTGTATTATGGTCGCAACAATTATGTGGAGTACTACCCCGGTGATCTAGCTCTGGTTTTTACTGCTCCACACGGAGGAAGTTTAACACCGTCTGAGATTCCAGACCGTACTTACGGCACAACAGTAACAGACTTATATACCAAAGAAACTACTATATCTATCCGTGATGCAGTTTTTGAGGCTACAGGTAAGTACCCCCACATAATCATATCAAATCTCAAGCGTATTAAGCTAGATCCCAATCGCGAGATCGTGGAAGGTGCTCAGGGAAACCAATGGGCTGAACAAGCCTGGAATGAATACCATACTTTTATTGAGATCGCAGAGGATTCCATGGAAGCACAGTATGGAAAAGGATTCCTGGTGGATATCCACGGTCATGGTCATACGATTCAGCGCTTAGAATTAGGCTATCTACTATCATCCTCAACACTTATGCGGACTGATTCTGAGCTGAATACCTATGCCTCGACAAGCAGTATCCGCGCCTTGGCTGAGCAATCAGACCTGAGCTTTTCTGACCTTGTCAGGGGAGCCAACAGTCTTGGAGCTCTCTTTGAGGATCAGGGAATCTCGGCGGTTCCCAGTCTCTTTCAACCTGATCCAGGTGAAGGGAATCTATATTTCAGTGGGGGTTATACCACATCACGACATGGTTCCAGTGGAGGTGGCAATATCAATGCGGTTCAAATTGAGGCTTATAGGGTAGGTTTACGAGATACGGATGCGAATCGTCAGAACTATGCGGAAGCGATCACGGATGTATTTGATGAATATTTCCGTGTACACTATGACTGGGATGGCATAGTAACCGGTGTCCAGCCTGAACCATTGGTAATTGAGGGGTTTTATTTAGCACAAAACTTTCCAAATCCATTCAATTCAAGCACTACAATTCATTATGGATTATCACAGAAATCGGCTGTATCAATAATTATCTACGATGTACTAGGCAATACGGTAAAAACTATAGACGCTGGTGCCAAGCACGTCGGGACGTATGAATATACCTGGAACGGAACGAACGTCTCGGGAAATCCGGTAAGCACGGGAGTGTATTTTGCTCGATTGCAGGTTGGGGAGTACAATCAGACAATCAAGATGCTGTATCTCAAATAACTGGAAAGAAATGTGGTAAGATTGAAAGCCCTGGACAATGTCTGGGGCTTCTTTTTGCCATAATGGCAGGTAGCAATAACCTTCCATTTTGAGCCGGATAGTGGTATAAGGGAAGCTGTGTAAACTTGGATAGATTTAATTCACTGATACACAGTATCCACTGTGGCATGAATGGGGCTATCTGTCTTTTAGCATCTATAAAAAGTGAGCAAGTACGCTAGTATTGTATTGCATTAACTTTGAAGTTGAGTTCGGGTGAACTACATTTCCACCTGATTAATAAACACAGGAGAGAAATGATGGCCAGATGGTCAATAGAATGTAGGAAAATTTATTCTGCATGATACGTAAGACTATGGTAATGAGCCTACTCTTCCTGTTCAGTACTGCCATGGGGCAGACATGGCACATCGTTCAATCACCCACACATCAAAATTTTGCCCGCATGGACATGGTTAATGATTCCCTGGGCTGGGCAGTTTCCTACGATGGCCTCGTCATCCAATTCGATGGCTACTCCTGGTATATCTCCGACTCATTGTCACAGCTCGGTCTGCACCGCTATCAAGGTCTTGAAAGAGGTGCAAAGCAATTAACAGATGCTGACCTCAATGATATTGAGATGGTGGATGAATCTCACGGCTGGGTCGCTTTGAATAATATTGATCTCGATTTCCACGCATTATTGAGTTTTGATAATGACCTTTGGAGCGCTCAACCTGTGATTCTCCCGCTTAAGGTCCGTGATATAGATTTTCTGAACAGCAGTTTTGGCATGGCAGTAGGTGATGACGGGGCCTATGAGTATACGAATGGGGAATGGCGACCTATTTATTTACCTGTGAATGTAGATTTTCGATCTGTAAAGATCCTGAGCAGGAAACACATTTTTCTCGTCGGGGAAAATGGAACAGTGCTGCAATATGATGGCACTTGGCAGTTGCTAGACTTTCCTAGTAAGGATCTGGTAAGAAACATGGACTTTCTCAATCCGGAGCTTGGCTGGTTTGTGGGCAACAATGGCACTATCATTCGCTATGATCATGGCGTACTGACCCGGGAATCCAACGTAACGAATGAACATCTTTGGGCTGTCGATATGATCTCAGACAGTCTTGGTTTCGCTGTAGGAAAGAATGGTGTGATTCTGGCATATGACGGGAATCAATGGGTCAAGTTGGAGCAATTGACAGATGCTGACCTCCATGATATTGAGATGCTGGATGCAGAGAATGGGTGGATCGTAGGTGCATGGGGAAACATTCTTCATTTCACCAGTGATCCACAAGGGACGCTCAGTAGCTACCCTAAATTCCTGTTCTACGACCAGATCCATGCTGGTAGCGGCAATCTCATGGACAGGATCGATGATATAGAAGGGGTTACTGTTGCAGATTTTAACGGTGATACACTACCCGACATATACCTTACCGGCTATCTCAAACTGAATCATTTGCTGATCAACCAGGGCGAGGGGTACTATCTGGATTACTCTATAGAATCGGGTACTGGAGGGAGTATTGAGACCCGGTCTACAGAACAAAAATTCGAACGCGGCTCCTTTGCTGCTGACTTTGATCGGGACGGAGATGTTGATATCATGGTGATTGGCAATATTGGCGCCACCAGATTATTGACCAATGATGGCTCCGCGATCTTCCGGGATAAAACTGCTGGAGCGGGACTACCTGATAATCTTGACATTATCAATGGTAGTCTTCTCGACTGCAATCAGGATGGATACCCTGATCTGGCACTAGTTGATAAGCGGAACGGATTAAGGCTTATTCTGAACACAGGTTATAATACCTTTCAAGAACAAGCCACCGGAATTCCTAATCTGGATAAAACTGGGATCAGAGCACTTGTAGCAGGAGATTTTGATCTGGATGATCATACGGACCTGTTGTTGTTCTTCTCAAGCGGTGATCCCATGTTATTGAGGAATAATGGCAAATCCTCCTGGTCCAGAAGTGATGATCCTATCATACGAGGTGAGATATCTACTTTTGTGAGTTCTGCGAGTGTCGCTGATTTTAACAGAGATGGATACAGCGATCTGTTTATTTGCTCAGAAGATGGAAGGGATGGGCTTTATCTCTATGACCAGGTCCAGGGATCATTTATTGACCATTCAAAAGAATGGGGAATGATCCAGGGAGGGAAGAGCTACACTGCCATTACAGGAGACTTTGATCTTGATGGAGACGTGGATGTGCTGGTCTCGCGCGCAGAATCGGATTTGCTATATCTGAATACGGGAGCTGGTTCTTTCGAAGAGACTTCTCAATCTGAAATCTATTCGAAAAGCGGGTATCTCAGTGGATTCAATACGGGTGGTTCTAGCTTGGATATTGACCTGGATGGCGATATTGACCTGGTGGTCGGCAATAGGGGCTATTGGTCCTCACTGCTCAAGAACTCCACGAACCACCGCAACTGGATATCGATAATCCTAAGAGGAAATGAAGACACCTATGAAGCACTAGGAGCAAAAGTTTGGATTCATGAAGCGGATACGGATACCCTCATTCACTATAAGGAATTGATTCCGGCCAATGGATATCATTCCCAGAACTGGGGCGTAGTGAATATAGGATTAGGCCAAGTCACCAAAATGACCATCACCGTTCGATTCCTGAATGGTGAAGAGATTAATCTGGAAGATGTCAGTGCCAATGATCTGCTCGTAATCTCACAGGGCAATATGACGCTCAGAGTAATCTATCAGATCAGCCGGGCGACGATGCAATTCTTACGTATTCCCATGATCCGCTTTGAGATTCTCAAAATATTATTGTTCATTATCGCCATTGCTTTATCGCTGAAATTTATTGAAAGTAGATACGAGTGGCGTTACTCTCACATGGCAACGTACCTGCTGGGATCAGTAGTCATATATTCAAGTCTGACCTTTCCATTTTTTCAATCAGGGAACATCATGTACCATGCTCTGCCATTCATAGTTTTAATATTAGTTCTTCTGGTCCTGATCTCGGTGAGTGAGCAGATACGCAAAAAAACAGTAAGACAAAAATTGATACAGTTAAAACTAAATGAGACCGGAACAGTATTAACAAATAACACGGACATCAATAAGATTCTTTCGATAGTAATTAAAACTATCCGTTTTCTATATGCATATAAGTTCGCTGCTATCTATCTATATTATCCGTTTGGGAATTATTTTCTGTGCCATCGAATGGACCGTATCAAAATAAAACGGCATGAATTGCAGTTTTCCATGGATCGAGGAGCGGTCAGGAAAATGATGGGAATGAAAACCCCGGTGACCAGGTTACATTATTCATCAGTGATACCGAACTTGGAGATATTTAATGATCAGGTGCTCCTTTTTCCCCTTGGGCGAAAGCGTGAATGTTTGGGCTTATTGATCCTGTGTAAGAACTCTGTCTCTGATGAGATAAGTGACGGCACTCTCCATCATATTCACAACCTGCTCTTGCAATTCACAAACTCCATCAGGAACTTTCGTAGTCTCGAACAGGTCCAGGATCAACAACAGTTGAATGCCATAGGCACATTCTCAAGCAGCGTCTTGCACGACTTGAAGAATCCTGTGGACGGTATGCGACTCATCATTGAAGAATTGAAGAACGAAACTGCGGCGAATGATGAAAAGAGAGCCTACATAGAAGCACTTCATACAGGCGTGTTGAAGTTGAAACGAGATCTGGTAAAATCCTTCGAGTTGAACAAGAACACGAGACATCCTGAGGAAAAGATTGATCTAAACCGGATTGTCCGGGAAGTTGTGGAAGATTTTAAAAACCTACCATATCCTGGCATCAAGGTCCACCTGGAAAAGGGGCGCAATACCATAGAGGGAATTGCAGATGAGATCAAGCATGCTCTGGGAAATCTCATAGAGAATGCATTCGAATCTTCGGACTACACCCACGAAATTGAGATCAGTACCTATAGGAACAATCGACATACCTTCATTGATATTCGTGATTATGGTAAGGGGATTCCCATAGAAAGATTGCGGGATCTCTCCAGAATGTTCAGCTCCACGCGTGGTGAAGGTCGTGGCCTTGGTCTGTCCATCACAAAGAATATCATTGAAAGACATGGTGGATATATTGATTTTAAAAGCATCGAGAATAAGGGGACGCTGTTCTCAATAGCATTTCCTATCAGAGAGAGACGAAAGGTGATATGAACAGAATACTCATCGTTGATGATGAACAGACCGCTCGCAAAGGACTGTTTTTCATCGTGAAGAATCAAAAGGATGATATCTTTGAAGCAGAGAACAAGGAGCAGGCAAAGAAACTCATGAAAGTCTACGATTTTGATCTGGCAATTGTAGATCTGCGTTTACCCAAAGAGGCGCAGGGACTTGAACTGATCAAGTACATTCGCACAGCCTATTCTCTTACCCCAGTCTTGGTCATGACAGCCTACGGTTCAGTGGAGAGCGCAGTGAGGGCCATGAAGGCCGGTGCCCAGGATTTCATTACTAAGGATTTCACCCGCGAAGAGATTCTGATGAAAATCAAGAGCATGCTGGAGATGCGCAAACTCTGGTTCGAGAATATTCGACTGACCAATCAAGTGAAGAATCTTAAAGCGAAGGTCAATCAAAAGAACCAGGAGAGTGTCATTATCGGTGAGAGCCCTGAGATCAAGAAAATACTTAATATTGTATCACGTGTGGGAGAAGACAATGACACGACCGTCTTGATCACAGGCGAAAGCGGGACTGGCAAGGAGCTTATAGCGAGATCAATTCATTTCAACAGTCCTGACCGAAAAAACAGCAAATATGTTATTGTTGATATTTCTAACATGCCATCCACTCTGCTGGAAAGCCAACTGTTCGGCCATCAGAAGGGCTCTTTCACAAGCGCCCATGAAAGGCATATCGGACTTTTTGAACAGGCAAACGGAGGAACCGTATTTTTGGATGAAATCGGAGACTTTCCGCTGGAGCTACAGATAAAGTTACTACGGTTTATTCAGGAGAAGGCTTTCATGCGTGTTGGAGGAGACAAGATAATCTACTCGGATGTACGCATTATTGCAGCGACCAACAAGGATGTGGAAGCCATGGTCAGAAACCACCAGTTCAGGGAGGATCTTTTCTATCGCCTGAATGTAGTGAGGCTGCATCTCCCTGCGTTACGTGAGCGAAAAAATGATATCCCTCTACTGCTCAGTCATTTCCAGCAGCAAATTGAAACCAAGAAAAACAAACAGCTGTTTTTTCCCGAAAATATTATAGCTAAAATGAGATCCTTTGATTGGCCTGGCAACGTGAGACAACTCAAGAATGTTATCGAAAGTTTATACGTAACCTGTGCGGATCCTGAAGTGCATGAAGATGATCTTCTATTCGAGACCACCCTAACAAGCACAGAGGATCGGAATATATTCTCTTCACTGTACAATGTGCCACTGAAGGAAGCCAAGGCGAATTTGACAGAGAATTTTGAAAAGAAATTCCTCAAGCACCATTACTATCTGCATAATGGAAATATCAGTATTATTGCCTCCAAAGTTGGGGAATCCAGGGAAAGTATTAGCCGGAAAATAAAAAAGTACGGTATAAAGGAGTAGTAATTCTTAAGAAAGTGTGATCCTGAAATCACACTTTCTTCTGTCCGATGTGACATACGCTTAACACCCACCTGTTCTCCCCGCATTTACACACACGCTATCTTTATAATAAACAACATTATATAGTTCTTAATTATACTGGCATAGTTATTGGCTATTAATGAAGAAAGTTTTTCTCATTTTTTTATGTATTCGAAGTATGGACTTCTGTCACATGGGAACCTGATTCCCACTCATTCGGCAGGTATTTGGATCAAAAGAGAATGATCGAAAAGCAAATGACTTAATAGGGGAATGCCCTAATAATTATCAAAAGAGTTGAGCGGTTGGAGGTCACAATGTCGATTAAGACGGATAAAAATCACTACTACGAAAAGCACAAAAGAAAGAACTCTTCCAGCTATCTGATCTATTGAACTGGAGTCAAACTGCAGGGTCTTTGACGAAAAATGAGCTTGTAAAAAAAGGGGAGCGGGATACACGGATTGAATTTTGAAGCAATTCAGGCTTCCGAATCAATATTCATTATTACCGAGACCAACGCCAGACTTTTCAATGAAATCTAAACACAGCATAATAGACAAAACAGTTATTAAACGAGGTATTAAATGCGATCAATAGCACTATTGTTGTTAACAATTTTTCTAAACTCCGGAATATCAAACGATCCAATTAATATTGATTATTCGCTAGTGAAGAGAAATAGGATTTACTATACCAAAGACACAAATAAACCATATAGTGGTGAGATATTTTCTCTAGATAATTCTGGTCGAAAAGTATGGACTGGATATCTAAATGCTGGGATGCTTCATGGTCAATGGACGAAGTATTTTCCCTCAGGGAAAGTAGAAGGAAAACTAAACTATGTACAAAACGCTTTGTCTGGACTTCAAACTAAATGGTATGAGAATGGACAGGTAATGGAGTATGAAACCTATGTTTCGAATTCTCGCAATGGCGAGTATAAATTCTTCGATGATGGCGGCACACTTCTATCTAGTGGAATATACTCTAATGGCCACCAAGAAGGTGTTTGGGTAAAGCAAAATAAAGACGAAACAGAAAAATTTTTCGGAAAATATGAAAAAGGCAACCGAGTTGGGCTTTGGGCGTTCATTGACCACAACGGAGATGAATACAATGGATATGTTCTTGATAATTATCCTGACTCTAGCGGCACTTATCTTATACATCATCCCTTCGGTGACAGACTTGTTTCTGAAAGTGTGACATTCTTAAACGGTAAAAAGAATGGAAAAAATACTACCTTCACCAAAGAGGGTGGTAAAGTAATAGCTAATTATGTTGATGGCATTAAACATGGTCTTTCTACTGCTTGGTACAAAAATAAAAGTCAACAAGAATCGGGAAGGTACATTGAAGGATCCGAGGATGGTCAATGGATTAAATGGTATGAAAATTCTAACATTAAGGAGCAAATTCTTTATAAAGAGGGGGATGTGGTCGAAAGAATTACTTGGTATGAAAACGGAAAAAAAGAAAAACAATGCGCCTATGTTACTAATACCTTCTTTGGAACGAAAGATGGACTATGGTTATCATGGTTTGAAAATGGGACAAAAAAAAGTGAAGGTTTATATGAGAATGGAAAAGAGCAAGGAACTCATTCATCATGGTATGAAAATGGAACCCAAGAAAGCATAAATAATTTCACCGATGGTTCTCCAGTTGGTATGGGGATATCATGGCATAAAAATGGAGTGTTAGCCGAAAAAGGAGCTTATTTACGAGGTGAACGAAGTGGTGTTTGGACTAGTTGGTATGCAAATGGAAACAAGGAATCAGAGGGCGCATTTTCAGACCAAGAAGTTCTTTACGAATGTGTAAAAGTAGGTATCTGGACTAATTGGTATGAGAATGGAAGCAAAGAATCAGAAGGCCCTTATAAAAAAGGCCTTAGGTATGAAGGGTGGAGTTATTGGACTGAAGATGGTGAAAAGATTTCTTTGTACGGTAATTAAAGTTCTGAACTTTGAGTAAAGTAGAATAAGCTTACTTGGTCATACTTGCTGAGTGTAGTGTCGTAATAATTCCAGCAATTACAGAAATCCACTTCCTAAACAGCCTAACGTCAGACATCCAAAATTCACTTGTTTGATCGAAAACCCTAGATTATGAAAAAAGCTCCTCTATATCCACAGTTTCCCCTGTATTGAGGGCATCTTAAGGAGTTGAATCCTATCGATAAAAATTCCTTTAAATAATGCGATATGTAGTATGAGAACCACTCGAGTTATAAAAGCAATGGAGTGGCGGATTTATATATACGTAAAGGTGAAACATGACAACAAGATTAAAATTTACAAAGGACCACAATCGGGCTAAATATATTTTCGCCGGAGCTGCTTTAGCAAGTGCCACTCTTTTTACTGCTTCCTCAGTTGAAACAAAGAAGCACGAAAAGGCAGCCCAGTATTTCCTCCGTAAAGGTCGTAAAGATGCAAAGTTTACCACACGTACGGCTCGCCGGTTGATACGAGAAGTTTTTCCGGACTCACAGGAAAGAAATATCACAATTCATTTACATCCATTCAGTGCTAAGAAGGCGGACATCATATCAGGTGATGTCGAGGGCACACGAATGCTCTCAGAAGCCACGAGGAGCAAGTTTGTTGGTCATATCTACTACTGGGCTCAAGGTGTCACCCGAGATCGGTTCTTTCATGAATTGGGGCACATTAAGGA
>JABIFG010000340.1 GCA_018650795.1 Fidelibacterota bacterium
CAATATATTGCGGATCTGTGGCCACCGGTTCCATGGTAGCATAGCCTATCCTCCATCCACTGGTTGACGATGGTGCACCATTGAACCATATCTCGTACTTGCCTTGGTGGAGAAGAGCGGCCGGATAGAAGGAAGCCTCATCATTCCAAGAGCCTGCCTCTCCATAGCCTATCTCAGGTTCAGCAGCGGTGGTACGAGTCCAATTGATCCCATTTAAGGATGAGGCTCGACCTATTCTGCTGCCATTCGTGTTTTCCTTAGCACTATACCACATGTAGTAATAGCCACCGTTATAAATGACCGAGGAGGCGTAAAACATGCCACTATCCCAGCCTTCATCACTGGGACCAAATACGGGATTATTGTCCACATCTTTAACCCACTCGATGCCATCGGTTGAAGTTGCATAGCCAATACGATTGGTATTATTATTTGCTCCTGTATACCAGGCATGGAATATGGAGTCCTTATAAATCACATCGGCAATGGCAGCTATATCCGAATCCCATTCTCCCAGAGTACCTTCCAGAACCGGATCAGGCGAAAATGTCCACTCTATCCCGTCTGGAGAGGTGGCGTGGCCCGTTCTGTCATTTGTCAAGAACCACATGTGAAATACATCATCCACAATCACCACTTTGGGTGTGTTAAGACCATTGTCATGCCAGGTTGTGGGATCACTGGTGAGTACTGGATTGGCCGGATCACGAGTCCACTCAACGCCAGTACTGGATGTAGCATGACAAATTCGCATTCTATTTCCATCATATCCTGCATACCACATGTGATATTGCCCCTCGTGGAACAAAACATTAGGTGCTATGAGGGATACATCATCATAGGTTCCATTCGTTCCAGGCATGAAAACGGGACTTTCAGGCCATTCCCACCAATCCCAGGCGCTGGTAATAATATGCCCTGATAGGACAGATTCAATGGCTCCCATATCCGGTAAAGACCCTGGAGGATCGGGGCAGACATGCCCATATATATCCTGGGGAAGCGCGTTGTATGTGACCCCATCAATCGTACAGCTGGGTGTCCCAGCCCCTAAGCAGGGTGAGCTGCTGAAACTTAAGGTATAAGTCTGAGTCAATTGAGGATCAATGCTGAGACTTTCCTCGAAATTTACGGTTGCGGTACCTGTATCCCAATTAATGTCTGTTGGCCCCCCCTCCAGACAAGAATTTTGAAAGGTCAGGGATTGGGCACCCATGTTATAGGTTCCAATCTGTGATCCCCTGGCATCCGTATTATCGGTATCCTGATTATTGGCAATAATTGAATTGATAAATATGGGTCTGGCATTATTGAGAAAGATTCCACCTGCCCAGCCTGCTGTATTGTCTGCGATAGTGTTGTTGATAAATTCTGGACGAGAGTTGAAAGTCACACCAACACCGCCGCCAGCACCATCAGAACCATTGTTTCCAATGCATTCATTTTGCACAATGAGATTGTTGAAAAACTTAGGATTACTTGAAGTTGAGATAGCCACTCCACCCCCGACCTCCGTAGCACTATTGTGGCGGATGGTATTACCGACAATATATGGATCACATCTATCATATATTACTATCCCACTCCCAGAGGCGTGATCATTTTCTATCAAATGCCTAGTGGTATTGTATTGGATGAGATTGCCAACAATTTCTGGATTCGCGTTATTATTGATTCCTATCCCTGCTCCAGCAGCATAGCCACCAGCGACCGTCCCAATGGCTCTGTTATGCTGGATCAGACATTTTTCAATTCGAATCTTGCTGCAATTTTCAATGTACATACCTCCACCGTGTGGTCCATCAAACGTATTTGGACCAGTGGCAAAGGTTTTGGCATACTCTATTTCACAGTACTTCAAAAATGATGAATCATTTGTAGCTGAGGTTCCTTCAAAGCGGACACCCCCCCAAACCCCATTACTTCCAGCATTTGAGCCAAATCCCATGGTGTCATCAACCATGAATCGAATAGACTCACTTTCGGTTCCAACTGCCAGAAGTTGACCCTGTACGTTGAGTGGATCATGACCCAAGAATTCAATCGTCGTTCCCGGTTCAATGGTCAGGGTCTCGCCATTAGGAATGGTGATTTCACCTTGAACTCGTATCGGCGATCCAGCTTTTGTCCAGGTACCAGAAACATCACCAGCTGGAACAATAGTGGGAGAGTATTCTGCCAATCCGACATGATTTCCTGCTACACCTCCCCAGCCCCCATAAACAGCTGTATAACCATCGTCTGTTTCGATTACATCGTATATCCCAACACCTGTTTCACCGAAATTGCCATCTGCATTCCTGCGTAGAACAGGGTTATAGAGATGATCACGGCGCCAATGAATACCATCTGTTGAACGGGCTGTGATAGTTTCAGCGGGAAAGTTGTCGTCATAAGTTCCTTCCATAGCCCACATGACATATTGGTCACCATACTTTTGCACCGAGGGTATTTCTAACCATCTGTTTGGTTTGGGTTCCAGGACAGGTCCATTGTTAGGAAATACCCAATCGATCCCATCCAGAGAGTAACCATAGTGAATGGATTCATAGGTTGGACTGACTCTTGAAACACCTAACCACATCTTAAATGTATCTGCCTCAAGCAAAACAAAAGGGTTCCGCAACCAGACATATGCACTGCCTTCTACGAACAATGAGGGGTCGATTAATGGGTCCGGGTGTTTTACCCAATTCACCCCATCCGTACTTGTGGCATATCCGATGGTCTTGTCTCCCCCATGAGTTGGACCATGGTTAGTTCCAGTGTACCACATTTTATATACATCACCATCTTTCAAGACCATAGGTCCACCCACATGAACTGAATCCCAACCAGTAGCTGAGTGTTCCAGGATAGGGTTACCACTATATTCAGACCAACCAGACTCCAAATCCATGGAATGCCACATACCAATACTAAAATTAGATCCATCTGAAGCACCAATGTACAGTTTAAAGGTATCGGCATCCTGAAGTACATGACCCCAGTTCCAGTCCCACATATCAGCATCAGAGTTCCAACTACCTGAATCTCCAATCGTGTAGATCAGAGGTTCTTGAGTTGGTTTTTGCCAGATTTGTCCAAACTCCGGTGCGGTTTGCCCCCAAGCCCAGCCCAAAAACACTATTGTTGTTAATACGTTTACTTTCAAAAGTCGCATGCTAGTCCCCTTCCTGAAATATTTGATACAAGTTTAGCAATTTCAGAAGTGGCAGACTAACACAGATGGAACCAATCCTATCCCATATGGAACATTTGGCAGCATTTGGGGGAAATATTTATAAAAGCAGAAGCCCCCGAGAGTGAGCGAGGGCTTCTCTATGGATATGGCTATGTGGAGGACAAAATTCTACCAGCCATTGTTCCTATTTTAGATAAAGCATCTTGATGACATCTACATTGCGACCCGCTTCCAGACGGGCAAAATAGACACCTGTATTCACCTGGTCGCCATGCTGGTCAAGACCATACCAAGCAGTTTCATAGTTGCCAGTCAACCTCGTACCACTAAAGAGTTCGACAACCTCAACTCCCATGATGTCATAGATGACCAGACGTACCTCAGATTTCTCAGGTACTGAATATGTGATACGTGTCATGGGGTTGAAAGGGTTGGGGTAGTTTTGGTTTAGGCTGAATTGTTTAGGATTCTGTTCAATCTCTTTATCTACCCCGACTGGATGGATTGTAATACTCAGGTTCAGGCTGTCCGTCCAAAAATGAGTATATCCCTCGGAGATTTCTATAGTGAGGGTAACCGTAGTGGGCTCAACCAGATTTGTATCTGCGATATTAATGCCGAAAAAATCTCCTCCTTGCATATCAGCTGTTTCACCTGGCAGGATGGACCCAAAATCTGCGTCTTGAGTAGCAACAGTTATCCAGTTCTCATCGCATACCAGACGGGCGCTCACGTTAGTAAAATCATATACTTCACTCTGATTCTGCAGGGCACAAGTGAAGCCATAGAATTCCCCAGGATTCGGCCAATCATCAGAATCAGTTGTAATGCTATCAAAGACCAGAGGACCAGCATTTGTAAACCTACCCTGATCAGCATAAGTGATAAGAGAGTCGCCGTTAAGCTGAGCTTCTAAATCTACATCGAACATATCTTCACTATTCGGACTGAATCCACCTCCATAAACTCCATCTCCAGCAGCTCCGTCCTCATGAGCACCATCATCAAAGAGTTCGACTTCAGCGATTTCGGTATTATCTGAACCGTAGACAATTGCATGAAAGGTGAGGTTAGTATCGTCTCCCAAATAGGTCATATTGAAGGTTTGGGAATCAATCCCGGTAGATAGGTAGGGGTGCAGAATCTCGAAAGTTTCGAGCCCTATAAGGGATTCAGCATAATCGATCCATCTACCATCCCTGTAGCCATACCACATTCTATAGATGGGTGTATCCTCCGATTTTGAAACACATGCTACATATAACCCCCCTTTTATGAAGAGTGGGGTGGGGTAATTTTGATCCCAGACGATGCCGTCTGCTGATGTAGCATAGCCGAACTTCCAACTTTGATTATTACCAAAACCGTAGGTGTAAAAAGCCTCATACCCTCCATCTGACAAAAGTAGAGAAGTTGCAAATAGGGCACCATTATCCACGGTCATTATAGGGTTAGGATCCTTCTCCCATACGATTCCATCCGATGATGTAGCTCTACCGGTTGACCAGCTAATTGAAGTGCCATTGTCCGGTGAGCCAGCGTACAATGCGACATACTGGGTTCCGTCATGAATAACTGCACCGAATATGGCTTCACCTTCATCCCAGCTCCCTGCAGGTCCAGGATTTAAGACTGGATTACCAGGATGTTTTGTCCAGTCGATTCCGTTTGTTGAAGTGGCTAACCCCCCCTTCCCAAACCCTAACTCTTCTTCACCCATGTACCACATGTAATAACTGGTCCCATCATAAATAACCCGAGGTACATCCAGCCATACAGATTCCCAGGAATCTGGTGGTCCAGTAGTTAGAACAGGATTAGCGGCATATTCTGTCCAAGTCAGGCCATCATCTATGGACCAGGCATAATTGATATTATCATCTGAATACCACATTTTGAGGGTATCGTTCACCTCAAGCACAAAACAATCCCAAATCTGTACACCATTTTTAATAAAAACCGGGTTTTCGGAATGGTCGACCCATTTGAGTTGCCCTATAACAAGGGCAGGTAATAAGACTACCGTGCTGACCAAAGTTTTCCAGTTCCGTAGCATCGTGATTCTCCTCTCCTTTTTTCACGTAAATTGTCATATTGAATAACATGATAATTTTAATAATGCTAGGGGTGATGGACTAACACAGATGGAACCAATCCTATCCTGTATGGAACATTTTGCTTATTTCTGGGGGGTTTTAACTGAACAAGGTTGTAAAGAAACGGGGGGCAGAAATTTTTATTCTGAATTGTTCTTTTTTTGGTCTGCTAAGAATGCAGAAGGAGTTTTACCAAATTCCTGATGGAAGGATCGGGAAAAATGTGAAGGATTTGAGAAGCCAACCTTGTAGGCTATTTCAGTAATAGTCGCGTGATTATTTCCCAATAGCATGGCTGCACGTTTCAAACGGATCAATCGAATAAATTCTACAGCCGTACGACCTGAGAGCGCACGTAACTTCCGGTTTACTTGCTGACGACTCATAAATATTTTTTGAGCAAAATTGTCGACCTTAAAATTTGGGTCATCCAGCTGATCACTGATGACTTGAACCGCCCGTTCAAGGAAGTGCCTGTCCATGGATGAAATATCCAGATCCGAAGGGATAAGGCTGAATTCTCTCTGGAAACGCTCCCGCAAAGCTTGTCTCTGATCAATCAGATTCTTGATGCGAATCTTTAACTCCATCGCTTCAAAAGGTTTGGTCAAATATGCGTCAGCACCTGTTTCTAGACCCTTGACTTTGCTATCCATATCTGCCTTGGCTGTAAGCATGAGCACTGGGATATGGCTGGTGCGCTCATCGGTCTTCATATGTCTGCAAAACTCCAGCCCATTCATTTTCGGCATCATGATATCACTGATTACCAGATCAGGGATTAGCTCTCGAACCTTATTGAGACCGTCCTGGCCATCTACGGCTTCATGGCACTGGTAGCTTTTCTCCAGATAAGATCGGATATAATTGCGAACATCCACATTATCCTCTACAATGAGGAGGATGGGTAAACCTTCGCCATTGTCTGCTTCGACATAAATACGACTATTTTCCTGATCAGACTCAATGGTGTCAGTCTGGATGTCCGTTTCGACCAAATTTCCTGGATGTACGATTTCATGGGCTGCGAGATGATGTTTCCCCAGGGGCAAGCGGATGGTAAATACGGTGCCAACGTCAGTATTACTTTCAACGGTAATGCTTCCTCTGTGAAGATCCACCAACTCCTTGGTCAATGAGAGTCCAATGCCTGTCCCACCCCATTGTCTGGTTTCAGTATTATCTACCTGGTGAAAACGATCAAAGACCTTGGCAAGGTGATTCTCAGGAATACCAATACCTGTATCAGAAACCCGTATAATGACTTCACCATTCTTGCTCAATAGTGACTCTTTGTTCTGGCTAACCCCCACAATGATGGTGTTCCCCACCTCAGTAAATTTGAATGAATTTGAGAGTAGATTATTGAGGATTTTGACCATGGCATCCCGTTCGACATAGATCTGGATATTCTCATCTGATGACTCAAAATTCAAATCGATTTTATTGCGTTCTGCCAAAGATCCGAAGGAAAGTACCAGACCACGCAGTAGCGGCACAATGTTCTGTTGAGATACCTGGAGAATCATGCGATTATCGTCAACCTTGGATATATCCAGTAGTTGAACCACCAATTCAAGCAACCGCTTCGCCTGCTTCTGGATCAGCGAAAGATCTGCTCGCATCTCCTGATCTTTTATCTGGGATATTAAATTACTAACAGGACCTAGAATGAGTGTGAGTGGGGTACGAAATTCATGGGAAATATTGGCCATAAATCGTGATTTATGTTCATCCAATTCGTGATAATGTTCAGCAGACAGATGTTCCATTTCAACTTGATGAGTAAGCTTAATTCGACTTACTTGAAAACGCCAAAATGCCACCATCATTCCTACTACAACCAAGAAATATCCCAGGAATGCCCATTGAGTTTCCCACCAGGGAGGTGAGATGATAATTCTCAGAGAAGTTCCTTCTTCGTTCCAAATGCCGTCATTATTGGATCCTTTTACTCTAAAGATGTAACTCCCATGATCAAGATTCGTATAAGTAGCTTCACGTGTTGTAGCACCCACATAATTCCACTCATCCTCGAATTCTTCCAGTTTATAAGCGTATTGATTTTTGAGGGGACTTCTAAAATCCAGAGCTGAAAATGAGATAGTGATGATATTCTGCCAGTGAGGAAGCTGAATCGTATCCAGATATGCAATTTGTTTATTGAGCAAAAATCCACCTTTGGATTGATTGTCAACCTGTGGTTTTACCTTCACAGTCTTATGGAATAGTTTCAAATCAGTAAGGACCACATTAGGTGGACGGGGGTTTGATCTTATGCTGTCGGGGTAAAAGGAGACCAGTCCTTTGCTCCCTCCCACAAATACCTCAGAGTTGGAATTGATATGAATTGATTCCATTTCATAGCCATCCCCAGGTAAGCCATCCTCTTTCCAAAATGTTTTAAAGGTTTCATTCACAGGATCAAAGCGTGTCAGACCAATTTTCGATGTAATCCATAAATTGCCATTGTCGTCTTCCTCAATACACGTGATATGGTTATGAGGTAAACCATCCTTTATGGAATAGTTTTTAAACGTCTCCGTTTCATAATCAAAACGATCAAGCCCACTCATCGTCCCCACCCAGAGGACATCGGTCCCTTCATGACTGGTGCTAAATAGAGCTTCAATCATATTGTCTGAGATACTCGTACTATCCTCAGGGTCATGCAGATACCAAGTCTCGCCTCCATCTTCCAGATCAAATTTTACCAAGCCAAAATTGAATGATCCTCCCCACAAATAAGACTTTCCATTATGGATGGTCTCATGCAAAGCATACGCTCTGGTATTATCAATACTCTTCAATCGATTTGCTTTGAAGTCAAATTCAGCAATGTGATTCATTACACCAACCCATACTCTTCCCGTTGGTCCGAGGTGGCTTGTCATCATCACTTCTTCATTATAATCACTTTCTGGATTTGGATATAAGTAATGCGTCTGGAAAGTTTCAGAGGGAATATCAAATTGCGATAGCCCACCCCATGTCACAAAGAATAGCGTTTTGTCATTCGGCTGCATCATGCTCAACACTGAATTATCTGCAAGGGAGTTGGGGTTGTTCCTATCGTGTTGGAACCAGCGAGTTTCGCCAGTGTCTCTATTAAATCGGCAAACGCCCTTCCCAACTGTAGCTAGCCACAGTATTTCCTCGTCATTCTCCCACGTTGAAATGACACTCGTAATCCATTTATTTCCAAGTCCAGTATTTTGACCAGCAACATAGTCATATAGCTTAAATGGTGCTTTTTGACTATCCCATTTGCTTATGCCATTTTGGTGTCCAAACCAGAGAGTACCTGAATGATCTTCAGCAATTGAGTAAATTGAATTTGCTCCGATACTAAATGGGTTGTCTGGATTGTGAATGTAATGACTAAAGTTATCGGTATCCCTGTTCAGTATGTTGAGTCCTCCACCAAAGGTTGCTACCCATAAGTTCCCAGGTGAATCTTCGAAGAGATATTCTACAGATGGCCCGCTAAAAGAATTCGGATCCATTGGATCGTGAAAGAAGTGTGAAAATTTTACATCTCCATTTTTGTACTGAGAATCAATAATTAGATCAAGGGATCCAAATGTACCAATCCAAAGATTGCCAAAACGATCTTCCGTCATATCCCAGATACCCCGATCAGCGAGACTTGATGAGTCCTCTGGGTTATGGGTGTAGAATGTAATATCATCTGTTTCTGGGTTGTAGTGACCTACTCCTTTGCCACCGGTACCAACCCACAAAACACCCTGACTATCATAAAAGAGATCTGTTACAGTACTTCCTGGTTTGTAGTGCTTGAATTTACCAGTTCTAGGATCGAGCCGATCAAGGCCACGCCCCATTACTCCGACCCATATTTCTGGTATCCCATTAAAAAGAGTTTCCTCAACAATCCAGACACTATTATTGGCAATACTCGTAGAGTCGTTGG
>JABIFG010000341.1 GCA_018650795.1 Fidelibacterota bacterium
TCTCCCAATAATCATCTGCAGGCGAGTGATGACTCCACGTTAATCGGTGTTTTACATTCGGTATAATTTCATTAACGCTGAGATTCTCTGGTGGCCAAGGTTTAAACTTACTTGTGGAAGGGGTACCCATATCCTTAATATCCCATATTGTTTTTGTACTTCCCTGTATAATAGGTATCCAATGTTCGCTCGAAGATTTACTCTCATATGAATTATAGTATAACGTTTCACTATTGTTATCATATTTAATCCAAAGATCAATTTGATGTCCGCTTGTTGAGAATGGATCATAATAGCCAGCTCTGTCATCTCTATAATCTAAATAGAAGTAACATCCAGGACTCGAAAATTTGTAAAGTCCATTACCATAAACATTGAAAGTATCACTCTCGACATGAGAACGCTGCCTGAAGTCAAACCCGCCTGTAACTGTATTATTTCCAACAATATCAGTAGACAGGGTATCGTATTCATGTGTAGGCCATGTTATCAATGTACTATATGGATCCTCCGTTGGTGATGAATCCCCATCCCACACCGTGCTAAGAGCATGCATCTCAAAGTGAGTAACCCCATCGGTCGCTATAAGCAATATTTCAACCCTTGGCTCGGAGGGATCCGCTACTGTTATCGAAAAAGTGATTAAAGACAACAGGAATATTAGCACAATCTTTTTCATTTTAGCCCCATATTATTTTATTATCAAATAGTCCCTGGATACACTATCCCAAGTTGGATAGAATAAGGTTCCATCCTCGGAAATGGCAGGAGATACGCCCAATGATCTAATCTCTGAGTCCCTTATTACCCATAGGATTTCACCTTCAGCAGTTACGGCATATATTTGATTTTGCCCAATTTCTCTATTCTTAGCACCCACATAAATAACATTGTTTATATCACAAATTAGTGGTGATATGGTATTGCCTTCGAGTGGGACCTTCCATCTTAAATCACCAGTATGATTAAGAGCATACAGGGTATCTGTAGCAAAATAGATGTTTCCATCGTAGTCAATTGTTGGTTCGGTATTATCCCAAACAACCTCACTAACAAAAGGAAATTCCCACTCAATTTCTCCTGCAGAAGTCAGACAGTACAAGATTCGATCTATAGAATCGTTTCTAGACCATTCAAATACATCTCCTGGAATAAAATATAAATTACCATCGTTGTCGATTACCGGTCCAGACATAAGCTTTTCGTTGCCAAAAGCCCATTTGATCTCTTGAGTAACAATATCAATAGCTACTACAGATACCTCGCTCCCTTGAGCATAAAGAGTGTTGCCATCGGGTGAGAATGTTGGTACATCATCCGCTTGGAGAAAGGTGTATGGACTCTGTAACTGCCATAGAATATCGCCATTTTTACTCATTTTCGTGAGCTTACTTTCAGTGTCGATATAGAACAAATTCCCATTCATATCGATATTAACCCCTAGGGTAAAAGTTTCTGTGGTTCTCTGCCAAAGCGTATCTCCATCGGGGGTAAACGCTACAAATAGTCCAACCCCTCCAAGGTAAATCATGCTGTCAGAACCAACGAGGGGTGTTGATTGTGAATGGAGGCTGGATACCCACTTAATATTCCCCTCGTAATCAAGACAATAAAAATTATTCGGAGGTAAACTTGAGCTGGTAAAGACTGTTGAGTTATACCCAATTGTTATTCCAGATTCGCTAACGCCAGCATTCACTTTTTTGTAGACAACCCCGCCTTGTGGACCAGCATACTGACTTCTGCCAGTAGACTGTGGATCGTGGTGATGCATGGGCCATGGTGTGTCGCCTAGTGATGGCCAGGCTATATTTTCCTGAGGGTATGTTTCGGGGATGGGATCATCTTTATCAGGTGCTGGACAACCGATCATAAAGATAATTGCCAATATGGGTATTAGGTATTTCATATTAGGAAGCTATCCTTTCTGCACTATATCTAACCCAACAAGGTAGATCTGTTACCAAAGGCAGACTTACGCAGTAAATTCGTTGTATTCATGATAAGGACCCCCTTTCACTGTCTGAATCGTCGTAAATGTAGTTATTTGAACTATTTAATCAAGTGGTGATAGTAATATATCCAATCCCCCATTTTTCAGTGACCAAAAAATGACCATTTCGTTTTAAAAAGAGTGAATATCACTAAAACTGGATAGATCAGTGCTTTTTAACAAAGCACTGATAACATCTGCGTAATCAAACAGTTAAGATCAATATCTATGTGGCTCCGCCACGCGAATTGGATACGGCCAGAAATTAGAAATCCGTTGCTATTGAAGCTATATATGGGCTTGCGGGGGGTCGGTCACCAAAATGTCTCCATTTTGAAAAACATGCAAGATTGGGGGTTTGGCCGCGTGCA
>JABIFG010000342.1 GCA_018650795.1 Fidelibacterota bacterium
AGGGAGATGGCTACCCGGGGCCGCAGACCATCTGGATTGGGCTACAGCGATGCCGCGATTTCGTGCAGGGGGTTGAAGCGATGAAGGAGATTGAACGGAGAAAGGGGTAACGATATGAGCTATGGTAAAGGACATCTTTCCATTTGTGGCCTTCTCAGGTGATGTTAAAGCGAATTCTTCAACATTTATATTGGCATCACGAAACAATTGAGCGTGATCTGGTAAAGGTTCAACTACAAATCCATCCCAATTAGTATTCCAAAATATTCTGCTTACAGCGTTATCAGGTAGGTTTCCTCCAATGTCTACAAATACACCTTTATTAGTATGAAAGAAAAAATTTAGGAGGAAGTCTTCTTCATGTGAGTTCTGATATACGGAAGGTTTTGTCAAGTAATTGGTTAGTATGTTTTTGTTCATATAAAAAGAGTTATCAAAGTCAATTGTATAGTGTTTCCATACGGTTTGGGAAACTGAGGTAGTAACATTAAAGGTTAAGTTTGCGTATTGTATTGTTTGATGTATATGAAAAATTTTAAAGGCGTTGTGCTCTCAATCGAATAGTGCGTTTAAGAAAAGAGCGCTTTAGTCTGCTTAATAAGTCTCTACTTTGTGTTTCAGCTGGGCTATGGTCGCCTCCAAAATATTCTCGGTAGCGCCGTTGGACTAGGCTGACTAGATCGGAAGGGTCTACAGTCCTGACCTTAACTGCAGTAAAATGTGAAAGTACCCGTGTACCTTTCCCAATAAAATAGGGTGGAGGTTGATCTTGAAGGCTGTGTGATATGTAGCTCTCTTTTTTCCCATCAATAAAGTGAAAATGGAATGAGAACTCACTAAATCCAGCGGCTTCATAGAAGTCGAAAAAAAGAGTAGGTGAAACTTGGTAGAATCCATGGTCAACCCAGTTGTTTGTGGGGACGTGGTGAATAATCCTTCCGCCTGTTTTTAGCATGTGAGCTGTGTTACGTAAGACCTGTGCAATATCAAAGCAATGTTCCAGTGTTCCCCCATCGTAAATTAAGTCAAAGGCTTGTTTATATTTTTCATTAATTGGACGATTGAGATCTACAACGTGAGTTGCTCCTTCGTCTGGGTAAAAGTCAATAGACTCAACTTGGTTACAACCTAAAGATTTGAATACCCCGGTACTGGGAGCTTCCAGTGTAGGTTCAGCCCAGTTTGCGCCATATTTTGATAAAATTGAACAAATTTCTTTTGAGTTGGCTGAAACTTGTTGAACACCATACATCACAGCCTTTTCGTAATGCTGTCCCTGAAGTGTCATAGCTAGCAGTTTTATTGCTCCTCGCGTCATACCCATAATTGCTCCCTTTGTCGTTGTTTTTGCATAGTGGCCACTATTGTTGAGCGAATTTCTATGAGCTTGGTCCGTGCAGGTCGAGCCAAAGTAGAAGTACAAGCAGAGAATAAGTTAAGCGAATTTGGCCGTGACCAGTTCTCGATTTTTTCCACAAAGCTTGTGCTGTTGTAGCGTTTATAAAGGGTGCAATATCATTAGAACGTGAAAAGAGATCATCGCCTAGCTCTTGCCAGGGCCCCTTAAATAAATCCCTAAGCGGAACTGAGAAACCATGTTTTGGACGATTCCATACACACTCAGGAAGGTGGCGTTTTGCAAGCATCCGTAGTATCAATTTTCCACCATCTTCATCAAAGTGTTGGCTGCTGGGTTGACTAAGTACGCTATCGATTACTGCATTCCCGATTAAGGGAACACGAACCTCCAAACCGTGGGCCATGCTGGCTCGGTCAGTCTTGACCAAGCAATTTTCTGAAAGGTATGTCCACAGATCGGCTCTCATCAAGCTGGCAGTGTCCATTTCTCCTGAGAATGATAAAGCCAGTCTGCGCCATTGTCCCAAAGTATCTTCGGCATGACAGTGTGGAAAAATATTGGCAGAAAATAATTCTTTTAGGCTCTTGCGAGAGGTAGGCCAAGGGCCTGCTTCTACTTGCCTATAAAGCATGCGTTCTTCTCCCCATAAAGCACGCCGTAGCAATTTTCCCGGCAGTATGCCACGCATTACGGCATTACGTAAAGTTGATTGTCCTAACATGCGAGGAAAGTCAGATTGTTGGACACCATAACGTGGGTAGCCAGCAAAAAGCTCATCACCGCCATCTCCACTTACAGCAACAGTAACATGGTTTCGAGTAAATTCAGAAAGGGCGTGAGTCATGACATAAGCAGAATCTGCTAATGGTTGGTCAAGGTCAGCAATAGCGGTAGTAAAGCGTTCTGCTGTGATATTGGGCGCATCGATGACATGGTGTTCACAACCAAAATGTTGAGCCACAGACTTTGCATATTTAGTTTCATCAAAAGCTTTTTGTTGGAAACGCATGCTAAAAGTTTGTAAATGTTGAGCGCCATTTTCTACCAAATAACGTACAGCCAAACTGGAATCTATTCCTCCAGATAAAAATGCTCCTAATGGCACATCAGCTATGCGTTGTGCACGAATGCTGGAGTTTATAGCACAATCCACTTGTTCAATGAGTTCAGTGTGAGTTAGTTGTTGATCTGTAGGGTTGGGAATTTTCCAGTATTGTGTAATTTTTACTCCATTCTGTTCGGACCAGTTAAGCTGGTGAGCAGGTGGTAATTGTTTAACATGTTTGTAAAAGCTGTGTGGTGCCAAGCAGGTTTGGTATGCGAGGTAATCACGTACTGCCTCCCAATCAAATTCACAAGGAAAACCTTTTATCTGTCGAAATGCAGCCAAGGTTGAAGCAAATGATAATCCTTGGTGATCGGAATAAAAGAAAGGTTTTATGCCCATGCGGTCGCGAGCTGCGCTTAAGGTTTGTGTTTTTGCATCCCATATAGCATAAGCGAACATGCCATCTAGTTTTTTGACTAGAGAGTCTCCCCAGGCTATATGACCATTCAGTAGTACTTCGGTATCTGAGTGGGTAGAAAATTTGTGGCCGAGTCTTTCTAGTTCTGCACGCAGTGTTTGAAAGTTATAAATTTCACCATTGAATACTATGGTAAAGCGCTCGTCTTGTGTGCTCATGGGTTGGTGTCCGCCAGCTATATCAATAACTGATAATCGGGTATGCCCCAAAATGACCCCTCCTAAGTTAAGAATATTTCTATTATCTGGGCCACGTGATGCAAGTGCCGCAAGCGCTGAAGCTGCCTGTGCATGCCAAGGAGTATGAATTAGTCCAAGAATACCGCACATAGTACTAGTGGTTTGATGACTGGTGAGCAAGTGCTTCCCATGCACTTGCTACCTTATCAGGTAAGTAGGGTGAAAAATCCATTCTATCCAGAGTTGGTGGTGTTTTGAGGAATTTGATCAAGGTGTTAGCTAGGGCATTTACGTCGCCACAAGGCACTAGACATTCTGGCATGTCACGTAGAATTTCTGCTGGCCCAGAAGGACAGTCAGTACTGATGACAGGCGTACCACAAGCTAAGGATTCGAGTAGCACATTGGGGAGCCCTTCATGGTCTGAACATAGCACAAGTAAGCGAGCCTGTGTAATCCAAGGGTATGGATTGGTCTGGAATCCGGCAATGTGTACCCTATCCTGTAAGCCACGTGCTGTGATCATGTTGGATAGCTCATGGTTGGGGGCGGTGAGTAGTATTAGATCAGGTAGCTCTGTCAATAAATGCCAAGTATCAAGTAGTAGATCATGACGTTTCTGTGGAGAAAAACGTCCGACATGAATAACATAAGGATTATGATGAAGAGGTTTGGATGATTGGGCAGAGAGCGCGCGAATGCTGGATAAATTGAGTGGGTTTGGAATGATATGAGGTATAGAGGTACGCTTTAATGTATGACACAAGTCGTTGGCTACTCCCTTGGAAACTGAGACTAGAGGGGCATTATTTCCATATAAGGCTTGATAACGGCGCTTTCTCCGTTTGGCTTTATTTGGGTTTACTTTTTCAAGTGCAGAAATTTCAGAACCAAGGGTGTTTGCGATGCGGGAATAATGTCGTGGTAATTGTGCTAATTTCACAATTTCATCGGCATAGGGCAAGGTAGAGATGATTAAGTCATATGTTTGATTATTGCTATTGAATTTTTTTTTAAGTTTCCGAGCACTAAGTCGTTTTCCAAGCCAGCCATGTGAGGAGCGTTTAAATCCATTGCCTAGTATTTCTACTGTTAGTTCATTGGGTAGTGTATGTTCGATCTTGTTTTCAAAAATCAGTATGCTTGCAATATGACCGCGCTGGATTAGTAGGTGTGCAATTTTTAGGATGGCTTTTTCTGCACCGCCACCAGAAAGGTCTGTTGTGATAAAAATAAAATGCATTTTAGACAGTATTAAAATTAGTGTTTATTATGATTTTTTTGCAATTACTATGAGGTGTGGCTGCCTTTTGTGTCTTTTAAGATGTCGTTTTACAATCTTTATGGGAGACGTTCCAACGTATTTTAAGTCGATTTCATGAGTATGTTGCACTGTAAAGTTATTGTGTTCTATTTCTTTTTTTAGACTATCTGCAGACCATGAGTAACAGTGTTGCCACCGATGGAAAATTTCCATGGTTAATGGGTTAATGATTAAGTTGTTCGCTAGGTTTTCTTGGTTTGGTGTGCTAATAACTAATGTGCCATTTTTCTTCAGTATTTTGTGTATTTGACCCAGAACTAATGACCTTGTTGTGGTGTCTAAGTGTTCAATTACCTCCAATAAGAATACGACATCAAAGCAGCTATCTTGTTGAGTGATGGTGTTATTGTTAAAGGCACCAAGATAGTCAGGATGATTGCAGAATTTATTATTAGATGATTCACTGCTTTCTTGAGAAAGATCAAAGGTCGCTGTATGGACTCTTTTATTTAATAATTGGTTTGTAAAAAAACCATTTCCTGCTCCATAGTCTAATGCCTGACTACTATTTTTTATGTATGGATATATGAAATCTGCTAGATTCTGTCCATGCTGGTAAGTGAAGTAATTTTCCGGGAATAAAGACTCGAAATCCCAGAAATCTTTTATAGATTTTTCGGTCCATGTCATTATTTTATACTTGGATAAGGTAGGATTTTCTTGAACTGCTTGTTCGATAGATTTCATAGTTGTTAGAGAGATCCTTATTAATTGTTAGGCATAGTTTAACAAAATAAATGGTTATGTAGATAATATTTGTCCTGAATTATATAAATAGCATTCTAAAACCTTTAGGTTGAGCCACTCTTCTGTATATGGGTCTTTAAACTGTCGTATCCATTGGTGAGCATTATATATAATTTTCTCTGCTTCATCAGAGTGATCAATGTAATATTTAACTTTTTCTTCTATATCAGAATAATCATCTTTGAGTTGTACATAGTGGATACTGGGCCTCAGAAGTCCTTCCATTAGCCATGTTTCGTATTTCGGTTTTTTCATGAAAAGCAAAGAGTTAGATGAAAGAATCCATTTGGTACTAGTAGCTACGTCATTGCCCTCAATAGATAGTATGAACTTGTTCTGAAGCTGATCTGTAATGCTCATGAATGGCATTTGCCACTGTGGGTTTAGATAGTTGTTTTTATTATGTTGACCAACATCAATAAGGGGTGATTTGCCAAAAAAATTATTTAAGAATTCGATACGGTGCTGTTTGTAGGCAGCACCTCGCCAAATCAGTTTGTTGTTTTTTTCTCGAAAAAGAGTTGAATCATTAACGAACTTAAAGTGACGAATTTTTACAAACTTGTAAAGTACTGATTGTGTGTTAGGTTGTTCTGATGTGGCAATTGGCCGGCTTTTTACCAAGGTTGGTATTTCTGGCACATGTGTAACATCTCGAAAAAGATAGGCGACACGTGCATCTTGAGGAAAATAGCGCGCATACTCCATCAGATCAATCCAGTACATACTACCAGCTCCTCTAAGAGGAATATCTTTTATAGGTATACCTTGATTGCCTAGTGAAAAAGGTTTAGTGTTCTGGTTATAGTAATTTAGACGCTTCATCAATGCCTTTTCATCGAAGTTGTGCATGCGAGCTTCAAGTTTACTGTAATTGATTTTAAGCAGGCTTTTTGGATAAAGTAAGCGCCCAAATCCTTTTAAGTAGTATAAGAAACGGTTGTGTTGTGTATGTAGTAGTTGCCTTGGGATCATAGCAGTAAGTAGAGCCTCCTCAAAAACTTAGGACTGGCCACCATTCCAATGACCCACCTGAGAATTTTCTCCAGACCTCGCCGTGGTTTTTCGCTGGGAGCATACTGATTGTTGGGTAACCGTACCGCCTCCCATAAAAAAGGGCTACGGCTCTGCTTTTGCAGAGCCTAAAAAAGACCTTCATCAGGATCAACAGGTTCATTACCAGGAAGATGCTGTTGATCCAGACCTCACTGGTCCTGGCTTTCTTGGCCCTGATGTAGTTCAGGTTGTAACCATTTTTGCCTTGTCCAAATTTACCTTCAATCGGGATCCGTTGACAATATTCCTGGTGGCGTTGCTTCTTCAGCCGTTTCAGCTCCTCACGATTCTCCTCGGTGACTTTTTTGGGGCGACCCAGTGGTTTTCCTGCAAAACGAATTTGGTGTTTGCTGAGATATTTTCGATTCTCCCGATTACCATAGACCGGATCTCCCAGTACTGCTTCAGGATAGTGTCCGTAACGTTCACGGTAGACCTCTACCTGTGCCTCTAGGTCATTGCCTTCATTGAAGGCTTCCCAGCGTATTTGGTCGACTCGTGCTATTCCATCTTCTGTTAGGCTGGCACTGAGCTTGGCACCAAACTCAACATTTTTGTTGAGCTTCCCCCGGATGATGGGGCGCACATGGGGCTGGCTGATGCTGACGATTCGGTGATCACAGCGGCGCGTATTGGTGCGGTACATCTCTCTCTGTTGCTGGTAGAGGTGCTGGATGACCCAGTAGCGGTGAAGAAGCCAGCGCGGTAAGGGAATCGGGGCACCCTCAGGATAGGCTTGTAGTTGCCGTTCGATATGATTCAGGTTGCGGCGCAGGTATTGTAGTTGCTGTCTGATACCTCGACGGAGCGCTTTGGTACCCGGTTTACGCTGCTTGACGATGGCAAGGTAGGCTTTGCGTGCCTTCTGCCGATAGGTGCGGGGTTTCTTTTTCTCGCTACTCTTGGCATGAAGTGCGTCGATGATCTTTTCAGTTAGCTCTCGTGCCTCATTGAGTAGGCTTAAGTCAGTGGGGTAGCGTATGGCCTGTTCGGCTACGGTGGTATCCAGAATTAACTTCCCTCTGTTTTCAGGCGCTCGCGGCGGTGTGACTGCTACGCTCTCTTCATCAGGTTGCTCTACATGTTCTTTTGCTACAGGAGTGCCTGACGAGGGATTCTGGTCATTATCCTGATCCTGCTGCCAAACAGTGGCTTTTCCTCTCTTTTCTTTGATACTGTTGATGATAGCTTGGTGAAAGACTTCAAATACCTCTTGTCCCATGCGACGACGAATCTCTACAAACAGGGATGGTACAAAGGGGGCTTTGGTTTGAAACCCCGGTAGTCCTGCGAAGTATTGTAGGTAGGGGTTTTCTGCTACCTGCTCTACGGTCTCTTCATCACTGAGGCAGAGTTTATGTTTGATGATCACGGCCCCAATGACTACACGGGCATCTTTGGCTGGACGACCTTGGGTAGTTGAAAAACTGCTGTAGTACCCCACAGCCAGTTCGTCCCAGGGGATGATATTTGCCATCTTGACCCAACGATTATTTTTGTCCAGTGCAGTTTCGAAGGGGGTGTCGAATTCTGGCAAGGTAAGCTGTTGTTGGCTGTGAGTTCGGATCATTTGGTGCAAGGGTTTCGGCTAGTGGAGTGACAGTTTTCGTGCACTATTATACCACCAGCCACCCATGTTTAATATCTAAATCAATAAGATATAGTTTTTGAGGAGACTCTAAGTAATTATTATGAAAGAGAGATTAAAATTGATTGATAAATATGGATGTTGGACCAGCTCTAGAAACAAGCGAATATCCGTTTTCTTCCATAAAGACTGAGATTTCAGACTTAACTATCTCTCTTATATTATTAGCATAGTCTTCTACGCTAATGACGAATGGTTGGTATTTTCTGAAATTAATATCGTGCAGGACTCCGGTATCACATCCTTCAATATCAATATTTAGATAGTCAATATGGGTAATATTGTTAGTGCTCAGTATTGACTCAATATCATTGACTGGAACTTGAGTGGTCTCAGGGAATCCTCTTTTTGAACCAAGGTCTGCATCACATGTTCCTCGGGCAGAAATTCCACTTGATGCATCTCGTTTTGGTGGTAGCATAATGGGCACAGTATTTCTATTTCCAATCTCTGACTTCGGTAATATGGCACTATAGATATTTGTATCATTAGGTCTTATTCTGTCAAAAAGTTTGATGGTGTTCTTGTTTGCATCGATATTGATTCCGTGCCACCCTTTTAACCATAGACCAGCTGTATTGGAATGATAAAATGGGTGGTAAGCTCCAATATCTACATAAACACCGGTATTAATTTTTCGGACTAATTTTCGAACAAGTAAATCTTCGGCCCATTGTCCGGTATGTATTTTAATATGACCAGAAAAAATAGATGAGATGAGGTGAAAATACTTATTCATTATGGAATGTTCTCATTGTTCTTGAGCGTTAAACTGTAGATTGTAATAGCTTGCGTAGAAATCACCTTTATCGAGTAGTTCTTGGTGACAGCCAGATTCTATAATGCTGCCATCTTTCATTACCACGATTTTATCAGCATGTTCAATTGTTGAAAGGCGATGAGCAATGACAATACTTGTACGACCATGCACTAGTTCTTCCAGTGCTTCTTGGATATAGCGTTCTGACTCTGTATCCAGTGCTGAAGTGGCTTCGTCTAGGATCAGAATAGATGCGTTTTTGTAGAATGCGCGGGCTATGGCTATACGTTGTCGTTGACCGCCGGAGAGAGTAATCCCATTTTGTCCAACTTGAGTGTGGATGCCGTCTGGTAGAGGGGTTATAAATTCAAGAGCATGCGCAGCCTTAAGGGCATTCATGGCTTTTTCTTCATCTGGGATAGGATCAGCGTAAGCGACATTGTTCAGTATGGTGTCATTAAATAGCCGCACATCTTGTGAAACCATGGCGATGTTTGCTCGTAGGCTTTGAAGTGAGATATTATGTATTGAAATGTCACCTATCTGAATATCTCCTTGTTCGAGAGAGTAAAGCCCAGCAAGCAAGTTGGTAATGGTAGTCTTTCCACTGCCTGACTTTCCAATCAGTGCATAGGTTTTGCCTTTGGGAATTGTGAGGTTGAAACCATCGATCACTTTCTTGGTGTCATCATATGCGTAGTGGATGTCTGTGAAATTAATGTCGCCATTGATTGAGTCTGTTGAGAGTATTGCCCTCTGCTGTTGTTCTCTAGTTTCGTCTAGGAGTCCAAAAATAATTTCTGCTGAAGCGAGTCCCCTTTGGATAATGGAGGTAACATCGGTTAGGCGTTTTATAGGAGGAAGCAGTAATAGCAATGAGGTAAGAAAGGATACAAACTCACCTGCTGTTACTTGGTTGTGATTCTCTCCCTGCAGAGCGATAGCGATGATCATAGAAACTGAAAGAGAAGAGAGAAGTTGAACCAGAGGGGTTACGGCTGATTGGGCAACGGTAGTACGCATTGCAAGACCACGATGTTTCTCATTGGCATGCTGGAAACGGGTTTTTTCAAAATCTTCGGCGGTAAAAATCTTGACCACCCGGTTGTTGCTGACGGCCTCTTCAATCATGTGTGTAATATTGGCCAGTGCATGTTGGCTAGAGCGGCTTACCTTTCTCAGTCTTTTATTGAAGTAACGAACGGTTAGGATGATCAAAGGGAAAAGTATGAGCGTAATGCTGGTGAGCTGCCAGTTGAGCCAGAGCAGCCACCCCATCAATGCAAGAATGGTGAGTGTATCCCGAATCAGTACAGTAAGTGCCATGGTGGCTGAGACAGTGACCTGTTGTGGGTTTGTTGCAATATGAGAAGCCAAGCGACCACTGGAGTGTTGATCATAAAAGCGGGTTGGCAGGAAAAGAGTATGTTCGAACATGGCCTGACGAAGGTCTGTAACCACGCGATTTGCCACCCATGATGAGGCGTATTTTGAGGTGAAACCGAGTGCTCCACGGAGCAGAAAGAGGACAACCAGTGCAATAGGAATCCATTGGATAAACTCTTCGTTGTGGTTGGTGAAACCCTCGTCCAGAAGAGGTTTCAGCAGTGCAGGTAGAACCGGCTCGGTAATGGCGAGCAGTGCTAGAAGAACAACAGAGGTTGTCAGTACTTTCCAGTAGGGACGGACATAGGTCATTAAACGGAAATAGAGTGCTCGGCTGTTGAGCTCAGAGTGTTTCATGCTTTCGTTCTAATGTATCTTGATATAGCTGGATCAGTGTTTCGGCCATTGTACTGCCTTTATAGGGTGCCATATCATTTTTTTGTGCGGGAGCTCTTTTTTGAAGGGTCTTAATTGCCTTGATCCATGCTGCTGTATCCAGTGGGTCAGGTGCTGGGATGCCGATCGCTTCGGTAAGGTCTGCGGCTCCAGTTGTGTTGCTGGCAAGGACAGGCAGGCCAGCAGCAGCAGCCTCAAGGGTGCTGTTGGGTAGTGGGTCATAGAGCGATGGAAATACAAATAGATCTGCAGCACCAATAAATGGGCGAACATCTTGTTGTGGCCCCAGAAAATGGACCCTTGACTCTAGTTTCATACTCTTGCTCAGGGAGCTAAACTTTCCCTGGTGTTTGTCTTTACCAATAATGATGAGCTGGTGTTTACCAGAGAGTTGGCTGAAAATTTCTAACAATTTTCGGACCCCTTTTCGTTCATAACCGGAGCCGACAAAGAGCGAAACATAGGCATCTTTTGGGATGTTGTGTTGTTTGCGAATAGAGTCACAATATTCATTTTGCAGGCTGGGGTGAAATTTTTTCTGATCAACAGCGTTGGGGACTACAGTAATTTGCGCTATACGTGAGGGAAAATAGTGAATAATCTCCTGTTTAATGGTTTCTGAGTTGGCGATGATGGTCAGTAGTTTTTTGCTTTCAAAGACACGCTTCTCCTGTTTCAGGATGAACCGATGGTAAGGGGAGATCAGTGTCCAGGTTTTCCTCCACCATGATTGAACACGCTGGCGTTGGTGTAGCCATCCGCGGTGAACGCCATCCCCCGCACGATAGATATCCGCACAGGGAGCGCGTTCATGGGACTGCACAATATCAAAAGTGTGTTGTTTCAGTGTGGCGCAAGCAGCCCGATAAAAGGACCAGTCTCGCCATAGTCGCCCGAGATAAAATGGATTGCACTCAATGATATTGAACGTCTGATTTGCAGGCTTCTTCCACTTGCGTGTGATGAGTGTAATTTCGGTCTCTGTATGCTTATTGAGGGCGCTCAGCATGGTGTCCACAAAACGTTCTGCCCCACCATGTGGTGTGTATTTTTGACGAATAACTGCGATGTGTAATTTTTTTCTCTTTATCGGGCTCATTATCTGATGCGCTCTTGTAGCGTGCCAGAATAGAACTGGACTACATAGCTCTTCTTGTCCTGAAAATTAAGCACGAGATCTATTTGTAATAACTAGGTTGGTTATCTGGACGATCTTTGAAGCGTCGATGAATCCACAGATACTGTTCTGGAGAGTATTGAATAGCCTCCTCAATCAGTTGGTTCAGTTGGTCCGTCTCACTTTGAGTGTGATTGCCATCGATCTCCAGTGGGGGAAGTAGTTTTAACTCATAGCCAGACTGGTCTTTTTTTCTGTATGCAAAGAAGGGGATAACAGCTGCCCCGGTCAGCTTGACGAGACGGGAGGTAGCGGTATTAGTTGCTGCAGGTATCTCGAAGAAGTTAGAGAAAACCATCCCTTTATGGCTAAAGTTCTGATCCATTGCATACCAGACGACTTCCCCATTTTTAAGTAGTTTGACCATCTGACGGATATTATCTCTTGGGATGGTAGAGGCTAAAGTGCGTTCCCGACCGCTTTTAATAATATGATCAATAATGGGATTTTCATTAGGACGATAGACTGCATGGATTGGCCTGCGGGTAGCGAGCATAATGCCAGACAGGTCCAGTGTGGTGAAGTGAGCGCTGAACAGGAGTACCCCCTTGCCTCGTTGCAGAGCCTGATCAAGGTGTTCCAGTCCGGAGATAGAGATTAATGGCTCCAGTTTTTTTCTGGCCCCCCACCAACCTAGTGTGGACTCAAATAGATACATTCCCAGTGACTTGAAATGTTGCAATAGCAGCTGGTTGATTTGCTGCTCTGAATATGTGGGAAAACAGAGCTTCAGATTGATTCGAGCAATTTCTCTTCTCCTGGTCAGGAGTGGAAGTCCCCACTGCCCCAACCTTCGACCTATGGAAAGCTGGAGCTGGAAGGGAAGGCGTGAGAGTAGTCTCAGGGGCAGAAACAGGAGCCAGGTTTTCCAGTGACGTGGGTGATAGATCGGGTTCATCAAGAAATAAGGCTTCAATAGAGGTGGATATACTAGACTCTATCGGCTGGCTGCCTTAACGTGGCTGGCAAAGGCCTCGGCATCCATAAACTGTACCAGGCGGGCAGCAGTGACCTCTCTCCCGGATCGATCAAAGAAGAGGAGTGCAGGGGGGCCAAAGATACCCAGTTTCTTCATCAAAGCTTGATCCTGTTCATCATTGGGGGTGACATCAGCCTGTATCAGCAGATAAGGGGCAAGGGCCTGTTGTACAGCAGCATCAGTAAAGGTAAGAGATTCAAACTCTTTACAAGAGATACACCAGTCGGCA
>JABIFG010000343.1 GCA_018650795.1 Fidelibacterota bacterium
AGGATCGATTGATAAAATACCATGTAACTTTAACTTTTTCGAATTTGTCAGCCCTACTAACAAACTTGTAGAGCTGATATCAAAGATTGCTTAGTGACCATAGAGTCCTGGACCCACCTGATCCCATCTCGAACTCAGAAGTGAAACAGGTCATCGCCGATGGTAGTGTGGGGTCTCCCCATGTGAGAGTAGGACATTACTAGGCTTATACTCCTAAACCCCGTAAAGTGAATCTTTACGGGGTTTTTTTATGGCATATCAACTGTAAATCCACGCAGTTTTGAACATTTACCTGGTTTGATCAGGGGTAAAAAGATTGCCCCCTCTTTTGTGAGGCGGTTGCAGCATAATACTTTGATATGGTTTACAATTAATGATCGATAATAATTTAAAGAGAGATGAGGATGAATAAGATCATAGCTGGGCTTGGAGTTACCACGTTAATTGTAGCAGGCACTGTTTCTGCTGATACACTTACGGATGTAAAAGAGAAGGGATATCTGCAGTGTGGTGTCGGACAAGGATTGCCCGGGTTCTCAAGTCCGGATGAGAGTGGTCATTGGCAGGGTATTGATGTTGATGTCTGTCGTGCAGTTGCGGCGGCAACACTGGGAGATGCCAATAAAGTGAAGTACACACCACTTTCTGCAAAAGAGCGTTTCACCGCACTACAATCTGGAGAGATTGATATTCTCTCCAGAAATACCACGGAGACATTTACCCGTGACACGGCACTTGGGCTAGATTTTGCCGGAATTAACTACTATGACGGACAGGGTTTTATGGTTCGTAAGGGGTTGGGAATCAGCTCAGCAAAAGAGCTGTCAGGTGCGGCAGTCTGCACCAACGCTGGAACCACCACCGAGATGAATGCCGCAGACTATTTCCGATCTAACGGAATGGACTATAAAATTGTTGCTTTTGAGAAGATGGATGAGGTGGTTGTTGCCTATGATGCGGGACGTTGTGATGTATTCACCACGGATCGCTCCGGTCTTGCAGCACAACGAAGCAAGCTTAAAGAGCCAGCAAAGCACATGATTCTACCTGAGACTATCTCCAAGGAGCCGTTAGGCCCAGTAGTACGTCATGGTGACAACCGTTGGGGCGATGTTGTACGCTGGTCTCTTCGGGTGATGAAAAATGCGGAAGAGATGGGTGTGACGAGCTCTAATGTTGATGCTATGCGAGCCGACAAGAGTAACCCTGCCCGAAATCGACTACTCGGCACAGCAGGTAATATGGGGGAAAAACTGGGTCTTTCAAATGAGTGGAGCTACAACATCATCAAGCAGGTAGGCAACTATGGAGAAGCCTATAGCCGCAATCTAGGGCCAACAACGCCAATCAACCTACCACGTGGCATCAACAACCTCTGGACCAATGGAGGCATTCAGTACGCAGCACCTATCCGTTAATGGCATAGCTCAAGAAGCCTCTGAATAAGTCATGTACGATCATCCCATGCCAACAGTGCGACTCCATTCGTACAGACTTAGCTCAGAGGCTTGTTAATGGTTTCAATGATAAATAAGATGGACTGTCCTGCGAGACAGCCAATTTATTGAGTAACGGCAGAGCTGTCAATGGTAAAGCTATGGAGAAATAGTCAGGTTCGGGGCTGGGCTTTTCAACTTCTGGCACTCACTCTGTTTGGTTATCTGGGCTGGTCCTTATGGGATAATCTACAGACCAACCTTACCCATCGTGGAATTTCTACCGGCTTTGGATTTCTCGATACCGAGGCGGGCTTTGGAATCATCTCACACCTTATTGAGTATAGTGAAAGCTCTACCTATGGGAGAGCCTTTCTGGTGGGGCTGCTCAACACTCTGCTAGTCACATTTGTGGGAATTGTTCTGGCAACGTTATTGGGGCTGATTTTGGGGGTTGCCCGTCTCTCCAATAACTGGCTTATTTCCAGATTGGCGCAGACTTATGTGGAAGTTATACGTAACATTCCGCTGCTACTACAGATCTTCTTCTGGTATTTCGCGGTACTGCGTAGCCTCCCCTCACCTCGTCAGAGTATCCACTGGGGGGAGCTTTTCTTTCTCAATAATCGCGGTGCCTATCTGCCTGCACCGATTGCAGAACCAGGTTCAGGTTGGGCAGGATGGGCGCTACTACTGGCGATACTGGTCACTGTTATTCTGTTTCGTTGGGCTCGATTGCGTCAGCACCAGACAGGTAAAACATTTCCGCGCTGGCGCGTTGCGTTGGGGCTCATGGTTGCTCTCCCCCTGCTGGCCCTGGCTGTTAAGGGATTTCCTCTGGGTTGGGAGCTACCAGAGCTGAAAGGGTTTAACTTTAAAGGGGGATGGGTGATGATCCCCGAGTTAATGGCGCTAGTGACAGCGTTAAGTCTCTATACTGCCTCTTATATAGCAGAGATTGTTCGAGCGGGTATACAAGCTGTCAACCGGGGGCAGAGTGAAGCGGCTCAATCACTGGGGCTTAGTCAAGGTCAGACCTTGCGCCTGATCATACTACCTCAGGCGCTGAGGGTTATCATTCCACCTCTTACCAATCAGTATCTTAATCTATTGAAAAACTCCTCACTGGCAGCCGCCATCGCCTACCCTGAAGTGGTCTCAGTTTTCGCGGGTACCGTCCTTAATCAGACGGGTCAGGCGGTCGAGGTGATTGGAATTACCATGGGAGTCTATCTGCTGATCAGTCTCTCCATCTCACTCTTCATGAACCGGTACAACCGGAGGATGAAATTGGTAGAGCGATGAACCAGACACGAACCTGGTTATATAAAAACCTCTTTTCCACCCCTCTCAACAGCGGGTTAACAGTGAGCATACTCTATCTGCTCTGGTTAATGATCCCACCCCTGATCGACTGGATTTTTTTACAGGCAACCTGGGTAGGTGAATCGCGAGCAGATTGCCTACCCAATGAGGGGGCGTGTTGGGCCTTTGTGCATGCACGAATCGATCAATTTCTCTATGGACTCTATCCCGTAGCAGAGAGGTGGCGAGTGAATGTTGCTTTTGCCATACTGTTCCTCCTCTTTGTCGCTTTTTTCCTCTCCACTGTTCGTCGCAGGTGGGTCTCTGCACTGATTTTACTACCTTATCCGCTACTGGCTTGGCTGCTCTTCTATGGGGGGAGTTGGGGGCTTGAAACGGTAGAGACCTCTCAATGGGGGGGGCTCTTCCTGACCCTTGTAATTGCAGGAATTGGGATCACCGCCTCCTTTCCATTAGGTATTTTGCTGGCACTGGGGCGTCGTTCAGAGCTGATCGTGATTCGCTCACTCTCCATTGGCTTTATTGAGATAATCCGAGGCGTACCATTGATCTCCGTACTTTTTATGGCATCGGTAATGTTGCCACTGTTCCTGCCTGAAGGGGTTAACTTTGATAAGTTGATGCGTGCACTGATCGGCATAACCCTGTTTCAGTCGGCCTATATGGCAGAGGTGGTACGGGGGGGGCTGCAGGCGATTCCGAAAGGACAATTCGAGGCAGCGGAGTCGCTGGGGCTGGGCTACTGGCGAACAATGCAGAAAATCATACTTCCGCAGGCATTGAAGCTGGTGATTCCCGGTGTGGTGAATACCTTTATTGCACTATTTAAGGATACAACCCTGGTGTTGATTATCGGAATGTTTGACTTTCTCGGTATTGTCCAGGCAGCCACAACAGACCCGAAATGGTTGGGTACTGCAGTGGAAGGGTATGTGTTCTGTGCAGCGGTCTACTGGCTCTTCTGCTTCAGCATGTCACGATACAGTTTACGGGTGGAGAGAAAGCTCGACAGGGGGCACTAAGATGGAAAGAGGGAAAACTTCCAAAAATACCCTAACATTGGATGCGTAGAGAGGTTACCAAGATGGCGACAAAGATGATTGAAATGAGAGGGGTTAACAAGTGGTTTGATGATTTTCATGTACTGAAAGATATCGATCTCACGGTTACAAAAGGAGAGCGCTTTGTGATCTGTGGCCCCTCCGGTTCTGGTAAATCGACCATGATTCGCTGTATTAATCGGTTGGAGGAGCACCAGAAAGGGCAGATTATTGTTGATGGTATTGAGCTGACCGATGACCTCAAGAACATTGAGGGGGTGCGCCGTGAGGTTGGGATGATATTCCAGCACTTTAACCTTTTCCCTCACCTGACCATTCTGGAAAATGTAATGTTGGCACCCACTTGGGTACGCAAATTACCGCGCAGAGAGGCGCATGAGAAGGCGATGTACTATCTTGATCGGGTAAAAATTTCCGACCAGGCACTCAAGTTCCCTGGACAACTTTCTGGTGGGCAGCAGCAGCGGGTAGCCATTGCCCGTGGTCTCTGTATGGAGCCAAAGATCATGCTGTTTGACGAGCCCACCTCGGCACTCGACCCGGAGATGATTAAAGAGGTGCTTGATGTGATGACAGAGTTGGCAGAAGAGGGGATGACCATGATCTGCGTCACACATGAGATGGGGTTTGCCAAGACTGTGGCGGACTGTATGATCTTTATGGATCAGGGAAAAATTGTAGAGTGTTCACCCCCCAATGAATTTTTTGAAAGCCCAAAGAGTGAGCGTACACAGCAGTTTCTCGGGCAGATTTTGTAGGATTTTAGGTTTAACCTAGGTTTAAGTAGGCTCCAATTTGGCATAACCGGCAACCAACCACTTGGTGCCCGCCTCGGGAAAGTGAATCTGAATTCGGGCCTGGGGACCACTCCCCTCCAGCATCAGTACCGTACCCTCACCAAATTTGGCATGGCGTACCTGCTGTCCCGGTTGGAGTCCGGTACCGGAATCCTCCAGAATAGAGGATCGATGATTCTGGGTATAGCTGGAGGAGCGCTGGTTAACCGGGCGCGAGATAGTGGAGCGAATCCGCACCTCCTGTAGCAACTCGACAGGGATCTCTTTGATAAAGCGGGAGACCCGTGGATAGCTCTCCTTGCCATAGAGTCGTCGACTCTCGGCATGGCTCAGTGTGAGCTTCTGACGTGCACGGGTAATACCGACATAGCAGAGGCGGCGCTCCTCCTCCAGCTGCTCAGAGTCTTCGGATGAGCGGCTGTGTGGAAAGAGCCCCTCCTCCAAACCGCTCAAAAATACCTGATGAAACTCCAGACCCTTGGCACTATGCAGCGTCATTAACTGCACACAATCCTCCCACTCATCACCCTGAGTATCACCAGACTCTAGCGCAGCCTGGGCGAGAAACTCATCTAGCAGGTTAAGTGATTCATCTTCCGGTGAAAATTGACCCGCAGCGGTAACCAACTCTTCCAAGTTCTCAATCCGTGTCAGCCCCTTCTCACTACGATTTTTTTTGTGATGGTCAATCAATGAACTGTTTTTGAGCACGATTTCAACCTGTTCATTCAATGCCTTATCTTTCCCATCATGACTCATCTGCTCGATTAACTGAAGGAAGTTGCGCAGCGCATTGCGGGCACGAGCAGCCAGCTGATCCCCCTCAGTCTGCGCTAGAGCGGCCCGCCATAGGGAGATCCCCGCGCCTTGGGCATATTCACGAACCAACATCACCGTACGCTCACCAATGCCACGGGTAGGGGTATTGACCACCCGTTCAAAGGCCGCATCATCATGGCGGTGAGCCATCAGTCGCAGATAAGAGAGCGCATCCTTGATCTCCGCGCGCTCAAAAAAGCGTAGCCCACCGTAGATACGATAGGGAATACTGGCGCTTAGCAGAGCCTCCTCCAGCACACGGGATTGAGCGTTAGATCGATAGAGAATTGCACTCTCATCTCGTCGCCCCCCCTTGTCAACCCAGAACTGAATCTGTTCCGCAATAAAGCGAGCCTCGTCGAGGTCATTGTAGGCAGAGTAGAGCTGGATAGGTACTCCATCATTATCTTCTGTCCACAGCTCCTTACCCAGGCGTCCGGGATTATTGTCGATTAACGCATTGGCAGCATTTAGAATATTGCCGCTTGAGCGATAGTTCTGCTCCAGACGCAGAGTCTCCACCAGGGGAAATTCACGGGTGAAGCTGCGAATATTTTCGACCTGAGCCCCTCTCCATCCATAGACCGATTGATCATCGTCACCAACCACAAAGATACTACCGTTATCCCCGGTCAACAGACGTAGCCAGGCATACTGAATGGTATTGGTATCCTGAAACTCATCGACCAAAAGATGACTAAAGCGGTTACGATAGTGGTTCAGCAGTTCAGGGTTATTGAGCCACATCTCATGGGCACGTAAAAGTAGCTCGGCAAAATCGACCATACCACCACGTTGGCAGGCCGCCTCGTAGGCCGTATAGAGCTGAACCATCTGGCTCAACCAGAAGTCACCTGCGGTATCAATTTGTTGAGGGCGAAACCCCTTATCTTTCTGTTCATTGATAAACCAGGTGGCCTGACGTGGTGGCCAGCGCTCCTCATCAAGATTCATCTCTTTAAGGAGGCGACGCACCAGGCGCAGCTGATCCTCACTATCGAGAATCTGAAAATTCTGTGGCAGGTTGGCCTCCTGCCAGTGGTTGCGTAGCAGACGGTGAGCCAGACCGTGGAAAGTGCCAATCCAGAGTGTGCCGCTTGGCATGTCGAGCAGCTGTTCAACACGCCCCTTCATCTCCCGAGCCGCCTTATTGGTAAAGGTGACAGCCAGGATCGACCAGGGAGAGATCTTTTCTGCACGGATAAGCCAGGCGATGCGGTGAACCAATACACGAGTTTTTCCACTACCGGCTCCGGCGAGTACCAGCGTGTTTCTGGATTCTGTGGTGACCGCCTGGCGTTGTGCCTCATTAAGCGGGCCGATGATATCAGTGATCTCTTCCATGGGGATTTTAGTAGCAGTGTTGAGGTTTTCAGGGGGGCTACAAATAATACTGTAAAACATTTTTGTTTGCTCGATGATAGCCACCATCCAGCAGTGTTGCCCCGAAAATGGTTACCGATGAGGGGGGGTGTAGGCGAGTGCCCAGATCTGAATCGTTTCTGCCCCCTGCTGTTTCAGTGCATGGGCTACCATCTCCATGGTGGTTCCAGTGGTGATGACATCATCAAAGATAGCAATATGGGCCCCCTCCAGAGGGGCATGAACGGTAAAGGCACCCTTCAGGTTCTCTTTTCGATGAGCCGCATTCAGCCTGCTCTGTGCCGGTGTGGCTC
>JABIFG010000344.1 GCA_018650795.1 Fidelibacterota bacterium
GGACGCTAGTTCGTCCCACGCGATAGAATAGGATACAGTCAGAGTAGTTGCACTAAAATTGAGAAAAAGCGAATCAATTATCTTTTATTGAGTGGGACTCTTTTTTTTCTGTTGACTATTACCTTTTAAAAGGTGTTAGATAGTTGCTCATTCCTTAATATTATTTTCTTCATCTAGTGCATCCCAGGTGTCCAAATGACCCCAAATTACTTCTTCAATCAGGTGTTCATCCAACAAAACAGAATCATTCACTATTACAGACCTTCGATATCAGATGGATCCAGCATCCCTAACAATTCTAGGAAGTCAGCTTTGCTCATTCCCCCTTGTTTATGTTGCAGGATATTCCCTTTTGAATCCGTAATGATGGTAGTTGGCGTGGCCCAAACACTGAAACGACTTAATATTGTCGCCGCGCCAGGATTATCCACATCAATCGTCACCGGGATGAACGCTTCATTGACCGCAACCATCACCTGCTCATCTGCCCAGACTTGACGTTTCATGATCTGGCAGGGAGAACACCATTTTCCAGTAAAAAACAGAATAATCGGTTTATCAGATTCGACAGCCTGTTGTTGCGCCGTTGTGTAGTCGACAGCCCAGGAAATGCGATTGGAAGGTGCATAGAAGGAGTACCCGGCGTAAGCGAGTGATACTACGAGAAAGGTAAGCCAGAATATCTGCCAGAACCGTTCTGATTTGCTTTTACCCGGTAGAAGTTCGGGCTCAGTCATTGGTATTATTGGTGTTTGACTATCGTTCATGAAATATCCTTTATCTATCTAACGCTCTAAGCTTAAGCTGCTTCCTGAAACAGACTCGCTTTGTTCGATAATTGTATCCATCCACATGATTATCCTCAACTTATCCCTTGCGTGTGAGTCAGCTTGAAGCTTTTGTTAGACCGGCGATTTTTCTACCATTTAAATTCTGGCCATTCATATGAATAGTCTAAATCTAATGGTGAACAGCCTTTTTTCTTTGCCTCTTTCACTAATCCCAACCTGAATTCTTTATAGTCCTCAGATGATGGCAATAGCTCCTTCATTAAATCTTCCAAGTCAAATAGTCTATCCCTCTTTGTTGTTAAATCAGAGACATATTCCCATGTTTGAAAATCAATGAATTGGAACAAGTAATCCTTGTGATTCACTTCAGCAAGATTTGGAAGCAGAGCGAAAATATTACTCGCCATTTTGGGATCAAGTTTGACTAAGGCATCCAGTGCTATATGCTCAAGTCTAAATAGATTGGATTGATGCTCATGATTTGTCTTTATCGAGTTTGCGACTTTGCGGAGTAGCGTTAATTGAACAAGAAATTGAGGCCAAAGATATCTAAATCCAAAATACTCTGCACCATCAACACCCTTTTCACCAAAATATTCTTTTAAGCGGTCTCCTTGATAACAATGGCGAATCTCATATGCTAATCCCAATACATAATCTTCCATTTGCGGGACAAGGATAGACGAGTCACACAAAAAGTGAACTGTCTCATGCAAACTTTCTATATCTTTGAAATCCCCAAATATCTCGATTCCAGCTGCTTTCTTTGTTGGCCTGCTCAGTAACATTTCATCCTCATCGTGTCAATTTTTCGCTCGGGTCTAACTATTATTAGACGGTCCGCATAAGACGAAGGGAACCTGTCCCCTGTCCGCATAAGACGAATTGCCCGATATTGTTTATATTAATCTTACGTATCATCTTAGATTTTATGCAGTCCGTATAAGACCCTGTCACATACTCCCCATCCGATTGTCATTTAAACGTGCTGGAAATTAGATATACTGTACAGAATATCAACAGTTAGATCATCACAATTATGATTGTTGCACTACCTCAATGGAAAACCCTAAACGCTTAACAGGGACTTGGGTTAGATAAAAAGAAGGCGCTAGCCTTCTCCCTTTGGTATTAAATACCTGGTCAGCTTAATGACTTTTTTGATGCAGTCATAATGTCCCACTGATGACTGTTGTAAACGGTCTGCATCATCATCCCATGCATTAGTCACAATCTCTATATAGCATGGGTCCAGTTTGTGAGACCCATCGATAACCTCACCACAAATGCAACATTTACCTCCCATCATAACCTCCTATTTTTAATTCTTATACCAGGAAATATGAGGATATGGAAAGCCCCCGAAGAACGAAGATGCTCAACGAGGGCTTGGGGGGATTAAATATAATACACCCGAGTGGCGGAGCACGTTTTAAGTGCAGCGACCCCGCTTGGCGGACAATTTTAAAGAATTTCGACCTCCATATTTGCCCTGTATGGTGATGATTTAAATTAGGCGGGTGTTGATATGGGGAGATTTAGCGTTTTAATTAAATTAAAATGGATTTAGCGTCAGTGTGCAAGATGCCTTAATGAAGTATTATTAATAGTTTACACAAAATATCGCTTGACAAATAAGCGAAAGTACACTATATTATATTATAGGCTAGAACGTAAATCTTCGTGCCTATCCGAAACTTGAATCCTACGAAAATCGAATTGACGAAATGGCCCTTAGCGGGCTATTTGTAGTTTAGCGGGCCAGGACGTTTTCCCTGGATTTACCCTCCTTACTTGGAGGGCTTTTCAACCTGAGGCAACAATATGCAACAAATTGAAACCACCGAATTCTTTCTGGCAGTATTCCTGCATTCTGAAGGGATTCCCCTCACGGGACACACCCGTGATCAGCAGAGATCTACTTTCGCTTTTTCTGGCGAGGGTGTCAACGATCTAGCCCTATCATTTTTTAATAAAACAGCACAAACTAACGTGGCGAGCTTCGCCAAATCTATCCGTCAGCTTAAAAGCATTATGTACGGTACTACGACTATACAACCAGGCAACTATAATGAATACAGAAAGGAAACAGTTTAATGACCTAAAGCAGTTTCTAAGAGAACTGCACACCGACCAACCTTTTGAGATCTTCACTACCCCCGAATCAAAGAGCGAGTCTCAACCAAAATTATTCCCCTCTTCAGTTCCAACCCTGGATCCTGATATATTAGATAAGTACAATCAGCAGAAATACGGAATATGGTTTACACCCAATTCCATGAAAGATGGCAAACGTAATAAGCCGAATGTCAGCCAGTTTAACGCTATTGTATTGGATATGGATTTTAATGGAACTGGTGAAGATACAGCTTCTCAAAAGTCAGAGAAGCTGCAAATGCTCCTCAATCTTCAGCTCATACCCACAGTAATTGTTGAAACCCGAAACGGGTACCATCTATACTGGTTTTTAGTAAAGGATGATGTCACTGAAATTGAGGTGTTTGAAGCCTTGCAAATACTTATGCAGCAGAAGCTTGATACGGATCCAGGTTCCTTGGGAGCAGAGCATTTATTCAGAGTACCTGGGTATAGTCACTGGAAGGTGCAAGATGACCCATTCATGTGCGGCATTGTCCATGTGGATTATTCCAAGCGGTATACCTATGATGAACTTGTACATAAATATGGTGGCGTAAAAAAGCTGGAGCATTTAAAAAGAAAAGCTGTAATGCGTAACCATTCCGGTAAGCCCATAAAATTAGCCGAATTTACAGGTACAGGTGAGATCGCATCAATTCATGAGGGTTGTGAAGTGTTTTCTGATCTTCAGAATAAGAAGGATGCCTCACATACTGAGCGTCTTGCACTGATGTGGACTTATATAAATTTGGGATCAGATGGGCTGAAACATCTAAGAGAGTTAGCTAAACAATGGAATGACTATGAGGAAGAGGTTACTGAATCAAATATAGAATATGCCGTTAATAAAGGGTACAAAGCCCCAACTTGCAAATGGCTACAGGATAAGGGGCTTTGTTCTGGACAATGTTACCAGATCCGCAATTATCGTAAGCCGATTGATTTCTATATACATCCCTGGGCACCATTGGTTAGACAAAACGGCAATAGGACCATCTTCCCAGATAATGGAATTGTAGCTACCAGAGAGCATCGTTTAATGAGAGATCAGGTGGTAGACCTTCTTGAAGATAGGGGTCAAACAATTAGCCAAACCCATAAAGATGCATTTTATAAAATAATTCGTCTAATGTCTGCCCAGATTCACAATGACAAACCTATTGTGATACCAGCGGTACCTGGACTTGGTAAGACCACTCTAATCATCATCGCCATTGTATTTAATTTAAAATATAAATTGAACTATGGCGCCGTGTTGGTGGTTGAGCGACAGGAGACCATTCAGGAAATCACTGATACTATTAACTCATATTTTACTGAGGACAAAGCATACCCCATGATGGGGTATGAAGCTGGGTATTGTAAGAAAGGGTATACCAAGTACCGTCCTAGCCAGTGTAGAACTTGTGATGTGAAGGTCGCTGACTGTAGAGTTAAGTACAACTACCGACGGCAAAAACAATATCCAGTAGTCGTAATATCTCACAAAAGGTTATTTGATATGTCTGAAAAGCAAGACTTGCTAGAGGCTTTGCGCTACTGGGAGTCAGCGCCGAATACTTCGGCAGGTAAGATTAATTTTAATACTACCCACCAAAGGCCGCTGCTGCTCATAGATGAGCGGCCTACCCTGGTTGAGAATGTTCCAACAACCACCCAAACGTTGACAACACTTTTAGCAGATGTAAAAAAGTATACTCCCGGATTTTACCGTGAGGTGCTGAGGGGTGTAAACCTGATTCGTGATCATTACTCCTCCCCAGATGATTACCAGCATATTGATTCCACGAGTAATGGATTTTATTGGAGTTCGGACTTCACATTCACATGGATGGCAGATTATTTGGGAGACTTCCCAGAATATCCTGAGCTTGTTGCTAAGATAATTCGGGAAGGTGGTCTTTATCACGGTACTGATCATTCAATTACTACCACACATTATTCAAATACATATTGGCAGGACTTTTCAACCTTCATTTATGACGGGACAGCAGATCTAGACCCAGATTATAAGGATGATAAATTTTATTTTGCAGATATCCCGCATCTTAGACCCTATGAGAACCTGACAATTAATGTCTGCATGGAGCAAAATCTCTCTAAGACTTTCTACCAGGAGCATACTGGGTTTGTTCGGGACTTCTGTGAAGATATTAAGGAAATTGCAGTAACCGGGAATACCTATGTAGTGGCATATAAGGATTATGAATCTGAATATGAGCAACATCTTAAAAATGTGCAGAATATTAGTATTGAACATTATGGTGCAACCAAGGGCGCAAATCACCTGATGGAGAACGTCAATATTGTCTGTACTGGAATATTGAATAAGGGTGAACCCTATTATTTAAGCAAGACCATCGCCATTACTGGAGATGTTGACTCTTTCCAGAGTGACACCACAGACAGAGTTAGACGTTTTTCAGATGTAAGTGCTGAATCAATTAAAATATTTGATATGGTTACTGACCTGGTACAGGAAATATTTAGAACTCATCTCCGTGATCATAGCTCAGATGTGAATGTTAATGTCTATCTCTGTACTAGAGACGCAAATATAGTTCATAATTTAAAAGAAACATTTCAAGGCTGTACCATAAGTCGATCTTGGATGCCCACAGCACTGCTGGGCTCTCGCGAGCTGTTTAGTAAATTCAATGCTGAGCATGGTTCTGAGTATAAAACAAAAACAAAATTAGTTAAGGCATTCCTCGATCGAGGGCATGAATTAACTACAGATGATCTGGTAGATGTCTTGGGCATCAATCAGCATAACGCTGCCCGCTATCTGGGTGGCTAAAAACGGCATTTTTGAGGAATTCCTATATATAGTATAGGGATTCCTCATTTTTGCCTTTTTCACA
>JABIFG010000043.1 GCA_018650795.1 Fidelibacterota bacterium
CAAAATAAGGAGAATGAGATGAATAAGGGTGGCGCATTTCTAACCACACCCTTTGGCGTTGATGAAATCTTCACCAGAGAAAAATGGAGTGATGACCAAAAAGAGTTTTTTGAGACAATTCAAAGCTATTCGGCTGAGGCAGTTGCTCCAATGGCCCTTGAGCTTGAAAAACTCGATGAAAAAATGAGTCGAGATTTTATGACTCAGATGGGTGAGATGGGCATCCTTGGAATGGATGTCCCTGAACAATATGGGGGTATGGGTTTAGCAAAAACAGATGCTGCACTCGCACTGGAAGCGACTGGCGCCAGTGAGAGTTCATCTCTCATGGTCACAGTAACCGATCATACTGGAATTGGACTATTGCCCATTCTATGGTATGGTAATGATGAGCAGCGTGAGAAGTATATTCCCAAAATGATGAGTGGTGAATGGATGAGCTCATTTGCACTCACCGAGCCGGGTGCAGGCTCAGATGCTTTAAATGGGACCGCAGCAGCCAAGCTCAATGCTGAGGAAACCCATTATATTCTCAATGGTGTCAAACAATTTGTGACCAATGGTGCCTGGGCGGATATTTCAGTCGTATTTGCCAAAGTGGACGGGGGAAAACTCACAGCTTTTATACTTGATAAAGATACCACGGGATGGGAACGGGGACCTGAAGAACATAAATTGGGAATTAAGGGATCCTCCACGACCACTTTCATCTTAAAGGATTGTAAAGTACCTGTCGAAAATGTCATCGGATCTGTGGGAAAAGGCGCAGCCGTTGCTTTTAACTGTCTGTATATCGGCCGATTGAAGCTGGGTGCGGTTACCATGGGAGGTGCTAAAGAATCCATAAGGGCAGCCCTGGAGTATGCCAAGGAACGCCATCAATTTGCTCAGCCTCTCACCGCTTTTGGGATGATGCAACGCAAATTTGCTGATATGGTCATTCGTAGCTATGAGGCAGATACAATCACTTATCAATCCACCGGTTCAATCGATTCAGGTACAGAGAAGTTTCCTTCTGATGATCCAGAATTCTACAATCATCTCTATACCGTCATCGAAGATCATGCAATTGAGAATAGTACGAATAAGATATTTTCTTCAGAAGCGCTTTGGATCAATGCAGATGATGGTTTACAGATACTCGGCGGTTATGGTGTCTCAGAGGAATATCCTTTTGCAAGAATTCTTCGTGATGAAAGAGTAAATCGCATCTTTGAAGGCACCAATGAGATCAATAAAATGATCATTTCTGGAATCGTCATGAAGAAGGCTATCCTGGAAGAACTTCCCATCCGAGAGCAAATTCTTGAGATGGGTGAAGCGTGGTTACCATCCGTTGAAATTCCAGCCGATCATCCTCAGTTTCAGGAAATCAAGGCTGTGGAACTAGGTCGTGGAATTGTTCTTAAAACGCTCAATGAACTCATCCTGAAGCATGGACAGGATTTCAAGAACACTCAATTTGAGATTGAAGCCTTTGCAAACATGGTGATCGCCCAGCAGATTATTTTCAGTGTTCTGAGAAGATATTTGCAACTGGACGCTGCCTACCCAAGACGGGACGTTGTTTGTTCAGTGCTAAAGATATCAGTACTTAGAAACCTCGAGGTAATCGTTTCGAATGCTAAAAAAATCTTGAGACATATTCTTTCTGATGAAAATCGAAAAATAAAGTTAAGCAAACTGGATGAAGCATTATCAGACTTGGACTATCATGCCGATGTCATTGAAGAGCAAAAGGTGGTTTTCCAGCTTCTGCTCAAACGCGGTTCATATCCGCTGAATGATTAAGCCCAAGAGATGAGATTATTAAAGAATTAGGAGATTAGAATGAGTGAAAGATATAGTGTAATTGTTGATGCTGTCAGGAGTCCTATTGGTCTTAAGAATGGGGAAATGATTGGAATGCGACCCGATGATATTACAGCCCAGGTAGTTAAAGCGTTATTGGCTAGAAATCCTGCTGTAAAAGGTGAAGATGTAGAAGACCTGGTATTAGGTTGTGCCTTCCCAGAGGGAAATCAGGGGATGCTTATGGGTCGTGGAGTTGCCCTTCTTTCTGGTTTGCCAAATACCACTACCGGTAGCACAGTAAACCGTTTTTGCGGCTCTTCCATGGATGCACTTCATCAGCTGAGCACCGC
>JABIFG010000345.1 GCA_018650795.1 Fidelibacterota bacterium
CAGATCGAGCAATAAATTTGTAATCTAGGCTGGGATTCAAATCCCAGCCTAGAAGATTCAAATCCCAGTTTGGAAAATTCAACTCTCCAATGAGAACCTTCTCTGATGGTTGAGGTGTTATGCTGAGTTTATCGAAGTGCTCAATGTCCTTGACCTTGGCGATTACCAATATCGCTCGAGATGTATTTGGCCGGGAGACTTTTTACTATGCTCTTGATAGCCTTCGAGCTCCAGAACCTCGACCATGGTGTCAATCATACTGGGATTTCCGCATAAAAAGATATGAGTGTTTTCAGGTGTTGGTTCAAGACCTGATTTTGTCTGAATGACCTTACGCTCCCACAATTCTTGAATGTATCCGCTCTCTCCTCCCCACTTAATATGCTCAAGGTTTGGACGGGTAATAGCCGGGATATAAGTAAAATTACTACAGACATTCGCTATGGTATTCAGTTCAGATCGATACCCCAGATCCCAGCTGTGACGAGCACCATGTACAATGATATACTTTCTCTCAGAGTTACAGGGTAAATCATCACGTAGCATGCTCATGTAAGGGGCCAAACCGGTACCGGTCCCCAGCATAACTATATTTGAATCAGGTTCGGTCATATCGAGTGTAAACATACCTGAGAATTTTTTCGAAAGAAATATTTTATCCCCTGCTGCCAGTGCAAATATGCGTGGTGTAAGCGCTCCTGAGCTTACCATGGTGATATAAAATTCAATATATTCCTTATTCACTGATGCTGAGGAAACTGAATATGCCCTACGAATCAGTTTTTCGGGATCTTTGAGTGAAATTTCCTCGTCGGAAAAAGCGTGTCGTGGTGCCGTGCCTGGTAAGCCTAATACAGTAAATTGTCCTGCCTTATAATCGGGTAAATCCCAGCCCTGTGGGATCACCCTCAATATTATTAAACCTGGTGAAACTTCAATCTTTTGAGAAACGACTGCATTAAGTGATAAATCCATTTATAGGTTCCCCTTTATCTAAATAAGCTCAGCTTTTTTCAATAAGGTCATGAGCTGATTTGCATTTTTTATGGCCTGGCCACGGGCGTGATTGTTAAAGGAAATATAAGTCGTTTTTGCTGACTGTGCCATACTTGTGATTCTAGGGAGCCATTCCTCCAACTCCTTTTGGGCATATTCGTAATCATAGCGACTCACATTATCACCCTGCCACCAATTTTCTTTGTTCCGTCCATGAAATCGCAAGTAGGCAATATCTGATGTGACTGAATCAAATTCAGGCATCCCTCCTGATATTTGTGGGGAATCTAGCATCGAAATTCCCCAGGAGTGTTTTTTTAATTCTTCGAAAACAGAATTCTTAACCCAGGCGGGGTGCCTGAATTCAACAACAAGTGGCAAAGTATCCAGATCCTCAAGTAACTCCTGCAAATACTTGCGATTCTCAGGAGTATATGCGAATGAATAGGGAAATTGAAGTAATACAGCAGCAAGATGATCATCCTCTTGAAGCACTTTTACCGCTTCGTAAAAATCCTGACGGGCTGCCTTGGCCTCCAACCTGTCATGGGTCATTGATTTGTGGGCTTTAACTGCAAATTTCAAGGGATAGCTGAGAAATTTCTCCATCTGTTTCACATGAGGCATGCGATAGTAGCTGAAATTGAGCTCGCAAAACTCGAAGTGCTCAGCATAAAATTCCAGCCACTTCTCTTTGCTCAGACCAGGTGGATAAAATACACCTTTCCAGTCAGGATACGAAAAACCAGAGGTTCCGATGATAATTTTTCCAGTCTTCTTTGCCATTTATAGCACCTGTTTTTCTGCATCCTCTAGATCTGTCTTGCTGGAGATGAAAATAGCTCAAAAGCGATCATTTCCATTAGAAAATCTCCCAATCCCCCACATACAGAATGACCAGGAATATTTCAACTGTGATACGTCTCACAACAAGATCCAAAATCTGTATTCAATATTGGATTTGAATCCACTATCATATATGCTTGTTATTTCAAAGGTTTACAAGATCAGTATTGCATAATTACTAACGTAATTACGACAATAAATATCTTATTTAGACTATAATGCACTATTATTTTATACTCTGTTAAGGCTGACCTTGTTTAGATTCGGTTGCTAAGAGGGGGAAAATTCCTCAAGGGCACAGACGAAGTGCTGAATATTTCAGCTACTTCATGCAAATATTAGATGATGAACCGAAAACATCGAGGGTCACATGATTCCAAAGTCACCATCAAAGAAGCTGCAATTAGGATTGTTATTATTGGCAATTTTTGCACTTATTTCCTGCGATTTAAAACAGGAAGCCAAGCCACCAAGCTGGACAAACCGGATTGAGTTTCCGCTAATCAGTGAAAGCGTATCCTTAGAAGATCTTGAGGATGAGGATAACATCAGTAGTCAGCTATATGGACCAAATGGGGAGCGTACCATCTTTGCCTATACTGATACTACTGAAATGGATTCCCAGGCCGTAGGTGACCAGCTTGCTTTTGGTGATATTGATCAATCTTTTGCCCAATCAGTGGATGATGTGACGGTTACAGGATCAACCATAAACCAGACCAGTGCGTTTGCAGCAGTTGGTGTGGCCCCCATTGAAAAAATCGTCAATTCCATCCTCGGTCCCATCGAATTAGCAGACATTCCAGAAGATTCCACAGCTCCTTTTAGGTTGAATGAGATGGTACCTTCAGTTGATCTCATACTAGATGGTACTACTGAGACAATACCCGGTGGTGATCTAGTGCCAGTAGACAAACCGTTTTTGTTTACTGATTTTTCTCAAGCGGTTTTTACTAGTGGAGACCTTGAGATTACCATTAATAATGATATGGCTATCCCCCTTGGTGCCCCAATAAATATAGAGCTCCATCAGATTGTTGATGGAGACACTTCATTTATTCCAGGATGTCTTGTTTCCTGGGACACACCAATTGGTGTTGGAGAAAGTTCAATGAGGACTCTCGATTTAGGTGGAAAAACTTTACCAGGTAACATTTTAGTTCGAGTAAATGGTTCTACCGCCGGTTCAGGTACTCCCATCCTGATCAACGCTGGGGTTAAGGAGTCCAGTTTTAATATTAATATTGGTGGTTCAAATCTTGTTGTGAGTAGCGCAACCGCCAAAGTACCCTCCCAATTAATTGAGGAATCAGGTAACATCACACTCGAAAATTCCGAGAATAAAATTCAAGATGCTCGAATAAAAACAGGCACTTTAAAAATTGAAATTGTGAACGATATGCAGGTAGCTTCAGAATTGGTTATTAATATTAGTTCTCTTAAAGATCCTTCAAGCATCGCCTTCTCGAGTACTATTCTAATTTCTGCTAATCAGACAACACTTGATGAGAGTGATATTGCCGGCTATAGCCTGGTTATGGATGTCGATCAGCAGGAAGTATCGTATAGCTATCAAATAAATACCGAAGATACAGGTGAGAATCTGGTTACACTGGCAGAATCAGATCAAGTCTCTGTAACCATCGCACTCTATGGAGAAGCAGCTGATGAAGATCTTTTCTTTGACGAAATAACTGGAATCATTGAACCACAACTCATTGAGGAAGCCGGAGATATTGAAATATCCTCCGACTCCAAACTCCTTAATGCTGACATATCTTCAGGTTTAATTGCGATAACTATTGACAACCAAATCAACAAAACATTGGGTGGACTTCCAACTATAGTTTTGACCATTCCAGAATTGGTTGATGCTGGTTCCAACCCTTTGACAGGTACCCTTACACTAAATCCGAATTCAAACACTTTGGATTTTATTCTCGCTGATTATGACTTAGTATTTTCCGATACTTCGGCTGCGGGTCAAATGTTGACCTATACGACCGTTGTAACAACACCTTCCGGTGAACTAGGCCAATACGGTCTGGAAGATTCCATTATTGTTGATATCGATGTATCTGATATGGAGTTTGCCGCAGTGACAGGTTATTTCTCACAGGATGCCATTGTCACTATTGATGAGATCGTACTGGAAGAGGCCACCAAACTTATCGAAGCCAATTTTGAAACAGGTGATTTTGCCCTCTCCATGACCAACCGCATCGGTGTGGTTGCAGATGTGAATTTCCAAATCGACGAATTTATTCGCAAAGACAATGGCGACACCCTGCAGATGGCATTCAGATTGGAGAATGTGGCAACACCACAAATCTCACAGCTTGATTTGTCAGAGTATAAACTCGCCTTTGATCCTGCATCTGTATCCCCTGGAGTAGATCAGGGGATACATTACACTTCAACCGTATCCTTACCGTCTGATGAAGAGATGACGCTGACCTTCGGTGATTCAATTCTGATTGATGTGAACATCACCAATCTTGCTATGGAAAATGTCACTGGAATTATTGAGACGGATACCTTGGTGATTGAGGAATCTGAACAATCCATTGACATGCCAGAAATGGTTGAAGATCTCATGTTTGAGCAGGTCAATATCGAGATTGATTTTAACAGCACCTTCGATATCCCCATTGAGCTAACTCTCAATCTATCTGGAACAAACGATGAGGGTGTTACGGTCGATACCACCATTACACACAATCTCACACAGGGTAATGATGTGGTACTAATCAACGCTGCCTCCATTTTAAACATTCATCCTGCAGCCATCATTTCAAGTGGCCAGGCGATTATTAGTGATGGAGTCACACCTTCAACTATTGCGAAAGGTCAGGGTATGTACCCCGTCATGTACATCAACGTACCTCTCTCTCTGATTATCGAGGAGCCACCTGCCCTGGATATGGATGTAACCAGCATGGATTCACCCTTACCTGAAGAAGGTACGGTGAGCCTGGAAGAATTCGCCTTGTATGCTGATGTGACCAATCTGTTTGAATTTGGTGCAACTGTCGTTGTATTAGCCAGTAATGATAGTCTGGCCTTTGACAGCCTGACAATTGAAGCGGGTAATGCACCAGTCGCGGACACTCTAATGACTTTAGAACTGTTGCCGCTTGAAAATGCTGATCCAAACATTGAGCACGAAATTACTGAAATACTCATGACCAATGACAAACTTCAACTCCTTGAAGAAAAGCTATTCCTGAAACCTGAAGTCACCTTACTGGGACGTACAGATGCAGGAGGCAATAGTATACCATCGCGATTCTTTACAACCGATTCCCTGACCTTGCGAACCTGGGGTAGTATATCGTACACGATCCAAGGGGAGGAATTCTAATGAAAACTCTAATTAATATTCTCATAATCCTAAGTTTTACCAGTATTCTTGTGGCTCAGGTTGACAGTACTACTACTGATACAACCTCCAGCGAAATCATTGATCCAGCAGTTGAAGCGGTAGTAGAACCAACAGTGGAAATTGCTGATACACTGGAAACTGAAGCTGAGGAAATGTTTGCTGTAGATTCAACTGAGACAGACACGACTTCACTTGAAATGACAACCCTTGATTCAACAGTGTTGGATAGCAGTGCTTTCGTTGCTGAAGATACGGTAATCACGCCTGAACCCGTGATGGAATGGGTACAAAATGATCCTACACCTGCGGCACTAGCAGGTTTGGTAAATGAAGGCAATCTTTATTTCTGGACAAACGATGCTATGGAAGGTCTCAATTTTGAATCCCTCCCGTATATTTCCATCGTTGATCCGACCATGATTGCCATCAAGGCCAATGATTGCCTTGACATCGTCTGTCACCTGTTGGCCAGTGATGGCAGTGGTGTGAATTATGTCGTTGTCACCAAAGATGATAGTAGCAATGTCCAGATTTACAATACCGTGACCAAAGTAGTTGCTATTGAAGCTCCGGCTGATTCCATCGTGGCAGCCCTGGATTTCTATCTAAAAGAAATTGCAGGTCTGGAATACATAGCTGTGGTTACAGAGGATACTACTGTTGCAGAACCAGTTTTCATAGTTGATCAAGATGAGCTTGACCGTCAAGCTGCCAAATTGAAGACCATGAAGATTAGAAACCGACAGTTCCGTGCTCTCGATGACATATCCAGCAATCCTGCAAACCTTGCCAGAGATTTCGAAAATTCTGTCAGTCTCAACCTGTTACCTGACTTTAAAATAAGCATCCACAACTCCCTCCTGACCCCTGGTTGGTACAACGAATGGTGGACAGTCGGTGGAGTCTGGGATGCCGCTATGAAAGCAGATTATTTATCCACAATCACGGATAAGCAATTAGCTTTAAATATTGCTCCTGATTTTCATACACTTCTAGGCTTTAGAATTGGAAGATTTGCTTTCAACCTTTCTGGAAAGTCACATATAAAGATGGTGTTGCCTGGTAATACTCTCGGGCTTCCCATGCAAGATATTCTCTTTGATGAGCCACTTGAAAATGGTGGTCTTGAAGTCGAAGCCATCCCCTTTGTTGCTAAAACTTCCCTCTCATATGCTCAACCATTACATACTCCTTTCGGGGAGATTAAATTAGGTCTTGGTCTGAATTTATATGAAGCCATTGGTTACATGAACATTGTAAGTAATGACTTTACTATAATGACAACACGAGACTCTACGGTGGTAACAGCTTCTGGTGAAGGTTGGGTTACTGAGGCCGGGGCTGAAGGTTCAGGGGATGATCCTAATTTGGATGATTTTGATCCAATGGATGCTACTTCAGGAATCAGTGTTGGTCTTGATATTGGTGCCATCATGAATCTTCAAAGCTATCTGCACCAGGAAGTTGAAGTTCAGGTCTCACTGAAAAATCTGGGCGCCAAGTACAAATGGTCCAACGTAACGCATAAGGCCTGGACTATGGACATGGTATTGCCAGTACTTTCACCTGGTGAATTAGACACTCTGGATATTGAACAATATCAGACGACGACTGACACAACACTGGCCACCGATGCTGAAGTTACCATCGATGTTCCTGCTGTCTTCAACCTCAGTGCAATCTATCAGCCAATCCCTCAGGTAATAGTAGGAGTCGGACTCGAGAAGGCATTTACTGATGAGGTGCAATTGGGCTATAGTCCTAATCTTGAACTAAACTACCAACTCAACCTGTATGCAACACCTTGGTTGGATTTTAGCTACTACAAGCAAAATCAGTATGGTGACCCCGTGCATACCTTTGGAAGTGGTTTACACTTTGGCTTCCTGGAGACTGGATTTACACTTTCCTTCTTCAATGGATTAAACACAGATGCCAAGGGAATCGGTTTTGGTTTGAGCAGTAGTTTACATTTTTAGACTGTCCAACATATCTAAACAAAAAAGGCCGGTTATTAACCGGCCTTTTTTATTTCATTTATTTTGAAGAACTAGGGTCTTACTCGTTCTCGAGTTGTATAAATAAATCCCAGTGTCGCTGCAGAATAATTCACATAATCATGATCAAACAGGGTTCGGTAATCAATGACTTCCACAAAACCTTTAAAATGTCTACGCTGCAACCTGTTGGGAATAATTCGTTGAGTATAGACCTTATCACCCGTATCTAGAGTCTCGATATAGTGAAAGTGAAAGCGGGATTTGAAATCAGGGTTACCAAAACGGGGATGGTATCCTAAACGACCAATTACCTTCTCTGCCTCTCCTTCAACATCATTGCTCAGAACAACATTCATATGATTGATACCCATTTGTGAAAAGAGGAGCGGATGGTTGCGATTATATAGGACAGTTTCAAAATTAGTTAAAATCAAAGTGGAATCTTCAGCGACCCATTCGAGGGATTCAATATCAAGGTTTTCTCCAGATTGACCGCTCAGCAGGGTCATTGCTACGGGGAACCAACGTTCCTCACCCTCTCTATCCAGCCGTTTTCTGAAAGCAACACGACGATTTGCAGTCATATCAATTGACTTCTCGCTAAATCTAACTGAATCACCTTGCTCCCACTCGTCTTCAGTGATCCAAACTCTCTCAAATTGCTTCACATGAAATGTGCCAGTGATGTGATGACTGATAAGGGCTACAGCTGAGCTATCATCTTCAACTTCAACAGTAATCTCCCTATCTTTCTGCATCCCACTACGTCCAAACCTCCAGACATAATTTGAATCTCTGAACGTCAGGACAGACGGCACAACGGAAGTCTGAGCACCTGCTAAAGATTTGCCCAGGGTGTAATCTTCATCTTCAATATTGCCCATGCCCTCAAGGCCATAAGTACTATCATCCGCGGCGATCACTCTCATGATGGCAGATTCAATATCGGTGCTTTGATCAGTTTCAGACACCTCACATGAAATGATTAACCCCAGTGTGACAACTGATATTAATAGTAGTGAATATCTTTTCATGACAATTCCTCTATTTCTGTTTTGTTAACGCTTTTTATCACGCTTAGTGGGCTTTTTCAAACCACGTCGCTCATTTTTCATATACTCCCGTAACTCACTTCTAAATCGAGTTTCAAATCCGAGATAAAGTAGTTGTTGTTCCGGTGTCAAATGGTCTGGCAGAGATTTGACAAAGTCATTCTTAATTTTGTGAATCTGGCTCTGCTTCTCAGCATATTTCTTAATGAATTTGTCAACCTGTTTTTGATTCACATCCCCTTTTTCACGAACTGCATGTGCTTCTTTGGACAAGGCGACCATCTCACCCTGGATTTTCCGAAGTTTCCGTTCATGTATTTGGACAAGTGGAAGAAAAGTGACAACCTGATCTTCAGTCAATTCCAAAACTTCAGTTAACTTCCAGATTCGAACAGCATCCATGTTTTGTGGATTCATTCGACCATCCATCGGGGGTGGTTGCCCTACGGCAGTACCGATGAGAATCAGTGTTATTAGTAAAAGCTTTGTGCGCATGCTATGCCTCCTTTAAATAACCTTTGAGAGCTTCCAGATCAGATTCATCCAAAAGATCATCAGCATCTTCATAATATGTATAATAATTTTCGCCAATTAAATAATCCACACTCTGTTCATAGAGCGCCTGCTCCTCCTGGTCTTCTGTCAGAAACTCCTCGGTTTCCGTCCAGGAATATTCCCAACCCACCATAAACAGTTCACCACCTGGCAGGCTTGAGCTCACATTGTCTCTGGGAAACATCATTATCCCCACTATCACCAGTAGAATGGCGATTGGACTTGAATACAACGCTTTTCTTCGAGCAGCTCTTTTCTTAATACTGGAATGTGTTCCAGCAATAATAGCATCCATATCAAGTTGGCTATGTTCCACACTACTTGACAATTTATCCTTGATGAATTTTTCAGTTTTATCCATCTTCACCCACCTGTCGTTTTATATATGCTTCAATTCTTTTTTTAGCTTCATGAAAATGTACCTTCGCCGAATTTTCTGAACAGCCTACTGCCTTCGCAATCTGTGCAAACGGCAAATCCTGATAAATTCGTGCCACCACAACTGCATGCTGCCGGGGAGTCAGATAGGCCAGGCTATCTGCCAATAGTGCTGCATTAAATTCCTTCTCAGTATCCTGTACTGGATCCGATCCCGATATGAGTGTTTTGATCTCATCCAAAACAGATAGTCCCCAACGATTCCTTTTTTTCAAATGCGTATAAGACAGATTGATGGCAATTCGGAATATCCAGGTTTTAACACTTGAGTTTCCTTTAAACTGATGACTCTTTTCCCAGACACGTACAAAAGTATCCTGCAAAATGTCCTGTGCATCCTCAGTATTTGATACAATCCTTAATATGAAATTGTATAACTCAGGAGAATAGTCCCGCATTAGTTGATTAAAAGCCCTGGAATCACGGCTTTGAACCTTTTCAAATAGCACAATGTCAGGCTTCTTCATCATCACTTGGGCTTTAGATACATGTGACTAGCAAAAGGTTAAGGAGGAGGATAAGCTTAGTTATCAAAAGTCCAGATAATTGACAGATAACGAAAACGTGAATTGGGAATCTGGTTGGCCATTATCGAGAATTCCTGGTTCCAGGAGATGGATCCATATTGAGACCATAGTTGGTCATGGAGTATATTTTGATCGGTGAAGCTGACAATTACTGTACTTACCTGTCCCGAGATCGTATAGTTAAGGAGATGGAGCATATCCTCTCCCTCGTAAACTGAGCTTGATATTTGAAAATTATCAGAGTCCAGCAGACCCAATTGTGTATCCAGTAAGTGTTTCCCCCATATTTTTAGATGACTATGCAATGCATCATCAAAAAGATTAATCTTCTGAGTCACTTCCCAATTGATGTACTTTTCAGAGAACACCCAGTCCTGAGGATTATTTACAACGGCTCCACCTATCAGTCCATCCATTCGCCATGGGAACGTAAAGTGACCCTGACCCGAATATCCAGAGATACCCACACCATCATCATCTCCAGTCCAGGTACTCAATGACAATTTGATGTTTGATAAGCTAAGCCCTGCTGTTAATTCTTGAATCCCGGTGATGGAAATTTTGGGATCCCATATGCGTTCTTCCATCAGCTGATGGGTCTTAAAGCCGAACTGAAATACACCACGCTGATACTGCATATTAATTTTTGGGAATAGAGGTGTTTTGCCGAGGCTCTTGATACCTACTTCGACCTGGAAATTCGCTCCACTCCATTTGGGTAAAGTGAACTCTGCAAACTGTTGTGCCCGTTTGTTGCCACCATATTGTTTGGAAACCACACCCACTTTCAAGTTGGCAGGTGCTAAACCAAACAACCCGAATCCATGACTTAGGTAAGCTAGAGTAGAAAGTGATTTTCTTTCACCTCCAGACCAACTCCATACCCCACCCTGAACCCAGGCAAAAAGCTCAGATCCAAAGGAATTCGAATCGATGTTGCCCCACTCAAAGCTTCCATCCCACCGATCGGAACGGATCTGGGGAATATCATCAAAGTACCAGGCTGATAAACTATCCTGATCGAGCATGTAAAGTGGATTCACCTGATGATCATAGCCTGCCTCTATTTGGAAATACTGATCATCTTTGACCGTGTTAGCCTGAAATCTATGTCTTTGTTCATCATAGACAGTCACATCCAATACACGCGGATGTGATCTCAGTTTTGAGGTCCAACCATAGCGGCTTACTTCATCCAGACTGTTGTGATACCACAGGGTAAAATCCTTGAAAACACCATCTCCCTGTCTGTAATTCACCAGGGTTGAAGCAGCTGTAGTATCTGCAGGAGCCGTAAGGACAGGATGCATTTGATCCCACAGACTCACCCCTCTTTCCAGAGGTATCCACCCCTGCCGATCTGTATTGAAAGGCTCTCCTGTCAAAGGTGATATGCCTGTCAGATTTCTCCAGTCATCTAACACGACGGCTTTTACGCCAAAGGGGCGATAAAATTGAAGATGCCCCCAGGTTCCACTCACAGCCCCGAAATCTGGATAGGTATTTCTAACAACAGCGAAGTGATCCAATTGTGCAAATGACCATAATGGCAGGCAAACCAGGCTCAATAAAACAAGTCTATATTTAGCCCGCATGCTCATCCGCCCATCAAGCCATGCATTTCGAGTTGTCGATTGACCAACTCCACAAGACCAGGGCCGAAAAGACCAAACAGGATAGTGTTTGAAACAAGGTGCATAACAAAAAAGATTAGACCTGTAGTGAGAGTTGCCCAAATCGTCCCCTCTATCATACCAGAGCTAAGCGGAAAACTCAGAGCAGTGAGAAGGTCATAAACCAACGTTAAAACGAATCCCACTAGCCCGAGACTGGTTGAAAAAATCAAATAATTCTGGCGACGATGAAACACGCTGGACAGAACACCACCTGAGAACCCGCTCAATCCAACACTAAGAATCTGGAAAGCGTATAGAATGGGGAATCCCAGACCGGAGCCAATGGGATTTAAAGCTGAAAAAATAGCTTCCCCCACCATGGCCACAATGAGACCTCGTCTGGGACCAAGTGCCACACCCCCCAGAAAGGCAGAAAGTATGATTAATTCAAGGTTGGGAATTAGCGCGAAAACCATACCTACGGTTACTATGAGACCCGTCCATAAGGACATCAATGCAAATCGTCGATAATCTAAAAGGGATAATTCCATGAATAATTTAGACGTCCTGATCGTCCCCAAGTTCACCTTTTAAAAGTGGAATGCGGAAATAATTAAAGCGATTTGTCCAGGCACCTGGTCCACCGTCTGATTCAAGAACTTCTTTCATCATATTCATACGTGCATCCAATTCATCAATGTGATGCAGCAGTAATGCTTCTTTAAATTTTGGACGTTTAGGTGATTGCCATTCGTATTTGCCCTGGTGAGACAGGATCATATGCTCAACCTTGAGTTGCAACTCCCGGGGAAATCCATCTATCCCTGCCATAGCTTCCCTTGCCAGATCACGTCCCAGGACGATATGTCCCAATAATTGACCAACATCAGTATAGCCGGGTTGTTCAGCAGGATTCAATTCAACAATTTTACCGATATCATGGAGCAGGATTCCAGTCAGGAGTAAATCTCCATCCACTTCATAGTGTTTCGCTAGCTGAACTCCAATTTTTGCCATGGATAAGACATGTTCGAGAAAACCACCTAGCCAGGCATGGTGCAATTTCATCGAGGCTGGATGCTTTTTAATGATATCTGCATTTTCTTTATAGATGCTGCTAATCAGAGATTTGAGATGACTATTCTTCATCTCTTTGATAATCTTGGCCAATTCACGCCACATCTGATTTACTTTATATTTGGTGCTGGGAATCAATTTGGAAAGATCAAAGCCAAACTCAGCATGCTTCTCAGGTGAAGCCTTCCCAATATCTTCTACTTCAAGCTGGAGCTGTTCACGATAAAGGCTCACGCGACCCTTCACCACCACTGCATCCCCTTCATCAAATGATTTTTCGAAAGCGGGCACATTTTCCCACACTTTTGCTTCAATTGTACCTGTGTTGTCCTGTAAGTCAAGCTGCAGATAGGGATGATTTGTCCGGGTACTCCTGAGGTGTTTTTCACGAACCAGAAAAAATCCCTGAATCAGGGAATTTTTACGAAAATTTTTTATCCTGGTGATTTTGGCTTTCATGTAAGAAACTACCTTCCTGCTAATGCTCTGGGAACAGTTTAATTATTTTTAATTGTGAGACAAATCCAATGCTTAAGGTCGTGGTTTGCACCTCCTTGATTAAACTGGGTCCACCTAACTGGTTTTGTTTGTTCATATTCTAAGAAATTTCGAAACTTCAATCAAGCAGAATTACGTTTACAATTTTTTGCAACAAGCAGGGATTGTTGGAAAACTTCAGGTTTCGGGAACACTTCGACCAGACCTGGACATTGAGGTTCTCGAAATGTCCTCCCGACCTAAATGGAATGGTTTCGAGAGCACTTCGATGAACTCAATATAACACCTCAGCCACCAATCAGGTCTGGACATTGCATCCCAGATCGTAGCCTGAATCCCTCCAACGGCGGCTGTTTGGGCAATGACTGGAGGTTCCTTGTCAGGTCGTAATTCACAAAACGAAGACTGATCGTAATGTCCGTTTGACCACGATCGAACAAGATAGAATATTGATTATTACTTGGTGAATAAAAGGGAGCTTATCATTGCTCCCTGAGAAAGGTCTCGTAGTCCTTAGTACTATTTAGGTTTTCCAAGGGCATTTCGTCCTTCATAGGGAAAAAATATACGGGGCAGCGTTTTATAGCCCGATGAATCGCATACTCTCCTTCATCCATGGCAGTCCGAAAGATGGGGATGCAATTCTTGCTATAAAAAGCGAACAGAGGTTCCTGTCGTCCATCAATGCAAACAGGAATGACAGCTAACACATGATCCAGTCGTGATCTCATCTTTTCCACCAGGGACATGTCGATGGATGGGATATCCACTGCTACTACAAAATTGTATTCCGTTCGAGACGCATTGAGCACCGAGGTCAAGCCTTCCAGGGGACCTCTGCCTTCATGTTGATCTTTGACCACAGGCAGATTAAGATAAGCCAGTTTTTCTGGATCATTGGCTGAGATGATTACATCCTGGAAATACTGCTTCAATATCCGGACCTGACGATCAAGGAGTTGTTCATTACCAACCTTTAGAAATCGTTTATCTTTGCCCATGCGCTTGGCACCACCACCAGCAAGAATGATAGCTGTGCAGGATTTGCATGGAGATGTATTCATCTGCTAATCTCTGGATGCTTTCTGGAGTGTTTCTTCCAGTGAGACCAAATCTGTTTCAGGATATTGACAGGCATAATTCTCACAAATATAAACAGTTAATCCCCCATCAATAGCTTTTTGGTAAGACAGGAATCCAGAAATTTCCTCAATAGCTTCAAAAGCCTTGTTGGGTCGGTATAGAAGCAGTTTAAAAGGATCATAATATTTTCGAAGCACCTTCGTTGCAGCACTAAGATCCTTGATATCACCTGCAATCACTATCTCTTTGCTGCCATTCACATGGGCTTGAACACTTTGGAGAAGCGCAGAAAATCCACGTGGAGCTCTTGCCACCTGCTCTGCGAAGATGCTTCCAATACTCCTGGAAAGCGTTTCCCATGCTGGAATTTCTGCTAGCCTGCCCAGGTAATACAAGTTTTCAGCGGCTACTGAGTTGCCAGAGGGAATCGCTCCATCATAAATTTCCTTTTGACGGATAAACAACTCCGTATCATTCGCATCGGTAAAGAAAAATCCAGCTTCATCAGCATCCCAAAATTTCTCAATCTGAGTTTTCTGTAGTTGAATAGCCAGCTTTAGGTATTCAGGGTCAAACGAGGTTTCGTAGAAATATCTGAAGCCCTGGATGATGAAACTATAGTCATCAAGAAACCCTTCAATTCTATTATCACCGGATTCGGGCATGTGCAAAACCTGAGCTCCATCCCGGACAATCTGATCCCTAAGATATTCAGCCAACTCAGTAGCGGCTGCTTGATATCGCAGATCTCCTGAGGCAGTGGCAGCCCTGGAAAGTGCTCCCAAGGTGAGACCATTCCAGTCCGCCAGAATTTTATTATCCAGGCCAGGATGAATTCTGTTCTCCCTGATCTGGTACAATTTTTTACGCAAATCAATCCACTCAGAGTTATTAATTAATTCATCATAATCCATTTGGGAGTCAATATCGAAAATGTTCAACCCAGAGGGTTTTCTGCTAGCCTCATCGTCAAAATTTCCTTTGACTTCAAGACCAAATACCGGGGCATACTTTGAGAGCTGGTCTTGGCCCATGACGTCTAGGAGCTCCTCCCAGGACCAAACATAAAATTTTCCTTCTTCGCCCTCACTATCAGCATCTTCAGCTGAGTAATAAGCTCCATCAGGTGATTTCAGCTTGTCGGTGAGATAGAGAAATATCTCTTCCATAGTTTGCAGGAATAATGGGTCACGACTCAACTCCCAGGCTTCAGTATAGGCCAGTAAGAGATTGGCCTGATCATAAAGCATTTTCTCAAAATGAGGGACATGCCATTTTGAATCTGTGCTGTATCGATGAAAGCCAAAACCAATATGATCAAATATGCCCCCAAGTCGCATTTGCCTTAGACTGTGGAGTGCCATATCCGAGATACTTGTATCACCTGTACGATGTCCTTCCCTGAGCAAAAACACCAAATTGTGGGGTGAGGGAAATTTTGGGGCAGTACCAAACCCACCCTCAACCGGGTCAAAATTGCTCTTGAAGTCGAAGCTGGCTTGATTCAGGACATCTTCCCCCAATATCTGACCACTCCCAGTAGTTTTTTGTTGTTGAAGCGCATTTACAATCTGATCTGCTGCTTGGTCAATCTCTTCTCGTTGTGTATTCCAGGCTTCAGTAATTCTGGGTAATAAATCCAGCATACCTATTCTCCCTGGAGCGGATTCTTTTGGAAAATAGGTTCCTGCAAAAAAAGGTCGCTTATCAGGACTCATTATGATAGTGAGAGGCCAGCCGCCGCGTCCGACAAGCGTCATTGCTGCTGCCATATATAGTTGGTCGATATCAGGGCGTTCTTCCCGGTCAACCTTAATGCAGACATAATTCTCATTCATTAGTCTGGCCACGGCCTCATCCTCGAATGATTCATGGGCCATCACATGACACCAATGACAGGTTGAGTAGCCAATGGAAAGAAATATAGGTTTATCCTCACGGCGAGCCTTTTCAAAGGCTTCCTCTCCCCACGGATACCAATCAACCGGGTTGTGTGCATGTTGGAGTAAATAAGGACTTGATGACTTTATGAGACGATTTGTATGGGCATGGGATCCGTGCATTGAATCTCCCTGGCAAGATATGATGAGCACTAATATGCTTATAATAAACATAAGGTTATGAGATCTTTTTAAACATATGTAAGATATCTGACATGTGAGCAATATATTCCCAAACAGAATCAATGCGATTGTTATTGTCACAATTGTCGTGCTTGCGATATGTGGGATTTTGCATGGTCACTTTGTTAGTGGTATTTAAATTGTTCATTGCATATAGAAGAGAAGTTTTATTCCGACGATTTTTGGCTATCTCGATGGAATTTATTACTTCTCTAATTCAGCATGAGCCACCCTTGCAACCCCTTGTGTGTCAAACTATATTGGGCGGCTTTTTTTAAATCCAATTTTTTTTATACGCAAAGTTGCGCAGGAGGAATAACAAAATGGGTGTGATGAATAAAATGCGGGACAACATGGCCGGGATCATGATATTTCTGGTAGTAGTCTTCGTACTGACCATGTCTGTCGGTGGATTGGTTGGAGGTGCCGATATCACAGATCTGATCAGTGGCAATCAACCCAACGCCTTCACCACGGTTAATGGCGAGGAACTTTCCAGAGAAAATTTTATGCGTTCACTGCAGAACGAGCGTGAAAATTATAGACAACGGAATGGCAGTGATGCCAGCGAACAACAGATGGCCCAGCTGACTGATCAGGTATGGGAAACCATGGTAACTCAGATACTTATTCGTCAGGAGATTGAGGAACAAGATATCAGTGTTTCTCCCGAAGAGCTAAGATACTATTTTTCTGAAAACCTTCATCCAAGTGTAAAACAGTACTTTGTTTCTGATGCTGGTGAATTCGATTACAATGCCTACCAGGAGGCTGTAAACTCGCCAGATGCTTCAAGTTTTTTTGCTGCCATGAGGCAACAGGTAGCAGCTATCGTCCCCGTTGAGAAATTACAGCAAAAAGTGCTCGCCACGACTCAAGTATCGGATGGAGAAGTCCGGGCAGAGTACACGAAAAACAACATCGCTTTTGATCTTGACTATATATTTGTTAAAACTTCCCTCTGGAAAGATGATGAGGCAGAAATCTCAGAAGCAGAGACCCATAACTACTATGATCTGAATCTTGCGGATTACCAGCAAGAGGAGTCCCGCACTCTCCTGGTGGTTTCCACTGAGATCAAAGCGACTGCTTCTGATTCAACCAGAGCCTTGAATCTTATCAAAGATATTCAGGCTGAAATTATTGCTGGTGCCTCCTTCGAATCCCATGCTCAAATTCATTCAGAAGGTCCATCTTCTGTCAATGGTGGCTTCCTCGGATGGTTTGGAAAAGGCAAGATGGCCCCTGCCTTTGAGAAGGCTGCCTTCGATGCACCGGTGGGAGAAGTTGTCGGTCCTATTCTAACCCAATTTGGTTATCATATTATTAAAGTAGAATCTACCAGAATGGTTGAGGGTCAGCCTGAAGTTGAAGCCCGTCACATTCTAATTGAGATTCGCCCCAGTGAAACCACGCGTGATCAAATCAGACGAGGATTGAAAAACCTTGAATTCTTGGCTGATGAGATTGGATTTGAGAAAGCTGTTGATTCACTGGAAATGAATTTTAAGACAAGTAACAAACTTCGTCAGAAAGATACCTTCGTTTCAGGTGTTGGGTCTTTCCAATCTGCAGTCCGTTTTGCGTATCTATCTGAATTGGGTGCCCACAGCAGTGTGATGCAAAATGAAACCAATTTCGCCATCTTCATGCTTTCAGAAATCGCTCCGGCTGGCGATCGACCCTTTGATCAGGCCAAAGTCAGCATCAAGCGTAAATTATTGAATGAGAAAAAACAAGCGTTGGCCAGTGAAGCGGCTACCGCCCTCCTCATCAAACTTAATACTGAAGATGACTGGACAGAAATGCGTCTGGATGATCGCGATGGTTTGACTTATGAAAGAGTCGAAGGGGCTAAAGGAAGTGCCAGCATCAAAGGTCTTGGTCGTCTTCATGAAATCTTTGGTTTTCTGGAGAATGCAAAGGCTGGTTCAATCTCCCCTGTTTTTGAGACCCCACGTGGTGCCATTGTTGTCCGTCTGAATGGACGCTCCGATTTTGACGAAGCAGACTTCGCTGCACAGTATCAAACTCTGTACGATAATCTGACTAAAACACGTCAGAATGAAGTCTGGAGTAAATATCTTGAATCACTGCGTGTGAATGCTGACGTCATGGATAACCGTCTCCGCATGCTTTAAAAACTTACTCGATTATTGTTTCTTAAAACGGGGAGCTTGCTCCCCGTTTTTTATTTAACAAATCAGGCTTCACCCCCCTTTCTCACCCAAATAAGACTTTATATTTCGTCCGCATTAATTATGTTGTCATAATTGGTTAAAAAGGAGGATTAATTGTCTCGAGCAAAAATAATTCTGATCGTTATTGTAGGATTGTTCATCATCTTGCAACTCATTCCATTAAATCAGACCAATCCACCAGTTATTCAGGATGCATCTGCACCCTCAGATATAAAATTGATACTTAAAACATCGTGTTATGATTGCCATTCCAATGAAACTGAATGGCCCTGGTACAGTCGTATTGCACCTGGATCATTTCTCATAACTCGTGATGTAGTCGAAGGCAGAAAACATCTTAATTTCTCAGAATTCTCAGATATGGATACCTTTGATAGCACTGATATAGCTGACGAGATTCTGGAAGTATTGGAAGAGGGCAAGATGCCCATCATTCCCTATCTGTTATTGCACCCTGGTGCAAGTTTGAGTGATAGTCAAACAAAAGCGCTTATGGGTTGGGCAAACACACTCTATTCAGAGTAATTTTGCAGCACGAATTGTAGGAAGGATACCAAAGGGTAACTAATGGATATTGCAACCATAATTGGATTAATTTTCGGCTTGTTCCTGGTCTTTTTTGGAATGTCTGAACCTGGTACCTTTACACCACCAGATACATTCTTTAGTCTCAGGGGTCTGGCTATTGTATTGGGTGGAACTTTCGCTGCTACACTTGTAAACTATCCTTTGAAGAATGTCATCGGCATGCTTAAGGTTTCTCTACAGGCTTTCTCCAATGGTAGCACATTCGATCATCTTGGAATCATCGATGAATTAGCTGGATATTCTGATCAAGCTAGAAAAAAGGGTCTGCCTTCCCTGGAAAATATCCTTGATGGAATTGATAACCATTATCTCCAAATGGGTCTGGAAAATGCTATTCTCGAAAGAGACTCCCAAAAACTTGAAAATTTCCTCGACAATGAGCTCAACTCAATGATTGATAGACATTCTAATGGTCAGGAAATCTTTTATAACATGGGTTCTTACGCCCCAGCTTTTGGTCTACTTGGAACTGTGATGGGTTTGATTCTTATGATGACACGTCAATCAGCTACGTCCACTGTGGACAGCTATGCGACGGGTGCACAGGATTCCATGTCAGCACTTTTACAGGGTATGGGTATTGCTCTGGTTACCACCTTTTATGGCGTGTTATTAGCAAATTTACTCTTTATACCTATTGCTGGTAAACTCAAAACTCGCTCTGATGCTGAGGTTCATAGCCTCAATATTATCAAAGCTGGAATTCTTAGTATTCACTCCAAAGAACACCCGCTGATCATGCGTGAAAAGCTGCTTACTTTTGTTGACAAAGATACACGGAAGGCAGCAAGACAAACCACGACCTAATTTCCTATGCCTGACATCTCAACAATCGCTGAACGGGCATCCAACTCCTGGAAGGTCACGTACAGTGATCTCCTGACAGGTTTATTGGCCTTCTTTCTGCTTCTAATTATTAAAGCTGAACAAGATGCCAACACCACCTTCAAATTTGCAGACCAGATGAAAGATGTCATCTATGCCAAAGTCATGAAGGAGAAGCAGGTCCTTCGGCTGGATTGGTTATATGTTGAACATGCCGGACCCAAAGGTATAAAGCTCCTGATTCCCTCTGAGATTGATGATCAAACGTTTTTCCAATCTGGTGAGGACCAGATTGTTATCAATTTCATTTTTTATCTGCGAACAGTTGCCCAGGTCATTGGCGGATTGGAATTGGAAAAAATCCCCATACGTAACAAAGATATTTTCGCAAAACTTGAGGCCTCAGGAAAAACAGTAAAAATTAATGTCCGGATTGAGGGACACTCTGATAGTATGCCTCTAGGGCGATCATCCCGATTCAGGGATAATTGGGATTTGTCCACAGCTCGGGCACATCAGGTCGCCCAGTATTTAATTCGTGAAACGACTATTCCAGAATCATATTTCTCCATTTCCGGTTACGGACCTTTTCATCCTATGGTAGACGAACGTAATTATGATGAAAACCGTCGTGTTGAAATTTACCTGGACATTCAACTGATTGAGATAGATAATGGCTAAGCGATCAGACCGAATGGCGAAGATAGTCGGAAATGCCCGCTCAAGCTGGGTACTATCATATGGTGATACGGTTACATTATTAATCTGCTTCTTTATCATGATGATCACTGTGAGAGCCGGCCAGATCAATAAGGTGCATGCCTGGGTAAATGATCGACTGGACGAAGCTGCGACTGAAGTTCAGGAGGCTATGGATGCTGCCGGTATTCAAGAGATTTCTGTTTCGCGCAACTCCAAGGGTGTTCAAATCACACTTAATGACCCACGACTGTTTGAAGTTGCTTCAGCCCAACCTCGCAGTACTCATATCTATCAATTAGACGAGGTGGCCACCTCTATCCAAAATCTCCACATTTTCAATCTTCTGGATACAGAGCATGCTGGATTCTTACGTGAACTCCAAAGCTCAGGCTTACAATGGCTGGTAGAGATTCGAATCGAGGGTCACACAGACAATATGCCTTTGACCAGGAATGCCCTCTATCGTGATAACTGGGAGCTCAGTGCCGCCCGGGCGCAATCAATTATGATTCAGCTCCAGGAGAATACTGCCCTGCCTGCATCTATCTTTGCTATCGGTGGATTTGGAGAATTTCAACCAATTGGTGACAACACCACCCAGGCAGGACGTGAGATCAATCGCAGAGTTGAGATATTTATAGGTGCCTCACTAGTTCAATCGCTATAAAATGTTGTTTTAATATTCACTTTATATTCTATCGACTGATCATTTCCCTTTGTGGGTAGGACATTTCAATTATTATTACCAATTATGACCAAGGAACAATACCCTGAGAACACCGTTTAGGAATTCATGAATAAACTATTTGTCTTCATAATACTCTCCACCGCTGTTCTTGGTATGGACGTCTCAGTTTCGAACATGCAGCCACAAAGCATGAATGTCAAAATAGTAATTCCGATTCCAACCCTAACTCAATATGAGATTGGTGAAAAAAGTCTACAGCTACCTCGCTGGGCGGATGCCACATTTGCTTACCATCAGGAAATAGAAAAGATTGTTCCAGTATTCACCATTCCGATTCTATTACCTCCAGATGGAACACTACCTGAAATTGAAATTCTTTATTCCCAATCCAGCCCAGATTCAAGGCTTCCCCAACAAATTCGTGATCGTGATTTTCATGTAGATATAGATTTACCCCTCCTTCATTCATCACAGCTAATAAGTGTGGTCGCCGCAGAGGATTTCCGTGCATATAATACTGCTCGAATTTTGATCATGCCTTATGCTGAGGGCGATCAACGTCTTGAGGAGATCACATTCCGCCTGACTTTCCCCGATAAACATATATCAGGTGGTCAACAAGATATGGATCTGATATCGACTTATATAAATTCTGAGATGGCTACTGATTGGGCTAAAACCACACCCATGAGTCTCAACCGTATGAGTCAAGCTTTACCTGCGGGTCAGTGGTTTCGTTTCCCAATCAATTATATGGGCATTCAACGAATCAATTCAAGCTCCTTCCCTGGATCCATTCCTGATTCCGATCCAAACAGTTGGCAGGTATATGCCCCTTATTATGAAGGTCAGTCACTCTCCTTTGAACTGAGCAATACTGAACCCATTCCAGAAAACCTGAAAGCTATCAGCATGAAAACCAGTGGTCTTGGAGATGGTGTTTTGAGTGGAGATGATGAGATTCTTTTCTTTGCACGGCCCTTGAATGGTAATTTCAAGAGTAACGGTTTCACTCACCCCTATGGTATCCAACGCTATTATTGGCTCTGCATACCTGATCAGGATTCTCAGACCGCAAATAATGTCACACCACTTCAATCATCTATTCTGGAGGCGACCCATACTGTCAGCTCCTATGAAAAACGCATTTACCATGAATCCGAACTTCACAACCAACTCCATTCCGGTAAAAACTGGGTAGGTGAAAAGCTTGCTGGGCCTTCATCTATTTTCAGTCTCAATTTTATCGAAGACCATCTCGCTGTTGGTTCAGAAATAATGCTGAACGCCCTCATGGTTATCGATTATGATGCCGGAAATTTCCAGCATATCCTTGATGTTGAGTTGAATGGTGATCCCTTTAACGTCAGTCAATATAACGGACTGTACAAACAAATCGTCCTCAGCGGCACAGTCGGTGGTGACAATATGTTACGTGACGGACCAAATACACTGACTATTGCCTATACCAGTAATTCCAATGCCTCCATCCTGTATCTTGATAGCTTGCGATTGATCTACCATCGGCAACTTGCACCTTCATCGGACTATTTATTTGGTCTACTAGATCTTCCGGGAAGCGTAAACAATGTAATTTTTCATGATACCTCCCCTGAATTTCATTTGTGGGATGTCACTGATCCCATGGCAGTTCAGGAATGGGAAATTGCCAATGATCAATTCAAGCTTGCCGAACCAGGAATACGTGAGCTTATTGGATATACCGACGACCAACCTGCCCTGGTAGTTCTTAATGAAGCCTCCAATCTGGGAGAACCTCAATTGCGACGAACCGATGTTCAGGCCGATTACATTCTGATTACACCAGAAATATTTTCGGAAGAAGCAGAACGTCTAAAAGTGCTTAGAGAAACACAGGTTCCTGTTGATGAGCGTCTCAGTGTTAAGATCGTATATATTGAAGATATTTATGATGAATTCTCTGCAGGGACTCAGGATCCTGCAGCCATCAAACATTTTTTGCACTATGTCTATTTCAATTGGGCTACCCCACGACTGAGATACGTTCTATTTCTAGGAGACACCGATTACGATTACCGGAATATCACGGGTCAGAGCAAAATGATCATACCTACTTATCAAAAAGATGGCAATACTGATGTGAGTTCCTATTCTACCGATGACCGTTATACACATATCGCGTCTGGAGAATGGGACCGTTTGCCTGATTTCGCTATTGGCAGATTGCCGGTACAGACAGCTGATCAACTTGAAGTAATGATCGATAAAATTATCAGTTATGAGCTGACTCCTGAACCTGGAATCTGGCGCAATACCATCACGCTGGTTGCAGATGATCCACTTCGTCCAAGTCGATATGTAGAATCAGAACACATAGATGATACTGAGGGGCTTGCCAGAATTATTCCACCCAGCATTCATGTGAACAAAGTTTATCTCACCGAGTATCCAGAAGTTCAAGATCCGAACTCTCCCTATATCAAAAAACCCAAAGCCAGAGATGATTTTCTCCAAAAGCTATATAACGGGACCCTGCTTGTGAATTATCTGGGTCATGGTTCACCAACTGTGTGGGCTCAGGAGGAGGTGTTTACGGTTTCAGATCTTGGTCTGGTAAAAACCGGGATGAGGCTCCCCTTCTGGGTAGCTGGCACCTGTGATTGGGCTAAATATGATGATGTAAATTCATCCTGCGTACCTGAAGAACTCATGCTCATGGAAAGTAATGGAGCCGTTGGGATTCTTTCCACCACACGGAAGACCTATGCCGTATTCAATGAAATCCTACTCTCTGACTTTTTTGATTTCCTGTTTCCTGAGGTAGATGCTGGGCGATCACTCAGGGTTGGAGATGCGGTGATGATGGCGAAAAATATTACAGCTGGTTCCGATCCAAATAATGAGAAATACATTTTGTTTGCTGACCCGGCCATGCGATTGGCTTCGCCTGTGAGGAAGGGTCACATTGATTCAGTCGCACCTTCTGTTTTTCAGGCTATGGGGACAGTGAACTATGAAGGTGTGGCCGATACAAGTCTCGCAGCTGAAGCTCGAGCAGCTGTAACGGTTTATGATACACCGACACCAGTTACCAGATCCTTCTATATCAGCAGCACAAATACAACGGGTAATATTTCCTATGTATTACCAGGTAAACGCATTTTTCGGGGTTTGATCTCTGTGAATGATCGCGATTTTTCAGGAAATTTTACCCTTCCTAAGGATATTAAATATTCTGGGAGTGGCGGAATCCTGCGGGTCCAATATTGGGATGATACTGGATTGGATGGTAGTGTATTCATTGATACTTTAAAATTCATGGGAACAGACTCCACGGCGCTTGATAATACGGGACCAGAAATTCTATTTATTTCTGATAATATGGTGCTTTTAAACGGAGATCACTTCTCAGCCAATGAGCCGCTGGAAATTGAAATCGGTGATGAGCAGGGCATAAACCTGACCGGTGTCGCCGGACATGGCATTACACTTGCCATTGATGAGGACTGGGAAAATGCCCTGGATGTTACGGAGTTGTTCGAATATGACCTGGATCATTCAGATATGGGTCGTCTATCAGCATTTCTTTCCGAGATTCCACCAGGAGAGCATCTTGTCTCGGTCAAAGCGTGGGATAGCCAGAACAACCCCAATGAAGCCAGTGTGCGACTAGAGTTTTTTGCTGCTAATGATTTCCGCATCTATGATCTTTTCAATTTTCCAAACCCCATGCGGGATCATACTGAGGTCACCTACATGCTCTCACATCCAGCAGATGTAAACTACGCTATTTACACTCTGGCAGGCCGTAAAATTATGTCTGACATGCAGGGCTTTAGAAACCAGGGCTTTAATTCCTTCCCATGGGATGGCCATGATCGTTTTGGCAATCAACTGGCGAATGGTGTATACATTCTGGTTGTTGAGGCAGATAACGATGATTTTGGGGAACCAGCTCAAAGTTTGCAAAAATTAGTCATAACCCGTTGATGTCTGCAGTTGAGTTAATTCTAGCCAGCGCTTCCCCTCGCAGAAAGCTGCTCCTCGAACAGATTGGACTATCATTCAGGGTTGTGCCCAGCCACTTACATGAACCGCCCTATGAGGGTCATAAACCTGCTCAATATGCTGAGAACCTGGCCGAACTCAAAGCCAGCGAGATCTCAGGTCTATTGCCCTCCGCCCTCGTAATTGGAGCGGATACAATTGTAGTCATCGGGGATGAAGTCCTGGGTAAGCCAGAGGATGCTGCCACTGCACGCAAAATGTTGGGTCAACTCTCAGCTCGAACCCATCTGGTAATTACAGCTTATAGTTTTCAAATGAAGGCCGCAGGGATTAAACAAGTCCACCATGTTTCGACCCAGGTCCATTTTAAAAAACTCAGGCCTGATGAAATTGACTACTACATAAATACTGATGCACCATACGACAAAGCAGGTGCTTATGGTATTCAGGACTACTCTAGCATTTTTGTGGATCGAATTGAAGGTTGCTTTTATAATGTAGTGGGTTTGCCTATCTCTGATTTGAGTGAAAAATTAAACCATCTTCTCAGTCAACACTCCATCACCCTTAAATAGACTTTCTATTAATTCCCTGGATTCTGGGAAAATTATGTAGAAAAGGCTCTCAGGCAGTTTCTGCGGTCTTGATTTACGTGGAAAAATACTTAAACTCATCAGCACTTAGCGAAGAGGAACTATCGTGGCATTTCATGAGGACTTAAGAAACCATCGCCTGAAAAAAGGACTTATCCTGGAGGAGATCTCTGAGGATATAAAAATCAATGTTCGCATCCTGCAGGCACTGGAGCAAGGTGACTATCACATTCTTCCCGTTCCTTATGTTCGATTATTCATGAAAGCCTACGCACAGGCCATCGATTATCCTGTTGAGGATATTCTGCGAGGTCTGGAAAATGAACTCAAATTGACTGGCGAACAAGGTATCTCCGGCAATATAGTTTCGGATTCAAATGCCTCTTTGGATATGAGTGGGGCAACGCCTTCTGAAGCACAAAATTTATTACAGATGGAAAAAGGTTCTCAAAGTAATTTGATTCGCCTGGTTGGTGGGATTGTCGTCCTCATTATTGTCATCATCTTTGGTAAAAGTCTCTTACAGTCCGACTCTGCTCTAGAGACTCAAACACTTTCATCGCTTTTACCCCCCATGAATCTCACAAATAGCCTGGAATCCATGAATATTTCCGATTCACTGCTCTCTGCAAATGCAGATAGTTTGACAATCACATCAACGGACTTCCTCTCCATCATCAGGAATGATGGTCAAAATGTTATTGACACGCTTTACCAGAGTCCAGGTCTATCTTTGGAGTTTCTTCTCACTGATTCAACCGAAATCAAATTGTATCCAGGTGAGGCCGCTTTAGTCTCAGTACATGGGGATACACTTCCTGGATCACCTTTTAGCGATTCTTGGCTTGTTATCACAGCTGATTCTACTGGTGGACACCTGGAAACCTATCCAACCCTGTAGTTCGCCTCCACATCCGTTAGCAATCTGAAGCCTTAGGTAAGGGAAACACGTGGGTTTTTAACCCACAAATCACCCACAAGCCCCCACAGCACAAAATCTCATCTACATATATTCATGCTCCAACATGTTGTATTATATGTATATATATACACTTATATAGAGCATGTTGATTCCCATTTGAGGCATATTAACTCCCCTCTTTCAACAATAAGGTCGCATTAATTTACCATTTTTTCTTGATTTGTGGGTAAATATCCCTAACTTGGGGTTAATAGTGGGTAATTATCCCTGCTATATAAAAGCTGAAACGGGAAATGGGAACTAAAACATTTACAGGCGAATTTCGTTATTCAATCGACGTAAAAGGTCGGCTGAATATTCCAGCGAAATTTCGCAAAGCGTTACCGGAGTCAAGTGAAGACACTTTCGTGGTGACACGAGGTGAGGAAGAGAATATCGCTGTATACTCACTTGACAAATGGCGCGAGAAGGAAGAAGAGCTACTGACACTTTCTTCTAAGCTTCGAGCACACAGAGCCTACAAACGACAGGCTACTCGATTTGCCACCCCCCTGAAATTCGATAGCCAGGGTCGCGTTGCGATCCCGCTCAATCTCCTGCAACATGCTGGTATTGACAAAGAAGTCGTGATTATTGGGATGATCGACGAAATCGAAATCTGGGATCCGGACATTCTTAAACGCTATGAGGAAACTGAGTTCCAACTTGATGCTGAGGATATAGAAGCCATTGACAAGTACACTCGATCATCGTGAATCAGGTAATTCAGCCGAGATTTCGTCACACGCCAGTACTGGTGGACGAGGTTTGCGCGCTGATGATCAACGAGCGGTCTGGCGTTTACATAGATGGCACCTTCGGTCTCGGTGGACACTCCAAAGCAATATCCTTACTATTAAATGTTGATGCTACACTGATCGGTATCGATCAGGATGAATCTGCCCTCGCACAATTTGACCCTTCCCTAATTAAGCAAACCCTGCACCTGAGGTGCACAAACTTTGAGAATTTGGATCAGGTATTAAACGACCTGAAACTCACGCAAGTCCATGGGATCCTTTTGGATCTGGGACTGAACTCCTTTTCCCTGGACGATCCGGAAAGAGGATTCGCTTTTAGTCTTGATGGTCCGTTGGACATGCGTTTTGACCGTTCAAATGACATTACCGCTGAAACGGTGATTAATGAATACTCGCAGGAACAGCTTGCAGACATCATGTACCGCTTCGGGGAGGAAAGGAATAGTCGCAGGATAGCACGAAAAATTGTGAGTATGAGAACCAACAAGAGACTAACGCAAATTGATGAGCTCCGCGAAGCGGTGGCTGGTTGTGTTGATCCACGGTTTCGAAATAAGTCACTCGCCCGCGTATTCCAGGCCTTCCGTATCGAAGTCAATCGTGAGATGGATGTATTAGAGACCGTTCTGAACACAGCAACTCAAGTTTTGACTCCAGGAGGGCGTCTCGCTGTCATTTCTTATCATTCTCTAGAGGATCGCATGGTAAAAAACCATTTCCGTGATCTATCTCAGGATATTCCCCAACAACCTGGCATGCTGGAAAGCGAAATTAGGATTCCCCTGTTCAAGCGTATCACAGGAAAGCCTGTTGTTGCCACTTCTGAAGAGGCTGCCGTAAACCCACGCGCACGTAGCGCCAAATTACGGGTAGCAGAGAGAACGTTGCATGCGTCAGACTGAGACATATAAGGAAGTACTTAAGACTATTCTCTATATCGGGATGATCCCTGTCGTGGCCGGTTTACTATTCCTGTATATATGGATTGGTGAAGAAGTAAGAGCAGGAGAATTGAAGCTGGATTCACTTCGCACTCGTGAAATTAAATTACGTGGCGAATACAACCTGGTCCAGAGCGAGCGCAATCGTCTGCATCGGCCGGATAAACTTTCAAAACTTGCCCGGGAAAAGCTGGGACTCATTCAGCCTGATCCTGAAACACGCGAAGTCAGGGTAAAACTCAAATGAGTATGACCTATAAGAAATTTCGCGTGCGTTACACCTTCGTTGTCGTCACTTCCATCGTGGTCTGGGCAGCACTGGTTCTAAAGATGTTTTACATTCAGGTCATAGACCCTGACGATCTCGGCGAAGCACTCCAGTCCCAATTCGAGGACAAAATTGCCATATCACCTCTACGTGGAAACTTTTATGATCGGAATGGTAAAAAACTTACTGATAACATAGAGCACTTCACTTTTGCAGCACATCCCGCTAAGGTGCAGGACAAGGATGCTGTGGCCAGATTGTTCAGCAAGACATTCAATAAATCTCAGCGCCACTATCTCAATAAGCTCAAAACCAAAAAGCCATTCGTCTATCTCGAGAAAGATGTGAATCCACTCCTCGGGCGTGAATTGAGTCAGAGCCCCCTCCCTGCTGGAGTTCAGGTGCAATCTAAGGTGCGACGTTACTACCCCTATGGGGATGTCGCGGCACCTCTGATTGGCTTTGTTGGAACTGAAAACCACGGTTTGTCAGGATTGGAAGATCATTACGACCACCAACTGGCTGGAATTGATGGATGGAGAGAACTTGGCTCTGACGGCCGCGGGAACACCAGAATTCGTGGTGGATTCCGAGAGCAAAAGCCCATCAATGGTGATGATTGCTTTCTTACGATTGATGTAGATATACAGATTATTATTGAAGAGGAATTAAGAGCAGCTGTTGAAAGACATCAAGCTGACAAAGCTGAGGCAATCCTCGTCGATCCAAATACCGGTGAGGTATTAGCTTTGGCCAACATACCGACTTTTAATCCTAATTCACGCTCAAAGATTACCGAAGAATCATTGATAGCTCACCCCATCATGTCAGCCTTTGAGCCAGGTTCAACATTTAAGGTGGTGGGTGCCACAGCACTGCTTGAATCCAAGAAGGTCCATCCCATGGACGTTTTTGATTGTGAAAACGGTAAATTCTCTATTCATGGAATAGATGTAAAAGACTGGAAATCATTTCAAAACTTAACTTTTGCAGAGGTGCTCCAAAATTCGTCCAATATTGGGATCATTAAAGCAGTGGAAGCGCTGGATGAATCGAGGATGTTTAATACTGCCAGAAAATTTGGCTTCAGTGAAAAAAGTGGCATTCAATTCCCCTATGAGAGCAGTGGTTCTCTTAAAAATAATAAGCTCTGGTCTCAACTATCAAAATCTGAAATCGCAATCGGCTATGAAGTCTCTGTAACAACCCTTCAACTGGCAATGGCTTATTCGGCCATTGGAAACGGCGGCGTCCTCATGAAGCCTCAACTCATCCAGAAGCTTAAAACCCCTAAAGGTTATGAGCAGAAAATTGATCAGATCGATGCTTTACGTCGCGTGGCTTCCGAGAAAACCATGCATACCATGTCAGACATTCTTGAGAAAGCAGTTTCGCAGGGAACGGGGCACAAAGCCTTTCTGCCTAACCTGAAAATCGCAGGTAAAACAGGAACAGCAAAAAAAATTAAAAATGGCAAATATGTGAGCGAATATGTAGCCTCCTTCGCCAGCTATTACCCTTCAGACGATCCTGATTATACCTTGATCATCAGTGTGGACCATCCCAGGAGAGGTGGATACACAGGAGGGATGGTCGCAGCTCCCATTGCCAAAGAAATTTATCGTCGAATTTATAATCTGACCGGGCATGATGATGAACCCTACCTCCAGTCCACTGTAGCAAGGGACAAAGACAAAGGCGCCCTTGAACCACCGCGAACACTCCAGGGACAATTACTGAGTGCCTCTCTCCCCGTCCTCAAAGCCAACAATGCTCAAGTCACCATGCCTGATTTAAAGGGTATGAGCTTGAAGATGAGCCTCTCAGGCCTTTATGCCATGGGCTTAAAGCCAATTCCTCATGGGAGTGGCCGAGTGATCAGACAAATACCAGCGGCTGGAAAAACACTTAAAACGGGTCAATCCGTAGAAATTTATTTGGGTGAATAATGCGACTGACTAACATCATTCATCAGGTTTCAGACATCCTCGAGACGCGAGGCAATCTGAATACTGAAGTAACTGGAATCAGCTATGATTCCAGACAGGTCCAAACAGGACATCTATTTATCGCCGTTCGTGGCCTCATCACCGATGGTCATGATTTTATTTACACAGCTATTGAAGCTGGAGCTCAGGTCATTGTTTACGATCGAACAGATTTTGTCATTCCTGATAATATTGTTTCCATACAAGTTCAAGATTCAAGGTTGGCTTTACCCGTAATCGCATCCACCTACTTTGGGAATCCCGCGGATGGTTTGAAGCTGGTAGCAATCACTGGAACGAATGGCAAAACCACAACCAATTATTTTGTTCAACATCTGCTCAATCAGAGTGACTCTAAAGCGGGTCGCATCGGCACCACCGGTGCTCAGATGGAAGATGTGGACATTGATCTCATGCATACCACTCCAGAATCAGCTGACCTATACGAAATTCTAGCAGATTTTGTAGCTCATGGAGCCAAAGCTGTAACACTGGAGGTCTCCTCCCATGCATTATCGCAGAATCGAGTAGATGGTCTCACCTTTGATGTGGCTGTCTATACCAACCTCACCCAGGATCATCTGGATTATCATGGTTCCCTGGAAGACTATCTGGCCGCAAAACAATTACTCTTCAAGGGTCTGCCGAAAGAATCTGTGGCAGTAGTAAATATGGATGATCCCTATGCAGAACGAATTATTGAAGTCTGTGTAGCCAAAATCATTCGCTATGGCTATAACTCCAACGCTGAATACCGAATACTTGACCATTCAATCAATCGTAACGGTGTTGAACTCACTCTTGATAGTCCCTATGGGCAAAGAGTCGTACAGGTGAACACAGTCGGTAATTTCAACTATTATAATTTTCTGGCGGCCTATGCCACGGCTATTGAGATGGAATGTGATATTGAAAAGGTTGAGCTCTCCGCAAAAACACTACCTCAGGTGCCGGGTCGAATGGAAAAAGTTGCCACTCAAGCACCCTTCCAGGTCTTTGTCGACTACGCCCATACCCCAGACGCCATGGAAACCATTCTAGCCACGCTGGCTGAATCTTATCCTGATAATCGTCTTATCACAGTTTTTGGTTGTGGTGGTGACCGGGATAAAGGTAAACGTCCCATCATGGGTGAAATAGCCACGCGCCTTTCCAGCAAAGCGATCATCACTGATGATAATCCCCGGACAGAAGCCCCTCTTAAAATTATCCAGGAAATCATTGCAGGATGCGGCCAGCGTTCAAATTATAGTGTCATTCAAGACCGTACAGAAGCAATTAATTCCGCCTTACTCGAAGCCGAGTCCGGCGATATCATCGCCGTGCTTGGAAAAGGTCATGAGCCCTACCAGGAAATTATGGGTGAACGTAAACCTTTTAGTGATATGACAATTGTAGATCAATTCATGGAGCAGCATGGCTATTCTGCCTGAAACTATTACGTCGCTCCCTGATGTAAATATTAAGGGGGCCATACAGTCCCCCATAACCGGTGTCAGTATTGATACTCGAAGCTTAAATGCCGGAGACCTCTTCGTTGCATTTATCGGTTCCCAAGTGGATGGTCATGACTATATCCCAAAAGCCATTTCCCGTGGCGCTTCAGCAGTCATGGCCTCCACTTCCTGGGACGGATGTGAAGATTGGGACACTTCCATCCCTCTGATAATGACAGAGGATCCCGTCAAATCTCTTGCTGACCTTGCCACTGTACACCGGAACCTTTTTGAGATACCTCTCATCGCCATAACTGGAACGAATGGCAAAACATCTACTAAAAACTTGCTCTCGCATATCCTTAGCAAGCGCTTTTCCGTCTTATCAACAGATGGTAATTTTAATAATCATATCGGTTTGCCATTGACACTTCTGAATTTGAATGAATCGCATGAAATGGCAGTAATTGAAATGGGTGCCAGTCAACCAGGAGACATCCAGTATCTTTGCGATATCGCACAACCTAACCAGGGAGTGATAACCAACATCAGCCTGGCGCATACTGAATTTTTCCGTGACATTGAGACCATTCAAGCGACCAAGGCCGAATTGTTCCAATACCTAGGAGCTAATGGTGGCCGTGCTTTTGTGAACCTGGATGATAAAAGAGTAGCCGCAGTGGGTCGCAATTGTCCTAATCCTATTCCATTTAGTTTCAAGGAGGACACAGAACACAGCTTCACGATGACGGGTCCAGACCATTTTGGCTGTTATGATCTTCAATTTGGAAAATACTCAGCCCATTTGAGTCACCCCGGTAAGGCCATTGCGCTGAATTCAGCGTCTGCAGCCGCTATCGCCCTCCAAAATGGTATTCGCTATGATCAACTCCAGGAAGCACTTGAAGATTACTCCGGTGAAAGTGGTCGGATGCAATACGAAGAAGTCGGCGGGGTTCATTTTTACAATGATGCCTACAATGCCAATCCTGCCAGTGCCAAAGCCGGTTTTGAAACCATGGCTGAAATAGATACTTCAGCTCGGAAAATCCTGATCTTTGCAGACATGTTGGAACTTGGTGCACAGAGTATCGAATCCCACATCAATGCTGCAGCTCAAATGTTGAGCGCTGGATTTGATTATATCATTCTCCTGGGCATGGAAGTTTTCAATAGTGCTCAATATCTTAAGGAACAGGGCTTTAAAGACTTCTCTCATAACACGGACAAAGCCCAATCTCTCCAACATTTCTTGAATGAAGTCAAGCCAGGCGATCTGGTTTATCTAAAAGGTTCGCGTGGCATGCAGTTAGAAGATTTTGTGAATGCCTATAAGGAAAACCAATAATGCTATATCATTTACTGTTACCGCTACAGGAATATTTCTCAGCATTGAACGTATTCCGATACATTTCATTTCGATCAGCCAGTGCTGCCATTACTGCGGTACTCTTTTCCTTTATCGTGGGACCCTGGATTATTAAAAAGCTGCATAGCATGCAAATTGGGGAAACTATTCGTACAACGGGACCTGAATCCCACGCTGTCAAAGCTGGAACTCCAACGATGGGCGGTCTTATTATTATTGGTGCCATACTGGTACCCACCCTGCTTTTCGGTCGATTGGATAATATTTACATCCAGATGATGATCGTCTCAGTGGTCTGGATGGGCATAGTTGGCTTTATCGATGATTATTTGAAAGCTGTGAAAAAATCTAAAAAGGGACTCATCGCCCGTTATAAGCTACTCGGTCAAATTAGTCTGGGTCTGGTGTTGGGCGCAGTGATGATTCTTCACCCAGAATTTAAAGGTGTTGAAACCGCTACCACTCTCCCCTTTTTCAAGGATCTAGTATTCGATCTTCAGTCTGGCTGGATATATATCCCCTTTGTCATTTTTGTTATCACTGCCACTTCCAATTCGGTCAACCTCAGCGATGGCCTGGACGGTCTGGCTTCTGGGCTCATGGCTATTGCGGCGGCGGTCTTTGCGGGCATCGCCTATATCACAGGTCGTGCAGATTTTAGTCAATATTTAAATATCATATATCTCCCTAGTGCAGGAGAGCTCACTGTCTTTTGTGCGGCACTTATTGGAGCTTCGCTTGGTTTTCTCTGGTACAACGCTCGACCCGCAGAGGTCTTTATGGGCGATACCGGTTCGCTAGCTCTTGGTGCCGCACTTGGGGCGGTGGCGGTCATGTTGAAGAAAGAGTTCCTGTTACCATTTGCAGGCGGCGTCTTCATTATTGAGTCCATCTCAGTGATCATTCAAGTGCGCTATTTCAAATATACCAAGAAGAAATATGGAGAGGGTCGCCGACTATTCCGCATGGCACCCATCCACCATCATTTTGAACTCAAAGGCTGGGATGAGAATAAAGTTGTGATCCGCTTCTGGATTATGGGAATTCTGTTCGCCTTTTTAACGCTGACCACATTCAAGATTCGGTAATATGAAAAAATCTGACATCACCGGTAAAAACGTCACCATCCTGGGCAGCCAGCGCTCTGCCATGGGTGCCGCACGTTTACTCAGACATTTTGGAGCCAAAGTGCTCGTCAGTGAATTTGATGCAGATAAGTTTAGCGCTGATAAACGTCAGGTTCTGGCTGACATTGAAGCTGAATTTGAATTTGGCTACCACTCTCCTGATGTTCTGGCAAGTGATTTAGTAGTCGTCAGCCCCGGCATTCCGGAGAATGCTGATATTATTCAGAAAATTAGAAGTAAAAACATTCCCATTTATTCAGAAATTGAAATGACCTCCTGGTTCATTGAAGCACCAATTATTGCTGTTACCGGGTCTAATGGGAAGACAACCACTGTTAATCTTATCCATCACCTGCTCCAAACCGCAGGATACGATAGTTTCCTTGGTGGCAATGTAGGGGTGGCTGCTTCTGAAGTATTATTAGGTAGCCTGAAAAGAAGCTCAGATAAGCCTGTCTTTGTATTGGAAGTCAGCAGCTTCCAATTGGATAATATTGATACATTCAAACCGCAAGTCGCTGTTATTTTGAATCTCACACCAGACCATCTCGATCGATACGTCAGTCTGACCGCCTATTATGAGTCGAAATTAGGTATCCTCAATAACTTGGATGAAAATTGTACCGCTGTTCTCAACCGGGATGATCCAGAGCTGTCCAATCAGGATATCAACGTCGATAACTCCCGATATTTTTCTGTTTCCAGTCCTTCTGGAGGAGATGCCATGTTGGCTGAGGGTATCCTCGGAATGATGCGGGAGGGTGAATGGAGTCCCATATTACCTGCTAAAGCGCTCCCCCTTCCTGGCAAGCACAATTTGAGTAATGCCCTGGCTGCGATCGCTTCCGTTATGGATTTCATCAGTGATCCCGAAATATTAGCCCAGGGTCTAATGACCTTTTCTGCAGTACCCCACAGAATTGAGTATGTGGGTAAAATCAATGGTATTCGTTGTTTCAATGACTCGAAGGCCACCAATATTGCCTCTACCGAGGTCGCCATTCACAGCTTCCCAGAACCCTTGTGGTTGATTCTTGGCGGTAAAGACAAGGGTGGTGATTTTTCAACTCTAATCTCTCAACTTGAGGAATCCACACGGGAAGTTCTGCTGGTTGGAGCTGCCTCAGACATCATTGAGACCCAGATATCTCCAGCATTGCCGACGCGTAAGCTGGAAAACATCGAATCTGCCATCAATTATTGCCTTGAAAATGGTACAAATGGTGATGTGTTATTACTTTCCCCAGCCTGCGCCAGTTTTGACCAATTTGAAAATTTTGAAGCCCGAGGTGATCACTTCCGCACCCTCATTCAGACTCATGAAGGGTGGTCAATGTGAAACACTTCCATCTAGATAAAGTTCTGTTTTTCATAGTCATTATACTCTTTGTAGCTGGATCGGTTGTCATGTACTCGGCCTCTACCTCACAACATGCCGATTCATCACACTATCTAAAACGCCACCTCATGAATGGTACTATTGCGGTCATGTTGGGTATCGTTTTTTCCAGGTTCCCCCACCAATATTTCAAACATCTTCGCCACTTCATCCTCATCGGCATGTATTTGCTGCTGATTGGTGTCTTGATCTATAGTAAGTCCATGGGTCTCAGGCATCCTGCCCGCTGGTTATATCTGGGCAGTTTTAGCTTCCAGGTTGCTGATTTTGTGCGTCTCGGGATGATCATATATATCTCGGATTATCTTCACCGCAATCAAGAAACCCTGACTGATTTTAAGAAAAGTGTATTGCCTGTCTTTTTAATCGTCTCCAGTGTGGTTGCTCTCATAGCCATCCAGCCTGATCTCTCTTCTTCACTGATGATTATGATGCTATGCCTGATTTTGTTCTATCTCGGCAATATTCAAATCAGCCACATCTCAGCACTTCTGTCAGTTGGCTCTATCACCGCTCTCGTTTTTGCCTGGAGCAAACCATATATGTGGAAACGCATCATGACCTTTTTTAGCGATAATGTTGATGTAGCCAATGAAGGTTTTCAAGTACACCACTCTCTTATGGGTCTTGCTCATGGTGGTCTTGGTGGGGTTGGTTTGGGTAATAGTTATGTGAAAGATCTCTTTCTCCCAGAGCCACATACAGACTTTGTCTTTAGTATTCTCGGAGAGGAATTTGGATTCGTTGGTTCTTCCTTCTTCCTGCTACTCTTTTTACTCCTGTTTTTGAGAGGATTGAGAATTGCCAGGAATTCTGCAGATTCTTTCAGCATGCTCCTTGCTATCGGCATCAGTTTTTCGCTCTTCAGTTTTGCCATGGTCAACATTGGAGTGGTCACTGGGTTTTTACCTACTACAGGTCTCCCTCTGCCCCTGATTTCATACGGAGGGTCCAATCTACTGGCTACGGCTGTGATGCTGGGTATCCTGTTCAATATTTCCTCCAACAATGAATCGGGAAAAATTCTATCAGCCGAAAGGGTTTTAAACATTGACTTCTGATAACATGTTGCGTGTTGCTTTTGCAGGTGGTGGAACGGGTGGTCATATCATCCCGGCTCTTGCTATTGCTGAAGGATTGCAGGAATGCGTTGCCAGAGAGAGTGCATTTTCGGATGTCGAAGTCCTGTTCTTTGGTAGTGATTATGGCATGGAGACACGCCTCATCCCTGAAGCTGGATTTAAACTTGAAGCACTACCCATCCGTGGCTTATCCCGGTCAATATCCCTGGCAGGTCTCAAACAAAACTTTTTCCTGCCTGGACGTATGATCGCATCAATTATCAAAGCCAATAAAGCATTACGTGCTTTTAATCCGCACATTACTGTGGGCACAGGTGGCTATGCCAGTGCAGTACCAGTTCGTCAATCCCTGAGAAACAATATTCCAATAGTGCTTCAGGAACAGAATAGCTACCCAGGCATGGTTACGCGTCTTTTTGCACCCAAAGCGAAACAGGTATTCCTGACCTATGCAGATGCTAAAAATCACCTCAAAGGGTCCCAAACCGTTTTGACGGGTAATCCAATTCGCAATATGGGTAATTCTTCAGATCGAATTGAAGCAGCAGAATTGTTTGGATTAGATCCTGAGCTACCGACTCTCTTTATTCTGGGTGGATCGCAAGGTGCTCGAGCAATCAATCGCCATTTTGTTGATCGTATATCCAAATATCTCGAAAAGTTGGGGATGCAAGTCCTGTGGCAAACAGGTAGGGCTGATTTTGAATTTTGCCAGAAGCAGATTGGTACTAATCCTCGCATCGTCCTCAAACCATTTATCAAAGAGATGGATCAGGCCTATTCAATAGCGGATCTGATGGTCTGCCGAGCAGGTGCCATGACCCTGACGGAGATAAATCACTATGGACTGCCGTCCATTCTGATTCCACTGCCCAGTGCAGCTGCCAATCATCAGGAATTTAATGCAAGAAGTCAGGAGAAAGCCGGAGCTGCCAGAGTTATGCTTGAGTCGGAACTGGCCGAAGGCGCATTTCTGCCTCTGCTCACGGACATTTTTACCAATAAAGAGAAATTGACTAGCATGGCTCAAGCTTCAGCGACACTGAAACGTCCTCAGGCTACCCAAGAAATTTGCGATAGCATCATAAGAATTGCGAGTACCTGTGCTTAAGTCAGCTCAACACATACATTTTGTCGGTATTGGCGGCATCGGGATGAGTGCTCTGGCATTGCTGTTAAAGCAACAGGGTAAACAGGTATCCGGTTCAGATCAAATGGATAGTGATTTGCTCAATTCACTCCGGAAAGCTGATATTCAAGTTCATATCGGTCATGCTGCGAACCACGCCGAGTCAGCTGATCTTGTGGTATACTCAAGTGCTGTTAAACCTGATAATCCGGAACGGCATTATGCTGAAGCACATGGAATTCCAGAAATTCGAAGAGCTGAGTTGCTGGGACAAATCGCACAGTCCTATCAACAGACTCTTGCAATTGCTGGTACCCATGGGAAAACAACTACCACAGGTATGTGTGGTCAGATTTTAATTACTGCAGGACTCGAGCCAAGTATCCTGGTGGGTGGAATTCTGCCTGATTTAAGCTCAAATCTCCGGCTCGGCAAACAGAATTACATCGTTGTGGAAGCTGACGAATACGACCGTTCCTTTTTGGCTCTTAAGCCTACTCAGATCATTGTCACAACACTGGAAGCTGATCATCTGGATATATACAAAGATTTACAGGATGTACGCGACACCTTTCTTCAGTTTATCTCAAAGCTGGATGATTCAGGTCTGCTGGTCTTACAGGGTGATGATTCAGAATTGCTTCATCTCGCCAGCCGCAGCCCCCACCCGGTGGTTAGCTATGGTCTAACAAACATGCCTGACTATCAGGCTATCGATATTGAAGTAAATAGCTTCACCAGCAAATTTACCATCGTCAAGAATGGTAAGAAAATGGGTGACATTCTACTCAATATGCCTGGTGATCACAATGTCATGAATGCCCTGGGTGCTTGTGCATTAACACATCAGATGGGTATTGATTTCAAACACATCAAAGCTGGACTTGAATCCTTTCATGGTGTAGAGCGCCGCTTCCAACTCAAGGGCACAAAAAATGGTGTCCAATTTGTTGATGATTATGCCCATCACCCTTCAGAATTAGAAGCCACTTTATTGGCAGCTCGAAGTGGTTGGGGAAGCTCCAGGATAATTGCTGTATTTCAACCTCATTTGTATTCCAGAACCAAAGATTTTGCCAAAGAATTTGCAGCCGCGCTCCAAATCGCAGATATTGCCATACTTACAAATATTTATCCTGCCCGAGAGCTGCCCATACCAGGTGTAAGCTCCGAGTTGATCCTGAATTCAGGAACCGCTAAGATTCAACTCCTCCCTACGATCGAAGATGTGTATGCATTCTTAAGCCCGAAATTACAAAGCGATGACCTGGTCATCACCATGGGTGCCGGTGACATATGGAAACTTCACGATCTTTTCCTCAAGAAAGCTAAATAAGTGGCCCGGTCATCAACATATACAATTACCCCCCTTAGCTGGGCGTTTTCAGCAGGACTGTTGGTCATTGTATTGCTACTTGGTTTCTTAAGCGTGGCATATGCCAGCTTGCTCAGAAGTGATGAGGTTGAAACCATCAATCTGTATGGCCAGCGAACCATGAGCCCGGAAAGGGTTAAGAGCCTCACTGAAGTTTACCTCGGTAGTTCACTTATGCAGCTTGATCTCAATGCAATTCAGGAAAGTTTTCTGGATTATCCACTTATCCGCAGCGCAAAAGCAACTCGGAACTACCCCCATTCCCTGGATATCTATCTATATGATGTGCTGCCAGTGGCATATATAGCCATTCAAGATATAATGACCCTTGACGAAAAGAGCATACTACTGCCCTTACCTGACAAGGGGATGCTGTATAATTTACCCATTATCACTGGAATCAATGTGGATGTACCGGCCTCAGATATTGGTCAGATCATACCAGATGAAACCGTGCAGATGTTGGTCAACTTTCTCAAAAAGATTCGCAAGGAACATCAAGGCATATATCTCGACATATCCGAGATATCCTATGACAGGCGTGGTATCAAATTGATTTCTGCCACACATGGAACCACCGTGTTACTGGGTAACGAAGATGATGCAATCGTAAACAGCATCATTCTGGAGAAATTTATATCCGAAGAATCAGATTCAGGGATCATTAGTCCCTATCAGTATATCGATCTGCGATTTGATCGTCAGGTCATCGTAAAGGAGCGAAAATCACGATGAACAGCCGTGGAATATACGTAGCCGTAGACATAGGAACCTCGAAGGTATGTGCAATTGCAGCTGAACCCGATCACGAAGACGTTCTCAAGGTTGTCGGTCTCAGCATCGCACCCTCAACAGGTCTTCGCCGTGGAACCATTGTTGACATCGAAGCCACAGCCAAAGCTATACGAACGGCCCTGGATGATATTGAAGCGCATGCTGGCATAAAAGCAGGGCAAGTCACAGTAGGTATTGCTGGAGAACATATCACCAGTTTAAATGCAACTGGGGTTATTGGCATTGCCGATTTATCAAATCGAGTACTTGAACAAGAATTAAAGATTTCCGAGGAAGATGTTGAGCGAGTCATCGAATCAGCTAAAGCAGTGGGTCTTCCCAATGGTCGTAGAATTATCCATGTAATTCCACAACAATTTACTGTAGATGATGAAGCTGGCCTGAGAAACCCTGTGGGCATGACCGGTCGTCGACTGGAAGCACAGGTGCATCTTGTCACCTCAGCCACAGCAAGTACTAAGAATATTATCACAGCCATCCGCCAGGCCGACTGCCAGGTAAAAGATTTTGTCCTGGAGCCCATTGCCTCTGCCCAATCTGTTCTGACCGAAGAGGAAAAGAAAATTGGTGTCGGTCTCATCGATATCGGAGCTGGCACTACCGACGCTATCGTCATATCAAAATTTGGTGTTGAACATACTGTTTCCCTCCCCTTTGGCGGGAACCAGGTCACTTCAGACATAGCAGGCATCCTACGTATTACCGAAGAGCAGGCTGATGAGCTCAAACTCAAATTTGGTCATTGCTTCACCGCTGAAACAGAAGTTGATAAGGTTTTTGATGTAAAAGGTGTGGGAGGTCGTCAGGATCGCAATATCAATGAGTCCGAATTCTCAATGTATATCGAAGCGCGCATGGACGAAACTTTGAGGATGGTCAAAGCCAACCTGGAAGAAAATGGCATGATGAAGCATTTGAACTCAGGTTTGGTATTTACTGGAGGTGGATCGAACATTCCTGGCATTATTCCCCTGGCCAAGCGTGTTTTCAATCTTCCTGTGCGCCTTGGGAACCCCATCGGCTTTATAGACACAACAGAAAAGGTTGATAGTCCTGAATACGCTACGGCCACAGGCCTGATCGCCTATGCTGCAAAATTTCAATCAGAAGAGACGAGTCGATATGAGACGGGTACACTCGCTCGAATGTTTAAGAGAATAACTGATTTTTTTCAGAATAATTTTTAATAGGAAAACACATCCAAAACGGAGGATACTAACATGTTATTTGAATTTGACAGCTTAAAAGAACAGAAAGCTCGGATCCGGGTTATCGGTATTGGTGGTGCAGGTAGTAATGCCATCGATCGCATGGTTGACTCAGAGCTTACCGGTGTGGAATTTATTGCCGTTAATACTGATGCTCAGGCATTGGATAACAGCAAAGCTGACGTCAAAATCCAGATTGGTAAGACCATTACCAAGGGTCTTGGTGCTGGTGCCAAACTTCACGTTGGTGAAGCCGCGGCTGAAGAAGATGCACAGGCCATCGCTGCAGCCCTGGATGGATCTGATCTGGTATTTGTCACTGCAGGTATGGGTGGAGGCACAGGCACAGGTGCAGCTCCAGTAGTTTCACGCATTTCTAAGGAAATTGGTGCCTTAACTATCGGGATCGTCACCACACCTTTTCGGTGTGAAGGTCCACAAAGATCCAAACGAGGTAAAGAAGGTGTTGATAATCTACGTCAGTACCTCGATACCCTTATCGTTATTCCAAATCAACGATTACTATCTATCGTTGAGAGAACCACCACGATGGTCGATGCCTTTCTGGAGGCAGATTCAGTATTGCTCCAGGCAACCCGCGGTATTTCTGACTTGATCAATGTTCCTGGCCTTATCAATTTGGACTATGCAGACGTTAAAACGACCATGGAAGGGATGGGAGATGCCATCATGGGCACTGGCATAGCTTCCGGTGAGGAACGCGCTGTATTGGCCGCTACGACCGCCATATCATCACCTCTGCTGGACGATACTAATATTAATGGAGCTCAAGGTTTGCTCATCAATATTACCGGTGGTCCAAACATGTCACTGTTTGAAGTTGATGAGGCTGCAAATCTTATTTTTGAAGAAGTCGGTGAGCAGGCCAATATCATTATGGGTGCCGTAATTGATGAGACGATGGGTGAAGATCTCAGAGTGACTGTAATAGCTACAGGATTTCATCACGATTCTGATCTTAAATTTGACAGAAAAGAAACTCAACCAGCCCGAGTATATCGTCCAACAACCCCTGTGGGTGAAGCTAAACCGAAAGAAGAGATCATAATTGAAGCTCCTGTACAGGATTTTGAGGAGCCAATGATCGCCCCTCGTTTGGATTCCCAGGAGGATCGTGAGAAATTGGAAGTTCCAACATTCGAACGTCAGCAATCAGAAGATGTGATCATGCATTTTAGTGATGATCTTTCGGTGCCGACGTATATCCGACGTCAAGAGGGCATGTCTCTCTAAAACGTTACTGATCTTCGGATCAATTAACCCGTTTATTCGGGTCAACACCCCCGCCAGGTCGGGGTCCCACATCCTCCGTTTCCCGTAAGCCCTGTTCTCCTGGGAGCAGGGCTTTTCCCGACTCAATTATTACTGCACCAAAATAAATTCCCGTTCGGTTAATATGTTCTACTTACATATTTTGGAATCGTATTTCTTGTGACAATACTAAGAACGTCCTAGTTTCAAGCCTTGAAAGGAGATCAAATCTCATGCTTAAAACACTTCACATCCTCGGAGTTGTCCTCTTCCTGGGAAATATCATAATCAGTTTCGTCTGGCGACTGCTTGCACAAAGAATAGATGATAAAGCTGTACACAAATTCTCAATCAAATTGATCCAGAGAACCGATTTTATATTCATGGTGCCTGGTGTTATTATCATCGGCGTTACCGGTCATATGTTAGCCCCAGCACTCGGTGGGATCGGAGCACACCCCTGGATTTATCATAGTTATGCCTTGCTTACGCTCTCAGTTCTCATCTGGGTTGCTGGCTTGCTTCCTATCCAAAGAAAACAGATGCGCCTCATTGATGAATCCCACTCCTTGAAGGAAGCGGGTGTAAGATATAAAGCACTGAACCGATGGTGGTCCATTCTAGGAGCCATCGCTACTGTTCTCCCCCTCATTGCGCTTTATCTCATGGTGGTACGTCCTGAATAAAGATGCCACAATGAAGACTACCGTTTTTATGGCCACCAGTTTGGATGGCTTTATCGCTGATGAAAATGGTGGTGTGGGTTGGCTCAATGAGCTACCCACTCCTGAAGATAAATCAGAAGATTTCGGTTTTTCTGCCCTGATGCAATCTGTAGATAGATTGGTCATGGGGCGCAATACATTCAATCTAGTGCTTGAGTTTGGGAGCTGGCCGTATGGTGACCTGGCTGTGACAGTACTATCCCATCAAGCTCCACCAGATGCACTTCCCCCAGATGCTACCGTGAATTTTACTGCGGGTTCTCCAGATGCATTAGTCAAACTGTTTGAGTCCTTGGGTGATAAACATATTTATCTGGATGGTGGTAATGTTGTTCAACAATTTCTCGCTGCTGGGTTGATTGATGAGATCATCCTCACCCAGGTGCCTGCGGTGCTTGGTAAGGGTATCAGCCTGTTTAAGAAGCCACTGGATGAAAAATTCTGGAAAGTGGACCGCGTAACCCATTACGCCAATGGATTCACCCAAACACGCCTCATAAATAAAAGAGTCAGATGATTAATCTGACTCTTCATGATTCTACTTAACTTTGCTATTTCTCTATAAGTCTCTAATCACTTTACGAATGGATTCACCTATATGGTCGATACCAGCTGCAGTAATGGTCAGAGCAGGAGCCAAACGAACCGTCGTTTTATGAGTTTCCTTGGCATAAATACCATTTTCCAGCAATTTCAGAGAGACCTTGTGTCCATCCAGACCTGGTTTGTCAAACATTTCAAAGGCAGTTAACAACCCAGCGCCTCTACCCTCTTTGATTTTATCTGGAAATTCTGCTCGAATACTTTCGAAGTGACCTAATAGTCTAGCCCCCATTAGTCGTGCATTATCAGCCAACTTTTCATCAACCATGGCTTTAATGGAGAATACTGCCGTTACTGAGGCTAATGGGAAACCACCAAAAGTTGAGCCTTCAGAACCAGGTGTCAAAACATCGATGATATCTCGGCGCCCTGCCACAAATGAAACCGGCATAATTCCACCACCCGCAGCTTTACCACAGGCCATCAGGTCGGGCTTTACATTGTAGAGTTGATGGGCAAAATGAGCTCCTGTTCGGGCAAAACCTGTTTGCACTTCATCTACACAAAAGAGAATATTGTATTCCTTACAGAGATCAGCCACACGTGGCAGATAATCTGCTGAGGGTAGGATCACCCCAGCCTCACCTTGAATGGGCTCCACTATGTATGCAGCTATTCTATCACCCTTTTCTTTAAACAGTGCTTCCAGAGCATCGGAATCATTGAAGGGAACCACCTCTATACCAGGGAGGAAAGGTCCAAAGTCATCTTTTGCTGATGGGTCTGTTGAAGCAGACACAGCAAATAGTGAGCGACCATGAAAGTTCTCAGCTGCAACGACTATGATGGCCTCATTGGCTGGAATACCCTTAACGCGATAACCCCAGCGTCGTGATAGTTTGGCCATGAGTTCGGGAGCCTCGACTCCAGCCACCTTTGGTACCACCTTGTCCATTTTGGTGATGGCTGTCACCGCCATAAGGAAGGCAGCCATATATTTGTGCCGGATTGAGCGTGGTACAGTTGGAATTTTTTCATTTTGGAGGTGTGCAATGACTGCATCTACAATGGTTTTGTTGAGCTGCCCCTGATTCACAGCGGAATAACAGCATAAGCCATCCAGCAATTCCTCTTCGATATAGGACTTGATGCCTTCAGGATCTGGTTTGCGACATATTAAAGTTGAGCTATCCTGGACATGGCTGACGACAACATTTTCCAGGGGTGCATAATTCTGCCCACCTTTTTGCAATTCAATCGCTTCATGCTCGGCAGGACTGAGATCACCTATTCGCACATCATCTATGGTGAGATCGTCACCGTAGCCTGAAATTCTGACATCACTCATCTATAATTCTCCTCACTATTGTATAAAATATTCAGGCCAGATGCTTCCTGTCCCTAAAAGTCTAACTCGTTCAAGATATTTTAAAATCTAAAGGTAAGCAAATGAGTTACAAACTGCGGGTCCACTACACGGCCAATTCCAAAGATCATGGTAGACAAGGCAACAAATGGGCCAAATGCGATCCTACGTTGTACCGAGAAGCCTTTTAGAAAACCACCTATAATCCAGGCCACAATTGCCAATAAGCTGGCTAATAAGAATACATAAGCCGATAGTATCCAACCCAACCATAATGCCACAGCTAGACATAATTTCACGTCGCCCAGTGCCAGGGTTTTATCCCCACTTCCGAAGCGTTGAGGCAAGATAATTAATAGGGAAACAACTGCAGCCAGAGCTAGCCCCAGCAGAGCTTGATCTAAATTCACTGTTTCTGCGCTTATACCAAGTACCCCTATAGCAATGATATACACCACAAACTCATTGGGAATGATCCATCTCTTCAAATCCATGTATGTCACGCCAATCAAGGCAAAGAATAGGACACTAATTTGAAGTGCCAGGATTGGTTTCATGACGCTGAATGCCCATATGGTAAAGGCCAAGATGACAAACTCTAAAAATGAATAGAGTCGTGGAGCTGCGTGTCCACAGACTGAACATTTTCCAGAAAAGAAGAAAGCAGCTAGTATGGGAATGCGTCGACCATAAGGTTGAGGAGCACCACAGGACTCACAGACCCGCTCCTTCGAGAAGATGGATGTCCCCTGAGATATTACAGCAAAAAGATGTGAAAGTGAGTACGCGAGAACAACCCCAACCAAAACACCAAGTATGATAATTTCAGTGGATAGGATCATTCAATAACCCGTTAGACCTTACATACCTGATTTCATTGCCATACCGATGTAGAATACTGGCAAATACGTTACAATGAGGATGACCAGGATGAGTCCCCCTACAAACATGATCATCAGAGGTTCGATAAGGGAGGTCATGCGGTTTACCATAGAATCAACCTGTTTCGAATAAAAATCCGATGCTTTATCAAGTAGGGTATCGATTTCACCAGTCTCTTCACCAGTTGATAAAAGTTGAAGCATGATCGAGGGAAATTTTTCAGTGATGCGGAAGGCAGCGGAAATATTGTAGCCATCACGAATATACTCTGTGGCTGTTCCTATGGCTTTGGCATAGACCTTATTGTCGACAACCTTTTGAATTAAACGCATTGAAGGTATAACCGGAACTCCCGCACCTAATAGAATGCCAAGTGTTTTTGTCATCTTGTTGTATATATTGTAGTTAATTAGCGTACCAAAAACGGGAAAGTTTAGTTTGAAGGTATCAACCAGATACCCCCCTTTCCGAGTAAGGCTAATCATCCAGATGGCCAAATAGCCTACAAATAGGAAGAACAGGACTTGACCATAACTCTCTACTACTGCATCCGAAAGACCAACCAACATCCGCGTTGCAAAAGGTAATTCTGCACCCAGGGACTTATATACTTCGTTAAATTTTGGAACAATATAAATTAGCATTCCAGCCAACACGACAATCATGAATCCCAGTACCATAAAGGGATAGTAAAGCGCTGACTTCACTTTCTGTGCCGTATCATGAACGGCTTCAATGTAGGTGGCCAGCTGATCAAGAATAGTCTGTAGGCTTCCACTAACTTCTCCAGCCTTTACAAGCGCAACGAACAGATTGTCAAAAGTGGCAGGATGTTTTTCCATGGAATCACTAAGACTCAGACCACGACGAATATCGTCTGATACATTATTAAGTGTCTTTTTAAACCCGGGATGACGCTCCTCTTCAGCAAGATTCGTGACGGCCTTTTCCAAGGTTAATCCTGCCGCAAACATTGTGGCGAGCTGACGAGTAAAAAAGACCAGATTTTTTAATGGGATCCGGGTTTTCAGCTTTTGCAGGGATAAATTAAGCTCTTCAATGAACTCATCTCCCCATTGAATGTCAGCTTTCTTCTTCTTTTTACCACCAGCAGCAATTTTATTAAATGCTTCTTCTGCAGTTGGCTCAGCCTCTTTTAGCTGTTCAGCTAATTTTGCATCGATTTCAGCCACTTAAAAATCCTCTACTGTTGAACGTAATACTTCTTCGAAAGTGGTGATGCCATCTTTGAGTTTCTGGATACCAGCTTCTCGGAGGGATACCATCCCCTGTTCGATGGCTTTCTCACGAATAACTTCCTGATTGGCATTTTCAAAAACTAGTTTTCTGATTGCCTGACGCATTTCAAGCATCTCAAAGATACCCGAACGTCCCCGGTAACCGGTCTGGCGACATTTAACACAACCCTTGCCATGATAGTATTTGTGTGAATCAGCTTTCAGACCAAGGCGAGATAAATCTTCCTTGGTGGGTGTGTATTCTTCTTTACAATTTGAACAAATCGTACGCACCAGACGTTGAGCCATCACCAGGTTCAAACTTGAACCGACCAAAAATGGTGGCACGCCGATGTCAATGAGACGCGTAATGGTTGATGGTGCATCATTGGCGTGAACCGTACTAAACACCAGGTGACCTGTCAACGCAAATTTGATAGCGATATCAGCCGTTTCTTCATCTCGAATTTCACCAATGAGCAGGATATCAGGATCCTGACGCAGAATCGATCTCAAGGATGCACTGAATGTGAGACCAATTTTATCCCGCATCTGCACCTGACTAATACCATCCATCTGATATTCCACAGGATCTTCAACCGTGGTAATGTTGGTTCCTTCACTCTTGATTTCCTTTAGCGAAGCGTACAATGTGGTTGATTTACCAGACCCAGTGGGACCTGAGATAACAACCATACCATAGGGTTGACGAATCCAGCGACCAAACATATTGAGTTCTCTTGCGTGAAAACC